>JBHHYX010000095.1:0-14717 GCA_046757765.1 Acidobacteriota bacterium | reverse complement strand
TGACGACACTGAAGATAGCCGTGTTGGCCCCGATGCCCAGAGCCAGCGTAATCACCGTTACCCCGGTGAAAAGCGGCTCGCGACGGAGCAGCCGCCCGGCGTGGTGCAGGTCACGTCGCAAATCATCCAGCCAGGCGAGTCTCCGAACGTCGCGCGATTCCTCTTTGGAACGCTCGATGCCTCCAAAGGCGATGAGAGCCTGTCGGCGTGCTTCAGCGGGAGGCAGGCCACGCTTCACATTGGCCTCCGTCTCCATTTCAATGTGGTGGAGTATCTCTTCGTCCAGGTCGCGCTCGAAGCTCCGACGGCGGAACTGCGCGCACAGCTTCAAGAGAATGGGCTGCAACCGGTTCATAGTGATGGCCTCCGGCAAGTAGATCCTCAGGCCGTGCCCAAGATCCGCTCCACAGCACCGGAAAAACGACGCCAGCTCCTGGTCTCGACCACCAGCTGCTTGTGGCCCAAGGGCGTGAGACGATAGTATTTCGCCCTCCGCTTGTTCTCCGAGAGCCTCCACTGCGATTCGATATAGCCTCTCTGCTCAAGCCGATGCAAAGCCGGGTAAAGAGAACCCTGATTGAGCCGAAGCACGTCACGAGAGGTCTGCTGAATCCTCTGGGCCACGCCCCAGCCATGCATCGGCGCGGGCGAGAGCGCTTTCAGGATCAGCATGTCGAGCGTCCCCTGAAGGACCTCTTGGCTCTTCTCTTTCATCTCCCCTCCTCTACTGTAGACATTCTACAGTATCTTGGGATGCTTCTTGTAGAATGTCAAGGGGAAGGAGAGGGGTGGCGGCGCAGGGAATTAACCAGGGGAAACGGCGGGCCCACGCCCACCGCTCGCCGGATGGACTCTAGCAGAGGGATGGTTTGCGAGGACGGTCGTAACGGGGGCGCCGGCAGGCTGACGAGTACGGCAGCAGAACATGGCGTTGCCTTGCAAAGCTATCCCATAAAGAGCTATTCTAGCTTGATGAAAATAGCCTCTATAACTCAAACAAAGAACCAACTCAGCGCCCTTCTGGACGAGGTTCGCAGAGGGGAGAGCATTCTTATCCTCGATCGCAAGCGGCCGATTGCGCGCATTGAGCCGGTGACGGGTTCCACCCGAACTGAAGAGGAAGGACAACTGGCAAAGTTGGAAAGGCAGGGCCTGCTCCGGCGTGCCCAATCGCCCTTACAGGAGAGCTTCTTTCAATCGAAACCGCCCGGTTCCAGTGGGGAGCCGAGTCTCCTGGAGGCTCTGCTCCGGGAGCGGGACGAGAATCGATGAGGTACTGGGACAGTTCCGCCATCGTGCCTCTGCTCCACCAGGAATCCGCCACTGACCGGATGTTGAAGCATTTGCGGCGGGACTCGATCGTGGTGACCTGGTGGGGAACCGAAGTGGAGTGCGCATCAGCGGTGGCTCGGCTGGAACGAGAGGGCAAGCTGGAATTGAAAACGGCCACCACCGCCCTCCAGCGTCTGCGTCAGCTTGCCGGTGCCTGGAACGAGATTCAGGCCACACGTCTTCTCAAGCAGGCCGCCAAGCGCCTCCTTCGAGTCCATTCGCTGCGAGCTGGAGACTCTCTTCAACTGGCGGCCGCCCTCCTGGCCTCGGACCGCCAACCCGAATCCCTGACATTTCTTTGCCTCGACCAGCGTCTTTCCGAAGCCGCAGAACGGGAAGGTTTCAGCGTCGTGGTGTGAGTCCGAGCAGGACCCCCGAAACCAAATCCGTTCGCTCTGGCTGGACTAGTTCAAACTTCGAGCTCGAATTGCCGCTCCTGTAGCTCCTCCTCAACTCCCCAGCGGATCCAAGGCTCGGATTCCAGGCGGGGCGGCAAAGCCCGAGTCATGTGTCCAGAGTTGACGGGCCCCCGCCTCTCTGGAGATCAACGCGATCTGCAAGTCAAAGATCCGGACTCCGGTCGTTCCGAGCGATTGAGCGGTTGACATGAGTCTCTCAACAAACCCGCTGTTGGGAGTCCAAATCTGTGCTCTTCCGCCTCGGACGAGAGCTTCGATAAATCCCTGGGCCTCCTGGGGAGAAGAAGGACGCCCGGAGGCGCGAGGATGGGTCACTACGGCCCAGAACTCCGCCACGACCGGCAAGGCGAATCCCCAGCCCGATGGATGCCGAGCGGCCTCTAACAGGACCTGCCGGGCTCTTTCATGTTCTTCGGTTGCCGCTCGGTGGGCGTAGACTAACAGGTTGGTGTCAATCGCAATCAACCGGATCTCTCCCGCTTCAGCCACTCCGCCATGGATTCTCGGTCACTGACATCCAAGCCGGGCGGCAATCCGCCGTCGACCGTGACCCACTCAATCTTCGCCTCACCGCTGCGGCGCTGTGTAATCCGTTCCAGTTCTCTCCGCAGTGCCTCCTCCATAATTGCTCGCAGTGGCTTCCTCAGCTCGGCCGCCCGCTTCTTGGCATCGATCAGAAGCTCGTCGGAGATCTCAATGGTCGTTTTCATACTTCCCATATTACCATACTTATGGCTTTATGCATCATATTTGGCACGAGGCACAACGGATAGTTAAGGCAAGCGGTCAGTGAGGTTCGCCTGGATATGGCCAGACCGCTGCTAGCTGCCATATTTGCCCACTCCCGGCATTTGGCCCATACTGGAGACGATGGACAAGCCTTCGCGGGCACAGTTGCGAGCTTGGATGCGACAATGGAAATATGCCGCCGAGACGCTCCCGGGCCTGGAGTACGAGGAGCTCCGCCAACTGTCGCGCCAACAGCTGCTCAAGCGGATCGACGCCGTGCTATCGCTGGCCGGTGATCCCCGTTACCGCGATCCCAGCCGGTGGTCCACTTCGGGTCTGGTGGAGCAACAATTGCTGTTTGGAAGGCTCAAGAGTCGATGAATCCGATTTTCCGAGCGGCTTGGGAATTCGAACAATTCATGAGCGCTCGCCACTGGGAGTTTTGCTTCATCGGTGGACTCGCGGTTCAGAGATGGGGAAAGCCTCGCTTTACCGCCGATGCCGACCTCACTTTGATGACCGGGTTCGGCACTGAGGCACGATTCATCGAAGCGATCCTGGGGTCGTTTTCAGGCCGGATTCCCACCGCTCGCCAATTTGCACTGGACTCACGGGTGTTGCTGGTTCAGGCGTCGAATGATATTCCAGTCGACATCTCCCTTGGAGCCCTCCCCTTTGAGGCGGAAACGGTTCAGCGGGCCACCCTCTGGAAGATCGACACCACGGTCGCTCTGACCATCTGCAGCGCCGAGGATCTCATCATTCATAAGTGTTTTGCCAATCGGCAGCAGGATTGGCTCGATGTGGCAGGGATCATTGGCAAGCAACAACACCGACTGGATCAAGCCCTCCTTCTCAGGGAGCTTAAACCGTTGGCGGAGCTCAAGCAATCTCCCCAGCTTGTGGACCGTTTGAAGGGAATGTTGCCATGAGTCAAGTAGCCGAGTCGCGGGTCGTCATACCGAAAGCATCGGGAAGTTGATTCCGTTTCCGAGCTCCGGACCCGGCGTCGAGGCTCGCCTTCCACATTACCCCCCTGGAACAAACAGGTTGGCCACCGAGTCTAAGCAGCCAAGGAACGGGAGGCTTCTATGAAGTTAAGATTCCGGAAGGCCGCCATCCATCTTCAAATCATGGGACTCTTTTTCTCTGGTCTGAGCCCGTTGCTTGCACTCGGAGACACCTCCGACAGGGTGGTCCACGTGTTGAGTCACGCGACTTCACCCGTCCGTATTACAGCCATGAGAGTCGGCGATGAGTCCATTGAAGCCTCTAAGCCTTTTGCGGCAGAAGTCGACTGGCTGAGCAGGCTCACCTGGATGGTCAAGAATGTGTCAGAAGAGCCGATCAGTTATATCGAGATTGATTTTGCCGACAGACTTCGAGGCGGAGCGCTACTGGTGGTTTTGGTGGGTCCAGCTCAACGACCAGGCTGAAGCCGACATCGAAATTGCCGTCTCAATGAGTGGCAGGGCGAGGCAAATGCCCCCCATGTAGCATGGCTCGGGCCCATCCCAACCGGTTCGGCAGTGGATTGGCTCGAGGAAAATCGGAAGCTCTCCGAGGCGGCCTCCCCGCCGCTCCGATCTTCACCCGGAACTGCCTTTCATTTCAAGGAAGAGACGTCGTAGCCGTTGCGACTCAGATGATCCAGTAGCCTCGTCTTCATACGCTCCCGGGTGGGAAGTTCCTCAGGTGGACAGGGGAGGGTGTGTCCTCGGATCGGGTGGAGGGACAAGAGACCCTCTGGCAAGTCCAATCGATAGGCATTCTGGCACACAATCGCGGTGACCGAACCGAGTGAATGAAAAGGCGGACCATTGTGAGCCCTATCGATTTCCCACCAACCCCCTTTTTTAACCGCGGCCTCCTGGCGATTGGCGCTCCAGATCGTGCGCAGAGGGTCGATTGGAGCACCGATCAGGGATTCTCCTTCCATCCAGGGAGGCCGCTCCAAACCGAGATAATCCAGAAGGGTGGGGGCCACGTCGAGGTTCTGCACGTTGGGCTGCAACCGTCCGTTGTATTCCCCTTTGGGGAAGAGAAAAATCAGGGGAATACGAACGTCGGATCGGAAATGCTGGCCGTGGTCGGAGTGGACGATAATGAGAGTGTCGGCCAGTTTTCCCCTCTTTTCCAGATGGCTGACAATCTGTTCCAAAAAGCCGTCAAAGGTCAAAATCGCATCGTCGTAGAAGTCCGTCATCCATTTCTTGTCCTGTTTGAGACCGACGGAGAACTTGCGCTTGCGGACTGGAAATCTGGCGCCGTGCGTGCCCAGCAGGTGGACGTGGGCAAAGAAAGGCCCATCGGAGCGGTCGATGAAGGAGAGGAGTGCTCGCACACGCTTGGGGTCGGAAGAACGCAGCTTCCCGGCCTGAACCACCTCCTGGAAGGCATCGTTCATCTCCCGCCAACCCGCCAGGTGCAGCGTACGACTTTGCAGCCGGTCCCGCATGGTGTCCAGAAAGTAGGCGCTTTGCCGGTCCAGCAGAGCGAAGAGGGGGATGGAGAAGGGATCCTGGCGGACTTCCCGCCCGTTGGCCCAGTCGAAGCCGTGACGCATATTGAGGTCATAAGCATCCGCGTAGTGGCGGATGCTTATGTCCGCGCTTCGGTATCCGTGGCCTTTCAGGATGGCGGGTAGATGACGATAGACATCCTCACCAGTCAGGATGTCGGGAGGGTAGATCAAACGGGTTTGGGTGGGCAGCCGCCCGGTCAAGAGCGAAGCAATGGAAGCGCCAGTCGGCCCTGCATTGGAAAAGGCGTTCTCACAGATCAAGGCCCGCGGCGCCGCACTCTTCAAAAAGGGCGTGGTGTCGCGCGGGTAGCCGTAGACCGACATGTGGTCCGCGTTCACTCCATCGCTGGAAATGACCAGAATGCTGGGTTGCCGTTTCAGACCCGCTAAGCCCGCGGTTGGATTCTCGGGACTGCTCTGTGTCGAGGCCGAAAGAATCCCTACTACCAAACTGGAGAGGACCGGCAACGCGACGCCGAGGCGAAAAAAAGCGACCGACGCCTTCCCCTGAAGCTTCGTCTCCCAGGCCTTCACGAGGCGGTACGAAGCCACCACCAGCAACAGGCACAAGAGACCGTAAAGGATTCGCCAGGCGCCCCGTGTGGATTGGACGCCGAGACCCAGGGTTGTGTAGGTGAAGTTGTCGACCAGCAGCAGTCCCATTGAGGTTAAGGTCAAGACCGGCGCCAGTCGAGCCAGCATCAGGCACAAGGATCGGTACATTCCATTTCGGCTCAGGAGGGAGAGAATCCCAACCAGGAGCAACCAGGAGCCCAAAACGAGCACCAGGGGCAGCGGGGCGCACAAGAGAAGCTCACCCTTTTGCAGCCAATTCAGAACGGACATGAACGAAGGCTTGGTGAAGAAGAGCAACCACTCCATGAAGACATAGAGGTAGATGGCGCTGACTGTGATCAAGGAGACTCGTTTCCAAAATCCCGGTGCCATAATCTGAAACATCCAGGCCCTCCCTGGTTGACTGCCTGGGCTGAGCGATTCTGCCGCCAAGTCACTGAACCACGAACGTCAGTGAGTGGCCATCCGGATTTGGCCGGGCGCTGACGCTTCGGCTCAGTTTACCGTATTGCCTGAAGTTTGTCCCTCGGCTGCCAGGTGGCATTCAGTTTTCCACTTTTTTGCCGCCACCGGGTGGTTTATGCTGGAGCCGCTCAATGAGATGGCATACCGAAAGCATGGCTGTAGTGCTCTTGTTGGTGCTGGTCCCGGGTTGCGGGTCGGCTCCGGTGGCTCCCCCCAAGCCGGGAGTGACCTGGCAACTGGCTCGGGAACGGGCGGAACGCATCTCCAATCTGGGCTATCGGCTCTACTTCTCCGTGCCGGTCCAGAGGAACCGGCCCGTTCTGGGAAGGGTTCGGATCGAGTTCCGGCTGCGATCGGCCGATCGGCCGCTGGTGCTGGATTTCAAGCAGTCCGAAAAACAGGTCCACCGGCTTCGAATCGGCGGGCGAGACGGGACCTATCAGGTGCTCAACTCGCATATCGTACTGGATTCCAGCCAGCTTCGAGTGGGCGACAATCGCCTGGAAATCGAGTTTGAGGCTGGCGACGGACCACTCAACCGTCGTGGAGGGTATCTTTACACTCTGTTCGTTCCCAATCGCGCTTCCGAGGCCTTCCCCTGTTTTGATCAGCCCGATTTGAAAGCCCGCTTTGACCTCGAGTTGGAAGTTCCCAATCGGTGGCGGGCGGTGTCCAACGCTCCCGAGACCGGGTCCGAGCAAGAGGGAATCCGAAAGCGGGTGCGCTTTCTGCCCACCCGACCCATCAGCACCTACCTGTTCGCCTTTGCCGCTGGAGACTTCCAAATGGAAGAGGGTGATCGGGGGCAGTGGCATTTTCGCATGTTTCACCGGGAGACCGACCGGCAGAAGGTCGAACGCAACCGTGAGACCCTCTTCGACCTTCATGCGGCGGCCCTGAGCTGGTTGGAAGAATACACCCGCATTCCCTATCCTTTTCAGAAGTTCGATTTCTTTTTGATCCCCTCCTTTCAGTTCGGTGGAATGGAACATCCCGGCGCCATCTTGTACCGGGATTCAGGCCTGTTGATGAGCCAGTCGCCCACTCAATCCCAGATGCTGAGACGGGCCAGTGTGATCGCCCATGAAACGACCCACATGTGGTTCGGGGACCTGGTCACGATGAGGTGGTTCGATGATGTCTGGACCAAGGAAGTCTTCGCCAATTTCATGGCGGCCAAGATTGTCAATCCCTCCTTTCCCGCGATCAACCACAAGCTTCGGTTTTTCCTGACCCACTACCCCGCGGCCTACCAGGTGGACCGCACGCGGGGCACCCATCCCATCCGCCAGAAGCTGGCCAACCTGGAAGAGGCGGGGCAGCTTTACGGGGCCATCATCTATCAAAAAGCACCCATTGTGATGCGCCAATTGGAACGGCTGGTGGGAGCGGAAGCTTTTCGAGAGGGGTTGCGCGAGTACTTGAAACGCTTTCAGTTTGCCAATGCCTCCTGGCCTGAGCTGATCGCCATTCTGGACAAGCGTTCGGAAGAGGACCTCACGGCCTGGAGTGGGCGCTGGGTGGAGGAGGCGGGACGTCCCACAATCACCACCCGGGTGGCAAGGAGAGAAGATGGATCTCCACTCTCCCTGCTCCTGGAGCAGTCGGACCCGTGGGGAGAGGATCGCCACTGGGTGCAAGAGCTGGACGTGACCCTCTACTCCGACGCCCGGTCCAAGCTGTGCCTTCCACTGCGTCTGGACCGTGTGCGGACTGAGGTGCCATTGGCGGCGGCGGGTCGTGGCCTGAAGGCGGTGCTGCCTGCCAGTGGCGGCTGGGGTTACGGGCTTTTCGAGGTCGATGATCTCAGCCGGAACTATCTCCTGGACCACTTGGCCGGCCTCGAAGGGGAGAGGGAAAGGGCTGCCGGCTGGGTGATCCTGTGGGAGGAAATGTTGGAGGGCCGGGTGGGGCCGGATGCGATGCTTCGCCTCGGCATACGAGTCCTCTCCTCTGAAGACAACGAGTTGATTGTGCAGCGGGTCCTGAACGACCTCGTCGAGACTCTTTACTGGCGCCTTCTTTCCGACTCGGCCCGCCGGCTGAATGGACCGAGGCTGGAAGCTCTGCTCTGGAAACAGCTGGGGAAGAGTGTATCCTGCTCCATGAAAGCGGCCTATTTTGGAGCCTGGCGAGACCTGGTGCGGACGCCTGAGGGGCTACAACGGTTGGGTTCGATATGGGAAGGGAAGCTGCGTCTGCCGGGGCTGGTCTTCGAGGAGGCCGATTTCATGCGCATGGCCCTGGAGATCGCGGTCAGGGGAGTTCACGACAGCCAACAGGTCCTTTCCCGCCAACTGGCACGAATTCAGAACAGCGAGCGAAGAGCACGGTTCCAATTCGTCCAACCGGCCCTTTCCAGTCAGGCCGGCGTGAGAGCCCATTTCTTCCAGAGCCTGCGTCAGAGACGCCAGCGAAGGCGGGAGCGCTGGGTTCTGGAAGCCCTCCACTACCTGCACCATCCCCTGCGGGCCCGGGAGTCGATTCCCCTCATTGCGCCGGCTCTGGACCTGCTGGACGAGATTCAGCAAACGGGGGACATTTTTTTTCCCAAGCGCTGGCTGGACGCCACTCTCTGGGGACACCGCTCGGCGCGCGCGGCCTCCATTGTGCGTGGCTTTCTGGACCGGCACCCGGACTATCCGGCACGCCTTCGCTCCAAGATTCTCCAGTCCGCCGACCTGCTGTTTCGAGCCTCCCGGATTTCGAGAGGGGAGGCGGGCGGTTGAGGGATGGCAATGGCCCGGAGATCTGCACGGATTGAGCCCAATTTCATGGGTGCGCGTGAGGAAGCAGCCTCGGCTTGTGTGTCGGCCCTCCGGGCCTGTCGGAAGAGGCCCCGGCCGGCCCTGCCCTGCCGGTTCGGGCTACTCAAATGCCTGCCCTGTGCGCCTCTAGCTGCTTACCCCGAATTCTGAGAATTTTGCTCTCAGATGCGTTGCATTGGCGATGTGCGCGCCGTTGCCACTGCCCTGTAAACTGAACCGAAGCGTCAGCGCCCGGCCAATCCGGATGGCCGCCAATGGCTGGAGCGATGGCCCTCACCGGGCCTGCCCCGGTGGAAGCCAGGCGGCCCTGCGCCGGTGGTTTTGTCCTCCAGCCCAGGGTTGACAACAACCCTGGGTTTGCCCGTCGTCCTGATCCCCTCAACCCCAACGGGGTTGTGTCGGTATCCAGTGAAATCCCTCTCACTCGTAACCGGGATCATTCTCCTTCACGACACGACCTTTCAGGGTCGATTCATTGCTGGCCCTACGTCCCAGGGTTCGGAAACCCTGGGCTGGAAGACACAATCCCTTCGGGATTGACACCCACCACCAGGCCCGTGGGATTCCCTTGTCCCCCGCTAAACGCGTACCAGCCGCGTTGCGCTGGGCTGAATATGAGCGGCACCGTCGGCGCCTGAAGACCTGAGCGTGACCAACCTTGCCAAAGGCCCGGAGGGCCGACATTCGAGTCGCCCGGTCCGTAAGGGCCGGGAGGCCCTGATGTCCCTGGCCGACAGGCCCGGAGGGCCGACACAAAGGCGGTAAAGGCAACCAAGTCATCACCCCAATGGTCGCTTGCAGGCATGAGGTTGCTCGCTACTTATAGTTATAGTCAGTCTGCCGGCTCCAGAGTCAGCGACATGAAGGCGAGACCCAAGCGTCTCTTGTCCGGACCCACACCCACGTCCGCGGGCGCGACGGCGTCTGGAAACTCGAAGGTGACGCGGTTGATCCTGGAGTTCAGCCAGGCTTCCTTGCCAACCTGGAGCCGGTGTTCCCGGAAGCTCGGCTCGTCCAGGATCCATTGCCCCACATTACGGCCATTGACAAGAACCTGCACACGCTGCCCTCTGGATCGGCCCGGAGGCAGAAAGGGGTAGGCCCGCACTTGCAGTAGGAGGGGCCCCTTCACCGGGGGAAGATGGAAGGCCAGCGTGGCCCGGGGGCCAGTGGCCCAGGTCATGCCTTCCTGGGGCCGTGACCAACCCTCCTCCTGATAGCGTCCGCCGTTCTCCCCCCGCCCGAACCGGATGGCCTTGCCCCATAGATATCGATTTCCCTGAAGGGCGTTGAAGGAAGGTTCCGCCGTCGTTGGCGCCTGAGCCCGAGGACGAAAATGCCAGTTCCCGGCATCGCTGGGCAGCGGGTAGTGCAACTCCCCAGCCAGGTTGCGATCGGAAACGGCAAAAACGCGAACTTCCGTTCGAGTCGGGTCCGGAAAGTCCCCCAGGGGCAACTCGAACAGAAACCCGGAACGCAAGAGTCCAGAGTTGCCATACCGCGCCACCACTTCAGGCCTCTCCTCATGAGTGGCCTGGGCCTGGAGGAAATGGCCGTCCTTGAACAAGACGACGAAGCGAGGCAGCGACAGCGCTTCTTCATCGATGGCCCAACCGCCGATTTTCACCCGATTGTCCTCCATGCGAGAGACCACCCAACCCGTCATTTCCCCCTTTCGAACTGGAATCCGTGAACCCTTTTCGTCTCGCAGGTTGGCGCCTGATGGAGACTCGACCCATTGGAAGACGGGAAGGGCCGTGCTGCCAGTCGGCCGCAGGACTTGCGTTCCGTCCCTCTTCTCGATCTCATACACGACAACGCGATTGCTGCCGTCGTGGAAGGACGTGTCCGGGACCAAAGCCTCAAAACCCCAATCCTCCCGGAATCGCGCCGTCCGCGTCACCCCTCGGACCACTCCGTTGACAGCGACTGCCAGAGTATGGGATCCGGAAGTTGCGGAATCCCCTGTGACCCGGCCTGTTATGTCGCAGAGGAGAAAGGGAGCCTCGAGGTTCACTTGCTGAAAGAAGCGCAGCCCCCGCAAGCGGACCGTCAACCGAGACCGGCGTCCCACAGAGAGTCGTGATACGGGAGTTCCCAGAAGGGTGGGAAAGTCGCCGATGTGAAAGACCCTCTCCCAGGAGCCTGAGCCAAAGAGGCTGAACTTTCGCTGCACGGCCTCGAGCCGGGCCCGGGCCGTGTCCGCAAAAAGAAACTTCTCTCCCCGGTCGGAGAAGATCGTCTTGGCGCTTCTCTCGGGCGCCGACGGGTCCAGGGCGGACTGGCCGTCCACGGGCCAGGGAAGTGGGACGCCCAGCAGATCGGCCACTGTGGGAAGAATGTCGACCGTCTCCACGTTTCGGTCGGAAACGATGCCGGCACGCTGGCCCGGGGCCTTGATCAAGAGAGGGATACACATGATGTCGGCAAAATTCGTGGACGTGACCCTCCGGCGGGAGTCGTTGGCTCGAAAGCTGCCGCCATGATCGGAGGTCACGACCAGCAGCGCTTTATCGTAGATTTCGAGTTCCTTCAGGCGCGCCACCAGGTCGCCCAGAAGCTTGTCGACAAACCCGACCTGCAGAAGATGGCGCTGGTAACTCTGCTCCACCGCCCACTCATCTTCGAGCCACCGATTGACCTCGATTCCGCGGTTGTTGGGCCCGATCACACCCCGCACTCCAGGGGGCTCATGGAGAGTGTACTGTTTGCCCGAAGGCAGATATTTCCAGCTGGCGTGAGGAAGCGTGGAATGGAGAAAGAGAAGCTGCGCAGTTCCAGCCGTAATACTCCGCACGAACTCCCGGAATCTCTGGTGGCGGCCGGACCAGTCTACTTTGAAATCGTTCCATGTCGGACCGGAAGTGGCGGTGGAGGGATCTGTTTCGGTCGCAGGCTGCCCCTCTCCTCGAAAACCCGTCCAGGACGCCCCCACCGGGGGAAGAAAGCGCGAGGCAATATCCTCATGAAGGAGCAGGTGGAGGTAGACAATCATCAGGTCTTCCGCCAGAAGCCGGACTTGAGGATCCCGGGAGGAGGGCAGGGGAGAGAGCCGGGTGCCGTTTTCTTCGATATGCAACTTGTAGGAACTGCCCAACAGCGTGAACAGGTTGTGGGGATGATCCCCCAGGATGGGCAACCGGGGACGCTGCGGGGTCGGATAGAGTCCGTCGAGGATGGCGGGGACGGAGATCAGAGTCCCCTCGCTCACCGTGGTGGCGTTTCTGAACCAGTAGGCCTGCTGGGCCAGGGCCGCGAAATGAGGGTAGCGGACAGGATCGATCCGTTCCCTCTCGTCCAGAAGTGAGACCAGCGGAAGTTCGTCAAAGACCACCATCACGACAGGCACTTGGGATCGGATTGTGGGGTGTTCCGTCTTCTCGTTCCCGGGAGGGTTGAGGATCCTTGCGATCGGGTCATGGGTCAGAAAAAGGGCCGGAACCAGAATGACCGAGGGAGAGAGCACGGAAAGGAAAGTGCGAAAGGCTCTCAGACGCGAGTAGGCCACAGTGAAGACGCAGGCGATGGCTGGGGCGGCCAGGGAAAGCGTCCAAGCGGAAAGCGCCAATCGCTTCAGACCCTGTAAGCTCAGCGCCGTGACGAGCAGGAAGACAAGCAACGCGTGGAACCCCCCGTAGCCGGGCGGGTAGAGTCTGGCAACGATTGCGTCCAGTAAGATCAGCAGGGAGGGGAGCAGCAGGCAAAGGCCGAGTACCATTAAGACGAGATCGACCGGTCTGCTGCCGTGCGCGATCAGGAATTGAGGGAAGCGGGAGAGCAGGTCCAGAAGAGGCTGGGCCACGGCCAGAGCGACCAGGGTCAGCAGGTGGAGGGCATTGAAAAAAAATTCCCGGCCAGGCCGACCGTGATCCAATTGTTGCGCCGAATCGAGAGTGTCCACCGGTACTTAGACCTGTTTTCTCGAGCGGGCATGATAGAGCACCCGCGTCCGGGACCTCAGGGTCGTTCTCTTCAAGAGCTCGAATTCTTGCCCCAGGCAGCGTTCGAAGCATTCGAGCTCATATTCCCGGTACTGATCGTCCTTGTTTCGCAGCAACGTTTCGACCATCGGGTCCTGCTTGGTGACAAACTCGATGACGAGGTCGCCTCCCAGCGAACCCAACCAGCTGAGGATTTCGTCCAGGGGAATGTTGGCGCTGATGACGAGATGATGAATCAGGGCCAGGCACAAGGTTAGATCCGGCCGGCCGCGATCGAGCAGCCCGCGCCGTTCCAGACAACGCCATCCCAGGCTGGGAGAGGGATCGGCCAGATTGAAGATGAGGGGGAGGATGGTCTGATTGTTGCCGCTCTTCAGCTCTCGGTAGAGTCTGTTGATGGTCAGGTGATCTCCGTCCAGAGCCACCACCGAGGCGGCATTTTCAGCCGCGATCCGACTGAACCGGCCCACATTGCAACCCAGGTCCCAGACCAACGGCCAGTGGCGTTGAGCGGCCACCTGGCGGACGAAATCCGTCTTGGCCTTGCGGTCCTCCTCCGAATAGGAGTCGCGGCAACCGTAATCTGACCATTCCGAGCGGCGGGGCTCCCACTTCAAGCTCCCCACCAGTTTCTGAAGAGCCTTGACATTGTGCAGAATCAGCTCCTTTCGAAAGCCTGCTCCCTTCAACTGGCCGCGGATGTTCTCTCGAGTCGCGCCATATCGAGCCTGCAAACGAGCCTGCAGGTAGACATGGGTCAAGACTCCGGAGCGGAGTCGATCGCGCCTGGACATGAAGGCATTGCAGTGCTCCGGAGCGATCCCGTCGACACTGCCTCGCAGCCAGGGTTGAAAAGGAACATTCTTGTAGGCCTGTAGCAGCAGGGGATAAAGAAAGAGCCGGCAGAACTGACGATAACCTACCCAGATTTGGCCTTTTCTCAGCCGCTCAAAGGAGGGAATGTCGATGAAGACTGGTCGAGCGCCCCTCCACTGGATGTTGAAAGAGGAAGCATCCTTGAGGATCATCTCTTCCTGCAGCGCCTTGTGGAGCAAGTTCAACTGAAGCAGAGCCGCGTCCTTGAGCATGTCGAAAGACCACTCATAGGGGTAGGAAATGAAGGGGATCTTCTGGTGCTCGAGGATGGCGGCCCAGTTGCCCGAGGAGATTTCAGGGGGGAGGTCACAGACACCAGCGAGGCGAGTGCCAACGATGCTCCCCTGGTCCAGCGCTTCAACGAAGAAACGCTTTTTTTCCAGTATCTTCCAGTTGGCCAGTGATTCGGCGCTCAAGGTCCGGAAGACACGGTTGTCCCGGTAAAAGACACGCCCGTTCCGATCACGAAAGGAGCCGGGTTCCAGTTCAGGCATCGTTCATGTTCTGAGGGCGGAAATGACGTGGTTGGACGCCAAGCCCAAGTCTTGGAACAGGGTCGGCAATGACCCCTGCGGGCGGTCAAGTCTGCACCGGCTTGCCAGGATGACCCCTCCGCCGCCTGGCCGCGATCGGGCTAATCGGGCTAGGAAGTGGGTTTCTCTCCCGGGGCGGGCAAATCATCTCCTTGCTCTTCGGCGGGCGTCTGAAAATCCTCCCCGGTGAAGAAGGTCGTGATCCTTCTCCAGAAGAGTTTCACCAAAACAAAGGCTCCCGCCACACCCCCCAGCAGAAGCTGGAGAAGCATACTTCCCGAACCGGGATCCAGATAGGCCAGCACGAGTTTGAGATCGAACAGCTGAAAACAGGCCAGATTCATTTCCACTTTGCCTCTTGTCCTTTGCCTTAACGGCCAGGGTTGGAGCGGCTTCCAATAAGTCTTCCCCATCCCAAAGTGCAGCTCATCATATCATGGTCGTGCTTTCTCTTCATCAGAAGGGGATTCAGGAGTTTCCCCATGTTTCGCAGAATCCGGGCCATTAGGAGGACTCTGGCAGGCTTCCGCTAGCCCCCTATGCCGCCCTTTCAG
>JBHHYX010000094.1:0-14777 GCA_046757765.1 Acidobacteriota bacterium | reverse complement strand
CAACGCGCTGGGTCTTCCCGGCCACGCCCGGCCAAGCTCTGAAGGAGCGATTGATGGCCAGCATAGCGATTGTTTGTAGTGCGAATTGTTATCCAACGCGCAACTTGACCACTTTGTGAACTTGTCCTCGGACTAGGAATTCCTAGCGCCAGCTGCTTGCAGCGCAATCTGAGAATTTTGCTCTCAGATGCGCACAGTCGCCTTGCAAACTGAACCGAAGCGTCAGCGACCGGCCAATCCGGAAGGCCACTCACTCACGTTCGTGGTTCAGTGGCTTGGCGCCAGAATCAGCTCAACCTGGGCCACCAGAGATTTCAAGTTTTTTGGTTAGAATGAGAGCGGCGCCGGGCGCAGTCCGAACAGTACCTGAGCGGAAAAGCGAGGATCAGGTCCTTCGTTTCTTCTTGAGACGGAATCCCAAGAGAGCGGCCTGGGATCTGGCCAGGTGCTTGAAAAACCCAAGTTTGCTCGTTTCGGGAGGCGCAAGTTGGCCACTCAAGAACATCTGCAAAGCCGCCCCACGACGCATCTTTCCAGAGGAGGTGCGGGGCAGAGTTCCAGGATCCAGAATCTGCACATGGTAGGGAGTCAGACCGACCCCCGAGAGAACCCGTTCCGCTATCTCCTCCGTAATGGCCTGATCGGGACGCTGGCTGTTCAGTGCGCGTTCGGCCAGTAGGATGAGCTGCTCGCCTTCTCCTTCGAATGCCGTACTGACAGCCACTGAGCAGCCCGGCCGGAGGCCTTCCACCCCCGCCAAAACCTCCTCGATCTCCTGGGGGGAGAAATTCTTCCCGCGAATGATAATCAGATCTTTGACTCGCCCCGAAATATAGAGTTCTTTCTTCAGAAAAAATCCCAGGTCGCCCGTATCCAGCCAGCCGTCCCGGAAGACTTTTCTCGTCGACTCGGGATCATTGAAGTATTCCGAAGTGACCGAAGGACCGCGCACCAGGATTCTGCCGACGCCTCCCTCTTCCAACGGCTGGTCCCGTTCATCTCGAATCTCTATCTCGATTCCGGGCACGGGACGACCTGCTGAAGGAATTCGACGGCCCTCTCCCGGCACGGCCCGCCCCTCGGAGGCAAGCCGAAGCTGATCAAACTCAGTGACAGACGGAGGAGAAAAAGGGTCGGAGAAACTGACTGCCAGCACCGCTTCCGCCAGTCCATAGACCGGTGTCATGGTCGTCTTCTGAAACCCCCAGCGCGAGAACCTTTCGGAAAAACGACGCATGACATCGGTATTGATCGGTTCAGCACCGTTGAAGGCGATCTTCCAATGAGAGAGATCAACCCCGGCCATCTCCTCATCCTTGATCTTGGACAGACAGAGCCCATAGGCAAAATCGGGAGCCGGCGAAATCACAGCCTTGTACCTGGAAAGGGTCTGGAGCCAGATGCGGGGCTTTGAAATGAACGTGTCCGGCCCAATGTAGGTCACGGTCCCCGGATGGTAGAGCCCAATGAAAAGACAACCCACCAGACCCATGTCATGGTAGAGGGGGAGCCAGCAAACGCCGCCGCTCTGCCTGGCTTCCTCATCATCGAAGCTGTCGAAAAATCCGTTCATGATCTCCAGATTGTAAAGAAGGTTGCGATGGGAAACTCGAACCGCTTTGGGCTCGGCCGTGCTGCCAGAGGAAAACTGCAGGAAGGCCGGAGACTCAGGATCAACGTCGACAGGCGACCACGGACTCTGCCCGAGAAGCTTTTCCGCCCCCAGAATCCCTTCCAGAGAAGGGACATTCTGGATCGCCGGACCGAGCAGTTTCTTGACTCGCCGATCCGTGACCAGAAAACGAGCCCCGATTCTATTGAGCATCCTCTCCGTGCGCCTGAAGTATTCGTTGAGTTTTCCCAAGCGGAAAGGGGGGTAGAGAGCCGACGGAATTCCACCAGCCAGTTGGGCGCCCAGAAAAACATCCAGAAAACTGATGGAGGTGGGCAAGACGATCGCTACCCGGTCGCCCGGCAACAGCCCTCTGCTTTGCAGCGTCCCGGCCACTGATTTTGCCCTTCGGAGGACTTCACCATAAGGGTAGAAAGTGGCTTCGCCCGATCTTGAAACAAATCGGGCCCCATATTGCGACGACCCTTCCAACTCGAGCAAAGCCTCTGTGATGGTGCTGCATTTCGCTTTCAAGTCACTCATCTCTCTCTCCCGCTTCGGCCGCGGCACGGTTGAGAACGATTCCGATAAAATCCTGGATGGTCTTGGCCGTCTGCAACTGCTCCCGGTCTTCGAGGTCGAAGTAAAAACCGTAACGCTCTTCGATGTCCGAAATCAGCACTACCTGGGCCAGAGAGTCCAACTGCAATCCCCCGATAAGTGGAGTCGTCAGTTGGATTTGGGCAACTTTCTCCGCCGGCAGTTCGAATTCCTCCCGGGCAATCTTTCTGAGGTGGTCCAAGACTGCTTCTTCCGTAACTTCAGCCGCTTGCACGTTCTGATCAGGCATCGTGACACTCTCCAAACTATAGAATCGGCACTGCCTCGGCGTCCGTCCAGGAACGCTCGACCCAGGCCGGGCTTAAGGGCTCGCGCAAGAGTAACTTCACATTTTGGCATCTCATCTTCACGCCATCTTCGGCCGCTCCTCAATCGCGAAATCCTCAACCTAGGCCCGGCTACGCCTGCGGTTTCGCTCAATCGTTCGCGGCCAAATCTAGTGTAAATCTGAGCGCCAACTCTGCGGACTTATTCTTGCGCAAACCCTAAGCTCATTCGAGACGATCCCAGGACGATGGGGTCAACATGTCTCCTTGGAGCTTTCGACCGCTGATCGGTCGGCCCTTTCCCCACTCTTGCTACTCGGGCTCTCAACTGGGGGGCAGACAACGCCGAATCCCAGAACGCAACGGCCCAAGCGATCACTTGAAGGTGAAGCCGTCTGCCCGGGAGCAACCCGAACAGCGATTCGGTTTTCTAATTATAGCCTATGCGGGTTAGGTAAACGATGACCCAAAACTTGTAGGTCGATTCACACTCCGAGTGAGCGAATTCCCCGGATTCCAATCCGGGCCGCGGCAGCCAGACACTCACCCCTTCCCCTCTGGCCTCCCATTTGCTAATCTTTCTCGCGTTCCAGGTATTGGAGTCCTAACGAAACGGGTGGGAATTCTATCGTGCATCGGGTAGTGGTCACAGGGATGGGGATCGTGACCTCGCTGGGGTTGGATCTGGCAACAGCCTGGCGACGGTTGGCGGCCGGTGAGAATGGAATCTCGCGAATCACTGGGTTCGACGCCTCCGAGTACTCCTGCAAGGTTGCCGGCGAAATCCCGCCCTTTGAACTGCGGCAAACCGGCTTGGAATCGATCCCGGCCCGCTATTGTCGCCGCGACGTGCATGTGTTCTTGAAGGCCGTGGATGAAGCCTACTCCGACTCCGGCCTGGCCGACTCAGACGTGTCGCCGCGCCGCGTGGGTGTGGTTGCAGGGGCAAGCGTCAATTATGTTCAAACGGGAATGCTTCGACACTATTACCGGTTCAGACGATCCGACGCACCGTTCCTCGACCTGGAACGTTTCGGGAGGGAAGGCTCGCAGCCTGAAAGAAGTTTCTTCCTTCGGATGGGAGATCTCATGGCGGCCGTGCCGGCTAAGGTGCTGGGGCTGGCCGGCCCCAACTCCTCCGTTGACACCGCTTGTGCCGCCAGCGCTCACGCCGTGGGGGAAGCTTTCCGTCTGATTCAGCGGGGCCGCGCGGTGGCCATGGTTGCCGGCGGAGCAGCAGCCCTGGTGAGACCTCTGGGCATTCTCGCTTTTGCCGTCCTGGGGGCTTTGAGCAAGAATCCGGACCCGAATCAGGCCTCCCGTCCCTTCGATCGCAAACGGGACGGCTTCGTCATGGGTGAAGGGGCCGGTGCCGTGGTTCTGGAGCGCTGGGACCACGCTCGACGAAGAAGAGCCAGAGTTTACGGAGAATTAGTCGGCTTCGGTTCCACCGTAAACGCTTACAATCTCACTGACCCGTCTCCGGACGGCATCTGTGAGGCCAGCGCCATGGACCAAGCACTTCGGGAAGCCCGGATGGACCCCGAGTGCATAGACTATATTGCCGCTCATGGAACCTCAACGGCCAAGAACGACGAAATGGAGACCACAGCTATCAAGAAAGTCTTTGGCCGCCACGCTAAGCGCCTCATGGTTTCGTCCAACAAGGGTCAGATTGGACACACCATTTCGGCGGCCGGTGTGTGCAATTTGATTTTCACCTTGAAGGCCGCCAGCGAAGGCTTCGTCCCTCCGACTCTGCATTACGCCAACCCGGATCCGGCTTGCGACCTGGACTACGTTCCCAACCAGGGCAGGGGGGCGAAGATACGGGCGGCACTGGTCAATGCGTTCGCGTTTGGGGGCCAGAACGCGGTGCTGGCCGTTCGTAAGTGGTAGTCTGAAAGTCTCGGGGATTCGTCCCTCAAAAGACGTACGTGCTCAGCCTATAGCTAGGGGACAAGGAGATTCCACCGGCCGGCTGGGCATCAATCCCAAAGGGGTTGTGTCTTCCAGCCCAGGGTTTCCCAACCCTGGGACATGGAACCAGCAGTGAATCGACCCTGAAGGGGTCGCGTCATGGAGGAGAATGGTCTCGGTTACGAGTGTGAATGATTCCAGTGGATATCGACGCAACCCCCGTGGGGGTTGAAAGAGGGCACCACAACCGGCAAGCCCTTTGGGCTTGTCAGCGAGGGTTGCGGAGAATTCTGAAAACGAGGAAAAAGAAAAATGGGGAACAGACAGGGCTCGAGGCCCAGCTTGACGGATGAGGAAGTTTTGCAGCGTTTCGCGAAGGTCGTCTCCAAAAGCCTCCATATCGAGTCGTCCCAAGTGACGAAAGATTCGTACCTGGATTCTCTGGGCGCCGAATCCCTTGATTTTCTGGAGATTGCCCTCGACACAGAAGATGAATTCAATATTGCCATACCCGAGAAGACCATTCTGGACACCGCCGAAGAGGTGTTTGGCGAGGGTGTCCTGGTCCAGGATGGCATCCTCACCAAAGAGGGCAGAAAGTTTCTGATTCAGCGCATGCCGGAACTGGACGTGGCCCAGTTGGGCGACCCATTAACGGTGGAGGAACTCAACCATATTGTTTCGGGCGTAGGGGCTTGGGTACGCATGATCAAAGGGCTGATGGAACACACGCCGACAGAGTGTCCTCAGTGTGGCGCCGGATTGAAGAATGCGGTAGCCGGTCGTTTTCAATGCGCCCAATGCGAGGCGGAAGTGGATGTTCCTTCGGGTGACGAAATCAATATGCGTTGGGTCCGGGGTTACTACGAGAAGGAGTATTTGCCCTCTCAAGCGGGGCAGTGAAGCGGAGGCGAACCGAGAAGCCCAAATCTCCAAATCCCGCTCGAAACCGGACCTCCCTCGCCCAGCGGTAGAAGATCGGAACTCCGTTTCCACCCTTTGCAGCCGTTGCAAGCATCGGAATGCCAGAGGAGCGCAACGCAGTCGCATCCGGCTCCGCGATGGATCCTCTGAACGGAAATGACGCTGGATAACCGGCCCTCGAGACTTCGCCCATCACCGGCTGGCGGCCCGGCCCGAGAGACTGCCTACGTCCAAATCGAGAACTTCAGGTCCCGTGGCCCGGTACCCTTGTAATCGCCCGTCTTCCATCCTGTAGGCCTCGTCGGCGAAATCCAGGATTCTGAGATCGTGCGAAACGACCAGGACGGCACGCTTCTCTTTGACGGCAGCCTGCTTCAAGAGATCCACAACGATTCGACCGCTGTCTGAGTCCAGGTTTCCCGTCGGTTCATCGGCCAGAATGATAGGCGGATCACCTACAAGCGCCCTGGCAATGGCGACCCGCTGCTTCTCACCACCGCTCAGATCCCTGGGCAGGAAGTTGTAGCGGTGCGAAAGCCCCACCGCATCCAGGAGTTCCCGCGCTTTCTTCGCCCTCCTCTTACGAATTTTCTTCAATCGAAGGGCTACCTCAACGTTTTCCGCTGCTGTCAGAGCCGACAACAAGTTGAAGTGTTGAAAGACGAAACCGATGTTCTTTCGGCGCACAGTCGGGAGCTCCGATTCTTTCCACACCACCGGCTTCCCGCGAATCCGAATCTCTCCCGAACTGGGCTTCAAGATGCAACCCAAAATGGAGAGAAGAGTGGTCTTGCCGCTCCCCGAGGGTCCAACCAGCAGTACCATGGTGCCGGCCCGGACAGTCAGATTGACACCTCTGACGGCATGGACCTGAATGGGCCCTTCACGGTAGAATTTGTTCAGATCGAAAACTTCAATTCTGATGTCGCTGGTTGACATTGTCTACACTTTCCAGGCAATCCCGACCACCCGGTACTCCGATCCGCACAGGCGACGTCTGTGGCGGTCTGGACGCCTCCGGTCCGGGTGGCAGGAGATCATGCGGACCCAACCACTCTTCAGACATTTCATCGTCATTGCGAACCGGAGCCTGAAGAATCGCACTCCGCCTTGTCATCCCCTGGCCGTCAGACTTCGAATAGTGGGGAAGAGAAGTGATCGATCGAGATTCGCCGACCGGCAACGAAAATACGATCTCCCCGTGCTTCACCCCCATTGCTCACAGACGACCTGTTGCGGAGCCCAATGCATTCACCCTGATTGTGCGCTACGCTCGGTCGGCCTGCTCGACCTGCCGCACAGTGCGATCTGTGCGGGCCTCGGTCGCAAGCCTTGTCAAGGCCGGCGCCTTCGACTCCTCATGACTAATAGAGCCTGTGAGAAATACGGGCTAACCCATTCTACACTCAAATTGAGCAATGCTCCACGGCGACGAGTCGCCAATCGGCCGTACTGTGCGGGTTTTGTCCGTCCTCGTTCCGCCGCGGCGACCCGTTGCAAGCTCCTCTTCGTCCACCACATCGGCAATCATCGATTGGGGCATGAACCAAAGAACGGAGCCGAAGAATCCTCCCGGCGACCCGGATCCGACGGGAAGCCGGATCGGGCTGGGCCGCGGCTCAAACGGAGAGATTATCGCGTGCGCCTACGCTGAGGACGATAACACCGAACCAAACTTGGTCGTCTACAAGTATACGGGCATTGATCCATTCTATTTCCAGGTGAAGTGGAGTAAAACGGACCTGGCGTCAAACGCGTGGGCCTCGGCGCCCATCGTCAGCACCCAGGGGGAAGTGATTGCGGCTGAGAGTACTGGCATCAGGCGTTATGACACGAATGGAGTTGTCCTCACGGCCGAGGGTTGGGGCGGAGGTCCCCACCGGACCTGCCCCGGTGGGAGCCAGGTTTGGCAACTAGAAGACGGGGAAACCTCCCACTTTTCCCCCCACCGGGCCTGTCCCGGTGGAGGCCCGGTCTGACGGTGCCATCAAAGTCCAGAGAGCCCGCTCGGGGCCGATCGAAGTCAAACCCTGGAACCACCGGCGCAGGGCCGGTGGGGCCGGACAAGGGCTGGCGACCCCGGCTAGTTGCCAAATCGGGAAACCACCGGCACAGGGTCGGTGGTCGGTCTGAGGCGGAGTCTCGCGAGTTATTGAGAGCGCGATCGAAACACCGCCAGTCGGCAACAGGATCTACTTTGACGGCGATTGCGCCTGTCCCGAGTGCCTCCCGGCCACGCTTGAGAAATCCCGCCTACCTTCCTGCAACTCGCAGTCATCTCGTTTCCAGTACGGAAGGCCCCGGGGATGCAATCAAGGACTGATAGATACGATCCTGAAAAACTTGCATTAAGGCCATCTTCTCCGAGTGAGGCAGAAAGGACGAACGGACGCCTTGGAGAGCGATGCGTCCCAGATCCCCGGGACTGAGCCCAAAACTCCTGGCCGCTTGAAGATACTCCCCATTCAGAGACGTTTGGAAGAGCCCCGGGTCATCGGTGTTGAGAGTGACCGGAACGCCTCTCTTGTAGAGCAGCCAGAAAGGGTTTTCCGAAACGGGCCTCCAGGCACCGGTTCGAGCGTTGCTGGTCAGACACACGTCCAAAGCGATGGCGTGTCGACGCAGATAATCCATTAATGCCGGATCCCTTGCCGCCTGGATGCCGTGTCCAATTCTGTCCGCCCCCAGGACCGTCAACGCTTCCCAGATCTGGGACGGCTCTCCTATTTCGCCGGCGTGAACGTGGGTGTGCAACGAATGGGCCCTGGCCCAAGCGAAAACCCTCTTGTACTCCACCATGGGCAGGGACTTCTCATCTCCGCCCAAACCGATGGCAACGACACCTCTTGGCTGGAATCTCACCGCCAGTTGCGCGGTTCGCCTGGCAGCCTCTTCTCCAAACTGGCGGACACAATCCAGAATCCAGCGAATGCTGAGAGAATACTTGGACTCCACTTCGGCGCTTTTTTCCAGCAGGGCGGCCAGGATGCCGGCATCGTCGTAGCCCAGCCGCCTGGGAATCGATGGCGTATAGATCACTTCCGCGTAACGGACATTTTGCTCCCCTAGATCAGCCCCGAGATCATCCAGAAGGTTCTGATAGTCTTCTGCCTCGCGAAGGTGCTGACAGATGATTTTGTAGAGGCGGAGAAAGCCGTAGAAATCCTTGAAACCGAGAAGCCTCTCCACCAGCTGGGGCTCCTGGAGATCCTCATACTCCGTGTGGTATTTGCGGCATAGCCGCAGCAACCTGTTGGAGTGGATCGAACCCTCCAGATGAAGATGCAGCTCAGCTTTGGGCAGCGTGGCAACAAGCTTTTCCAGGGCCGGGCTCATGTTGAAGCTTTCCACTCCCTTTCAGCCGAGGAGCTGGAATTCCCTGAGACGGTTGATGGTTTCTTCGGAAATGAAACTCTCGTACGTCTTCAATTCTTTCTCAGCAGGCGTGCGTCGTCTCATTTCATCCCAGCACATGGGTGAGACGAAAATAAGATCGGCATCGTTGACGATTTTTTGGATCAGGTCTTCACGGTGAATGGGCGCGATCCAGAATTTCTTCTGAGTGGAAGGGTAATAAATGTTCATGAAGACGTCCCAGGACGCGTGCATCGTGCGCTCATCCTGGATCACGATGGCAACGTTGCGGTCGCGGGCGGCATCCAGGATCTCCTTGTAGATTTCATGACTCGGCTTGATCTCCACGACCCTCTTGTGAAGCCGTTTGGCCAGGGCCTCGACTTCCTCCATGTGCCAGCTGGTGGTGAGAAAATACTCGCTCACGGTCAGGACCTCCAGCTCGTCGTGGTCCTGGATCTGAGCCAGTGACACCGGATAAACATCCGCGTCCAACCGCATTCTCAGCTCTCTGGAAAAAATGAAAGCCTCTTCCTCATCATCGACGACGGCCAGACGAAGCTTCTTCAGGTTCTCGCCGCAGGAGTAGCCGGCCAGCAAGCGGATGAACTTTTGGGGCGTGAGCGCCAGGTTCTTAATCCGTTCCGCAGTGTCTCCGAGCAGCTTGAAAATGGCGCGCCGGCGCATCTGCTCGTAGGTGTGCTCCCCTCGTCGCTCCTGCAAAAAAGCGCCACTTCCCGGAACGATTTCGATCAGCTTCTCTCCCGCCAGCCGAAGATAGATCTTTCGTACCGTCTTGTAGTTGACCCTCAAATCTTCAGCCAGTTCACGCATGGAGGGAAGCCGATCCCCTTCCTCGATCTTTCCACAGTAGATAGCGGAAAGGAGCTGACCTCTTATCTGCTCATAAAAGTTCAGGCTCACGCTCTTGTCCAAGTTGAATTTGAGCATCCTGTTCACCCCTGCGGATTCGACAAGCCCGATCAGACCGACGACTTCGAATCTTGTGACTCAGCCTTGTCAAGGACCCGGACTAGACCAGCAGGCAGGAGTCCTCCCGTGTGATCCGCTTCATTCCGTTCATGTATGCCCTCAATGGCTGGGGAACACTAACGGTCCCGTCTGCCTGCTGAAAATTTTCAACCAGGGCAACCCAGGTCCGCCCCACCGCCAGCCCGGAACCGTTCAGGGTGTGAACAAAGCGGGTTCCTTTGCCGCCGGCAGGCTTGTAACGAATGTTGGCACGCCTGGCCTGGAAGTCTTCAAAATGACTGCAGGAGGAAATCTCCCGATAGGTGCCCTGGCTGGGGATCCAGGCTTCCAGATCGTAGGTCTTGGCGGAGCTGAAACTCATATCTCCGCTGGAGAGGGTAACCACCCGGTAAGGCAGATCGAGTCTTTTCAGAATCTCTTCCGCGTTCCGGGTCAGCACTTCGAGTTGCTTGTAGGAACCCTCGGGAGCAGAAAACTTGACCAGTTCGACCTTGTTGAACTGGTGTTGTCGGATCAAACCCCGCGTGTCCTTCCCGTAGGAACCGGCCTCGCTCCGGAAGCAAGGCGTATAGGCGCAAAAACTGATGGGAAGAGACTGCTCTTCAAGGGTTTCGTTTGCAAAGATGTTGGTGAGGGGAACTTCGGCCGTCGGCACCAGGAAATAATCGGTGCCTGCCACGGCAAACAGATCCTGCTCGAACTTGGGCAAGTTTCCGGTTCCAAAAAAACTGGAGCGGTTGGCCATGAAGGGGGGAAGAATCTCCCGGTACCCGTGTTGGCGAGTATGCACATCCAGCATGAAATTGATCAGAGCGCGCTCGAGCAGGGCTCCGGCTCCATAGTAATTCGTGAAACGCGCCCCCGCAATCTTGGCGCCCCGCTCCGGGTCAAGGATGCCAAGAGAGGCTCCCAGGTCCACATGGTCCCTGATGTCAAAGTCAAAGTCGCGAGGCCGCCCGACGACACGGACCACGGTATTGGCCGATTCATCGGGCCCGATGGGTACGCTTTGGTGAGGAAGATTGGGGACGATGGAAAGGAAGTCAATCAGCTCGGCCTGTAAGCCGGCTAACCGTTCATCCAGCGACTTGATTGTTCGAGAAACCCGCTTCATTTCCTCGATCTTGCCGGCGGCGGACTCTCCCCCTTTCTTGAGCCGGGCGATCTCCTCGCTGGTCTTGTTGCGCAAAGCGCGAAGTTCCTCCCATTCCACTCGAGTGGCCCGCTCCCGACCATCCAAATCGCGGAACTTGCTTCGATCGAAGGTAAACCCCTTGGTTGCCAATCTTTCAGAAACGAAGTCAACGTGGTCGCGAATATACTGCCTGTCCAGCATGGAGTAAGAATCCAATTCCAGCCGAGGGTTCCCTCGAATTCAATCCGTCGGGGCCGGTGTCCTCACTCGCCAAGTACTCCTCGACCCCCTGTTCAAGGACAACCGCGGGCGCTGTCGGCAAGGGACAACTGGGTTGTGAGGACTCGGTCGGAGCCGTCGCGCGATCATAGTTCGAGGCTCTTCAGGTATTCCCTGAAGACTGGCCCCAGGTCCTGATGTTTTAAAGCCATTTGGACGGTGGCAATCAGGAACCCCAGCTTGTCACCCGCATCGTAGCGCACACCCTGGAAGCGAAGAGCGTACACAGGTTGCCCTTCTTCGACCAGACCGCTGATGCCGTCTGTGAGTTGGATTTCGCCGACAGCGCCGGGCTCTGTTCGTTCCAGGGTGTTGAAGATGCCGGGAGTCAGAATGTAGCGGCCGATGACAGCCAAGTTGGAAGGTGCCTCCGCCCGGGACGGCTTTTCCACCAGCTTCTCGACTCGGAAAAGTCGATCGCCCGGTGTCCCCCCCGCCGGCTCCACCTCGACAACCCCGTATCTGGAGACTGCCTCCCAGGGGACCTCCTGGACCGCCACCATGCTTGCCCGGCGCTGTTGGAAGACTTCCAACATCTGCTGCATTACCGCTACGGGATGGTCAATGATGTCATCTGCCAGCAAAACCGCGAAAGGCTGATCGCCCACAAAGGGTTGTGCCGTCAAGACCGCATGTCCCAGGCCCAGCGGCTGCTTCTGGCGGATTGAGCAGACCGCGATCATCTCGGAAAGCATGGAAACATCTCGGCGGAGGGCCTCATTCGGTTTCTTTTCCAGAAACGCAGCCAGCTCGAAATCGTAGTCGAAGTGGTCTTCAATGGCACTCTTGCCCTGACAAGTGACGAAACAAATGTCCTTCAAACCGGATTGAACAGCTTCTTCCACCACGTACTGGATGGTTGGCTTGTCCACAATGGGCAACATCTCTTTGGGAACCGCCTTTGTCGCCGGCAAAAAGCGAGTTCCCTTGCCTGCGGCCGGGATCACAGCCTTTCGGAGGGTATCCATGCTATCTCCTTGGGGAGGGGCAAAAAGGGGATGATAGCATGCCCAGGCGCTGCCTTGCAGGTGAGCCCCGTTGTCTGCGGGCGGCTCCTCCTGGTCAACCAGATCATCGGAATATGACAACAGCTTCAACACGCGCGCCGAGGGACTGACTTGACAGGGACTGAGTATGGGTCTTATATAGCCAGGGAAAATGGAGTGGTTATGCCTCTTTACGAGTACAGATGTGAAGGTTGCGGAAAAACAGTGGAGGTCATTCAGAAGTTTTCTGATGTACCTCTGTCGCTTTGCGCGCAGTGTGGGGGGAGGCTGGAGAGACTCCTCTCCGCTCCAGCCATCCAGTTCAAGGGTTCGGGATGGTACGTGACGGACTATGGGAACAGGAGAGCCGGCAACTCCGGCAATGGCTCCTCCCCGAAGAGCGACCAGGCCGCTTCGAAGTCGGATTCCAAAGGGGGAGCCGGCAAGGACTCCACGGCAACTTCCAGCCCGGATTAGTGTCTCGTTGGGGATGTTGGAAGCCCCTCGCCCTGCGGCGAAGAGAAGGTGGCCGAGATCCTCGAAAGGGGGAAATGGGGCTATCCTCCGACTCAAGTCGAAGGGCTTGAACTTCTTTTTTTGAGGTGAATGACTCCCCCTGACGACGGGGGTTGCCAGAAACTCAATTCCACCAATCTTAAAGCCCTCGGCTTGGGTCCGAGGGCGGTAACTGACTCCGCCTTGAAAGTCTTACTCATCGGCTCCGGGGGACGAGAGCATGCCATCGCTTGGAAGCTCAAACAGAGCCCCCTTTTGGACAAACTCTACATCGCCCCGGGAAATCCAGGCACAGCTCAACTGGGTGAAAACTTGCCTGTTTCCGCCGATCAGATAGAAAAGCTGTGCGGGTTTGCGCTGGAGCGAGAGATCGACCTCACGATAGTGGGTCCCGAAGCGCCACTGGCGGCGGGAATTGTGGACCGGTTCAAGGCCTCCGGTTTGCTGATCACCGGTCCCACTCGAGCGGCGGCGCGTCTGGAAACCAGCAAGGTCTGGGCCAAAGAGTTCATGCTGCGGCAGGGCATCCCGACCGCTGCATTCGAGGTTTTTGATCACCCGGAGGAGGCCGAAGCGGCTCTCAAAGAAGGTCGTTTTTCCTTCCCCACGGTGGTGAAAGCGGACGGCTTGGCCGCAGGCAAGGGAGTCTTCGTCTGCTCCCGTCTCGAGCAGAGTGTCGACGCCGTCAGGCTCGTCATGAGACAAAAACAGTTCGGTGCCGCCGGCGACCGCTTGCTCATCGAAGAGTGCCTGCAAGGGGAAGAAGCTTCTTTCATGCTCTTCACGGACGGAAGCCGGGTGCTGCCCATGGTACCGTCACAGGACCACAAGGCCATCTTGGAGGGCGGCCGGGGCCCCAATACAGGGGGAATGGGCGCTTATTCGATGGACACCATACTGTCGGCTGGGCTTCGCCGGAGGATCCTGGACGAAATCGTGGAACCGACCCTCCAAGGCATGAAGGAAGAAGGGGTTCCCTACTGTGGAATCCTCTACGTGGGACTCATGCTCACCCGGAGCGGTCCCCAAGTGCTCGAATTCAACGTTCGCTTTGGAGATCCGGAAGCCCAGGTTGTTCTGCCTCGGATGAAAAGCGATCTTTTGGAACTCCTGGCCGGACTGGCCGGGGGGCGTCTTCGAGGCCAAACGGTCGAGTGGGATGACAATACGGCCGTATGTGTTGTGGTGGCCTCGAAGGGATACCCGGCCTCCTACCAGAAGGGGAAGGAAATCTCCGGTCTCGAAATGGCGGCCGAAGCCAAGGATACCGTTTTGTTTCACGCCGGCACGGCAGTGGTGGAAGGAAAGACGGTCACGGATGGAGGGCGAGTCCTGGGCCTGACGGCACGCGCCCCATCGCTGGAGGCTGCCGTGATGCGGGCCTACGAGGGCGTTAACAAGCTCTATTTTGAAGGGATGTACTACCGGCGCGACATTGCCTCTCGGGGCATCGACAAGGCAGGAGAAACGTTGCAGTGACTACTCCCAGAGTGGGCATACTCATGGGCAGCAAATCGGACTTGGGGGTGATGCGGGAAGCGGCAAGGATTCTGGAGCGCTTCGAGGTGGCCTACGAAATGAAGGTCCTTTCGACCCACCGTATCCCGGAGAAGACGGCACACTATGCGGCCAGCGCGGAGCGCCGTGGCCTCCAGGTTCTCATCGCGGCGGCTGGCGGCGCCGCCCACCTTGCCGGGACACTGGCCGCCCATTCCATCTTGCCCGTCATTGGCGTCCCCTTGGCATCCTCCTCGCTGCAGGGCTTGGATGCACTCTTGTCCACTGTCCAGATGCCTGCTGGAGTGCCTGTGGCCACGATGGCGATCGGCAAGGCCGGCGCCAGGAATGCCGCCCTCTTCGCGTGCCAAATACTGGGTCGATGGGAACCAGCCCTGGTCGACAAGCTCAACCGTCACCGCCTGCAAATGCGGGAAGAGATTGAAAACATCAAACTCTAGCGAGGCACCTCATACCGCCGAGCGGCCATTGGAGCGATGGCTTGGTTGCCATTGCAGCCTTTGTGTCGGCCCGCCGGGCCTGTCCGCTAGAAACATCCGGACTACCCGGCCCTGCAGGGCCGGGCTACTCGAATGTCGGCCCTCCGGGCCTTTGGCACGGTCGGTCACGCTCACGTCTTCAGGCGCCGAAGGTGCCGCTCATATTCAGCCCAG
>JBHHYX010000093.1:0-14793 GCA_046757765.1 Acidobacteriota bacterium | reverse complement strand
CTTCAGGCGCCGAAGGCGCCACTCATATTCAGCCCAGCGCAACGCGCTGGGTCTTCACAGCGAAGCCCGGCAGCTCTGAAAGAGCGATTTATGACCAGCATGCCGCCCCCCAAGCGTTGTTGACTTTCCCCGAAGACCGAGGTAAATTCCCTCAATAAAGCTCAAATGAAGGCGATGGGCCCCCTGTTCTTCTTCGAGCAGCAAAAAACATGGGGTCGCAGTCGAGCAGAACACTGTCCACCTGAATCGTTACGGGCTGGGCGTAAGCCGGATTCTTTTGCATTAGTTCGAGCCTGGCACTTGAGGGTAGGATGCGTTCAACGTTGGAAATTCACCTGCTGGGCCGTTTTCGGGTTGCTGTGGATGGCATTGAGCTCGAGAGGTCAGGCTGGCCGCGCAGGCAGGCGAAGTCGTTGCTGAAGCTCCTGGCTCTGAGCCCGGGACACCAGCTTCACCGTGAACAAGTGATGGAGGCGCTCTGGCCCGAGACTGCTCCCAGAGCCGCCGGAAACAATCTTCACAAGATCATCCATATGGCCCGACGCTCTCTCGAACCGGAGCTGAGGTCGGGCGCCAGTTCACGATTTGTCCTCAGACACTCGGGTCAGATCCTATTGCGGGCTCCGGGCGGCGTCTGGGTCGATGCCGAGGTGTTTGAACGATGCGCCAATGAGGCTTTCAGAGGCACGGATACTCGAGGCTACCTCAATGCGCTGGCTCTTTATGAGGGAGACCTCTTGAGCGAGGATCTGTACGAAGAATGGTGCTGGCCCCAGCGTGAAAACCTGCGCGGTCTGTATCAACGATTGCTCTCCAAGCTGGCGCGGATTCACGAAAGTGAAGGGCAGCTTCAATCGAGTATTGAGTGCCTGAATCAACTCGTGGCCAGCGAGCCCTCGAACGAGGCCGCCCACCGGCGGCTGATGCGGTTGTACGCCGCCACGGGCCAACGCCAGAAGGCCCTGCGGCAATTCCTCTTGTGTCGAAAAGCCGTTCGCAGCGATCTGGATGTGGAAGTGGAGGACGCCACTTCGCAACTGCACCGCCAGATCCTCTCAGGCCAGATCCCGCCCCTTCCCGCAAGTCGGTTGGGCGGCCTCTCCGGTCTTGAGAAGGCTGTCGATTCCCTCGCCGTTCTTCCCTTCGCCAACCAGACCGGGGAACCTGATCTCGAATACTTGTGTGAAGGTGTGACGGAAAGCCTGATCAACAGTCTGGCCCAGCTCCCCCAGCTGCGGGTCATGGCACGAACCAGCGTCTTCCGTTACAAGGGCACAACGGCCGACCCTCGGACCATCGGTCGCGAGCTTGGCGTGCGCGCGGTCCTGGTGGGAAGAGTTTGTCATCGGGGTGAGAAGCTGATCATCGGGATCGAGCTCGTCGATGTCGCGGACGGCGCCCAGCTTTGGGCCGAGCAATACCACCGCCGTCCAGCCGACATTCTCAAGGTTCAAGAGGAGATTTCCAAAGAGGTGCTGGAAAAGTTGGAACTGAAGTTGACGGGCCCGCAGCGAATGCAATTGAAGAAGCGGCACACCGCCGATGCCAAAGCCTACCGCTTCTATCTGAAAGGTCGGTTTTACTGGAACAAGAGAACCGGTGAAGGCCTTCAGAAGGGAATCCATTACTTTCTCAAGGCCAGCGCCCAGGATCCGGGCTATGCGTTGGCGCGCGTGGGACTAGCGGATTGCTACAACCTGTTGAGTCTTTACAGCCTCACTCTATCGACGGAAGCCATGCCCAAAGCCAAAGCCTCGGCCTCCCGGGCCCTGAGCATCGATGATTCGCTGGCCGAAGCTCATACCTCTTTGGCTTACTCCAGACTCTATTACGACTGGGACTGGGAAAGGGCTGAAAGAGGTTTCCAACGTGCTCTCGAACTCAACCCGAATTATCCCACCGCTCATCACTGGTATCACGAATTCCTGACTGCCATGGGCCGCTTTGAAGAGGCGATCGGGGAGATCACACGTGCCGCGGAACTCGACCCCTTGTCTCTCATCATCAACACCGACGTGGGATGGGGATTGTATTACTCGCGTCAATACGGCCAGGCCATCCGGCAGCTGCGAAAGACCCTCGAGATGGATTCTAACTTTGCAGTCGCGCATTTGATTCTGGGAATGATTTACCTAGAAAAGCGGATGTTGGAGAGGGGCGTGGTCGAGATCAGGACGGCTCTTTCCCTTTCCGGTGTCAATCCTTTTCCACTGGCTGTCGGCATGCTCGGTTGCGCCTACGGCCTCTCGGGCGAGCGGCGAAAGGCTGCTGCCACACTGAACCGATTGCGGGATCTTTCCGGTCAAGGCTATGTTCCGGCCTATTGCATGGCCCTTGTCGCCAACGGCCTCGGGGAAACGGAACAGGCTTTGAGATGGCTCCGCAGAGCTTGCGATGAACGCTATGACAGACTCATTTACCTGTCGGTGGAGCCACTCTTCGATAACCTGCATTCAGAACCGGGGTTCCTGGACCTGCTGCGTCGTATTGGACTGCCTGCCCAAAAGAGTGATGTGACTCCAAGTCGCCAATTCGAAATCCCTAACCTCCAGGCCTGAGCTGAAGGATCCTCCCTGTTCGGCTCAAGCACTCGTACCTCTGCCCCCTCTTCAGTCCAGCGCGCGTGTCTGTGTGGCCACCTCCCCCGCAATTCTGAGAATTCTGCCCTCAGATGCGTTGCATTGACAACCCGGGGAAGGGAATCCAGCCAAGGTTGCTGGCCCGGACTATTCACGAGCTTTCTGCTGCGGCGCCGTTATCATCCGCGCTGACTGCGTTGCCCACCCTCGGCCTCCTCGACGTAATGCACGACTACGCCTCCGGGGGCCTCGGGCGTAACGCCTTGTCAGTGCGGCGCTTCCGACGCCTCGCGACGAAACCTGGTGCATGATCCGGGCTGGGAAGGTTTTGGGAAGCACCCGAAGGTATCCTCGCCCACAGCGTCAAGACACCCGAGTTCGGCTCCTGGTAGCTGAGCAATGTGGGCGAAGCCCCGCAGGAAGTCTCTTTTTCGCACGGGAGAAACGCAGATGCCTTCATCTTTGCAGAGTCGTTGTGAACATTTTTCGGCTGGCCACCTGGCGGCCCTGATCCAGGAAATTGAGGATGGCCGGCAAGATGCGCTTGCCATTCTCTACCATCGGACCCGGCGTCGGGTGTACGCTCAAATCCTCCGCATTTTGAACGATCAGGCGGAGGCCGAAGAAGTGACTTCGGACGTTTACTTTCAGGTGTGGCGGCGAGCCGCCAGCTACGATCCCAGCAGAGGGAGGACCATGCCCTGGTTGCTGATGCTTGCCCGAAGCCGGGCTCTCGATCGTCTGCGCTCCGGGAAGAGGCGCCAACAGGTAGAGGAGGCCACAAAGGGAAGCCTGGATGGAGTCGCCGATACGACCGACCCGGAGAGAGACAGTCTCTTATCCGAGCAGCGAAGGCAGGTCCGCGCCGCACTTCGGAAGCTGAGTCCGGAACAGCGCAGACTGATCGAAAGCGGATACTTCCGGGGGCTCAGCCACCGGGAGATGGCAGCAGAGATGGGGATGCCTCTCGGGACCATAAAGACCCGCATTCGCCTGGGGAAGCTGAAGCTGCGCCGCTATTTGTCTCCTCTGTGTGAAACCTAGGCTGGATGATTCCAAGTCACTGTTAACTGAACCGAAGCGTCAGCGCCCGGCCAATCCGGAGGATCACTCACTGAGGGGGCATTTTTTGGAGTGCGGCAGTTCCCCTGCCGCTTTTTTGGAGGGGCTTGAATGGTCGGCTGGGTGTTGAAAGCGGCAGTGCCACTGCCGCACTCCAAAGGCTGGCCAGCAGAGATCAGCTCTCTCGTCGGTATGAGGTTGCTCGCTACCCTCAGGGAGGCTGAGGCGGCACGGGATTCAGGCGCCCATGATCCCGGCCCCTCATGCCGTCTCTTGAGTGCAGGCGGCTGCGACGGAAGACGTGCTTCGGGCCCGACTCCGTTGCCGCTCTTCACACCGACCGCCTCTTCCAACCGCCGCGCCGGAAGAGGAACAGGCTGACCAGGGCCAAAGCAGATTGCGCTACCGCAATGGCGGCAAAGACTCCCCGAGGTCCCAGTTCCAGGGGGATGGCCAGCAGGTAGGCCATCGGAATCTGGAGGAACCAGTAGCAGAACAGATTGATCCAGGTGGGGGTGGTGGTGTCCCCGGCCCCGTTGAAGGCTTGGACCGTCACCATTCCGAAAGCCATAAAAACATAGCTGTAGCTGACGATTTGGAGGCAGTCCACGCCCATCGCCACCACCTCGGCGTTGGAGCTGAAGATTCGCACCAGCGGTTGGGCGAAAAGAATGAAGACCACAGCAATCGTTCCCAGGAAGACCATGTTGCTCACGCCGGTGATCCAGACGGACCGCTCGGCGCGGTCGGGTTTTCCGGCCCCCAGATTCTGCCCCACCAGTGTGGCCGCGGCGTTGCCCATTCCCCAGGAAGGCAGGAGCGCAAAGATGATGATGCGCACGGCAATGGTATAGCCGGCCAGGGTGGCCCCGCCAAAGACGGCCAGAATGCGCATCACTCCCAGCCAGCTGGCCGTTCCGATCAGAAACTGCAGCATCCCGACTACAGAGATGCGCAGCAAGCGACGAATCACGAACGGATCAATGCGGAGCCCTTCAAGTTTCACGCCAATGCGACCGTTTCCGTGCCTGAGACGGCTGAGCTGGTAGAGGACACCCACTCCGCGGCCGATGTTCGTCGCGATGGCCGCGCCTTCCAGACCCAGCTCGGGGAAGGGGCCCAAACCGAAAATCAGGAGCGGATCCAGGACGATGTTGATGAGATTGGCCAGCCACAGCGCCCTCATGGCAATAAACGCGTCCCCGGCTCCGCGGAAGACCGCATTGATCAGGAACAGAAGCATCACGGTGATGTTGCCGCCCAGCATGATGGCGGTGAAGCGCGAGCCCACCTCCATGATCGGCCTCGAGGCGCCGATCAGCCCAAGAAGATCTCCGGCCAGAACGACTCCACACAGGCCGGTGATCAGAGACAAAGAGACCCCCACTCCGATCGATTGAACGGCAACGTTGGAGGCCGCTTCCGGATTCTTCTCGCCGATCCGCCGGGCCACCATGGCGGTGGTTGCCATGCTCAGCCCCATGGCGACGGCGAAGATCAGCGTCAAGAGAGAATCCGTCATTCCCACCACAGCGACGGCGGCAGCCCCCAGTCTTCCCACAAAAAAGACGTCGACCACCCCAAAGACCGACTGCATTGACATCTCCAAGACCATGGGGACGGCAAGCAAGAGGATGGCTCGACCGATGTGGCTGCGAGTGTAGTCTTGAGGGTGGCCTGCCAGGGCGGTTCGCACCTCCCTCCACAACTGTGACGGGCGGAAAGGGGCTTGGTCTTCTTCCGGTTCGGGGGGTATGCTCTTGTCCAAAGACACAGCTCAATATTCCCGTAAGCGATTCATGTAAAAAGACCTATTTAACTCGAAGACCCGCTTCATCCCTTCCCGCATCCCTGCCAGGGGCCAGCCGCCTTCCCGCGTGTTAAAGATGCCCTGGACGGTGACGATGAGGAGGGATGGAATGGGCAGACACCCAGAAGCCCGTATCGATATGCCAACCGACGCGACTGAAACGATTCTAATGACGGGCCATCTAACTAGACTGGAGGGCCGGTATGAAAAAGGAGGACTTCCACAGGTTAATCCGGGAAGACCGTCAAGCCAATCCTAAAGAACAATGGCGGGGGACCTTTCTAGACTATCTGGAGTTGGCCCGACGCCAACCTACCATTTCCAGACTCTCCCACGCCCGCATTTACAACATCATCGAGACGGCTGGCGCCCACAGTATACTCGAAACCGATGATCCTCGCGTCAAGAGACTCTACCAGGATGACCCGATCCCGGTCCACCATCTTTTTCAAGACGATTTCTTCGGCATTGAACGGACCATGTCCCAGATCGTCCGCTACTTTCATTCCGCTGCTCTCAAGGGGGAAGAAAGTCGGCAAGTCCTCTACCTCATGGGACCCGTCGGCTCGGGCAAGAGTTCTCTGGTTCAAAAGATCAAAGACGAGCTTTCAGCAAGCCAGCCCTTCTACGCCATCGAAGACTGTCCCATGCACGAAGAGCCACTCCACTTAGTTCCGCGCAACCTCCGGCCGGAATTCAACAAGATGCTCAACCTCCAGATCGAAGGCGACCTTTGCCCGGTTTGCCGCTATCGGCTGGAGCAGGAATTCGGCGGGCGATACGAAGAGATGCCGGTCATCACCCAACTCTTCTCCCAGCGTGCCCGCGTGGGGATTGGGACGGTCCCCCCCGTCGATCCCAACAATCAGGACACCTCCGTCCTGATTGGCTCCGAGGACATTTCCAAGCTGGATCTCTACTCGGAAGGAGATCCTCGAGTGCTGGATCTGAGAGGCGCCTTGAACGTGGGGAATCGGGGCCTGGTCGAATTCATCGAAGTCTTCAAGAATGAGATCGAGTACCTGCATGTGATGATTACCGCCACCCAGGAGAAGGTGATTCCCGCTCCGGGCCGCCACGGCATGGTCTACCTGGATACGGTGATTGTGGCCCACTCCAACGAGGCGGAATGGAAAAAGTTTAAAGCCGACCACACCAACGAGGCGATACTGGACCGGATTGTGGTGGTCAAGGTGCCCTACAATCTCCGTTTGTCCGAGGAAGTCAAGATCTACGAAAAGATGATCCGGCACTCGGATTTCGCCGCTCACGTGTCGCCTCATACGTTGGAAATCGCCTCCATGTTCGCCATCCTGACTCGCCTGGAAGCGACCCCGAAATGCGACCTGATGACTAAACTCAAGCTCTACAACGGGGAAAAAGTGGTCGAGAAGGGGAAACTCAAGAAGGTCGACGTGCTGGAGCTGCGTGAAGACGCGGCGCAAGAGGGGATGAGAGGCATCTCCACGCGCTTCATCATGAAAGCTCTCGACAATGCTCTTTCAGACAACATTGAAGGCAACTGCATCAATCCGATCAATGTCAGGGAAGCCCTGATCAGGATGGTCAAAGAAACGGATTTGCCTGATGACACTCGCAAGCAGTACCTCGAGTTCCTGCAGGATGTGCTCAACAAGGAGTACCTGGAGATTCTGGAGAGGGAGATCACCAAAGCCTTCGTTTTCTCCTATCGGGAACAAGCCGACCAGCTTTTCCAGAACTACCTCGATCACGTCGAAGCCTACGTGAACAAGACCAAGGTGCGAGACCGCAACACCAGGGAGGAACTGGAGCCGGACGAGAGCTTCCTGAAGTCCATCGAAGAGCAGATTGCCATCGTCGGCTCCGCGGCCGACGGATTTCGTCAGGAAGTGATTGCTTACCTCTGGTCGGCCAGCCGACGCAGCGAAACGCTTTCCTACCGCAGCTACGAACCCCTGAAAGAGGCGATCGAAAAGCGACTGATGTCCTCCGTGCGCGAGATCAGTCGAGTGATCACCAAGGCGCGAACCCGAGATGAGGGGCAGACCGAGAAATACGATCTGATGGTGAAAAACCTGCAGCAGAATGGGTACTGCGGCAGCTGTGTGGATGTGGTGCTCAAGTACGCCGCAAACCATCTCTGGAAAGACTGACTCCCCGCGCGTCTCTGATGGGAGACCATGGCAGACTTCGTTTTCCGCGAATGGCAACCTTCCGATGCCCAGCGAAGCGATCGCAGCGCCGGTGATCGCGCCCGCCACCGCCAGAAGATTCGAGAGGCAATTCGAGAGAACATCGCCGACATCGTCTCCGAAGAGTCCATCATCGGTCAGAGCGGGGAGAGAATCGTCAAGGTTCCCATTCGGGGTTTGAAGGAGTACCAGTTTGCCTTTGGTGACAACGTCCCGCGGGTGGGACAGGGGGATGGCGACACCAGGCCGGGCCAGGTCCTCGGATCCGAGTCATCCGGGAAGGGGATGGCCAAGGCCGGCGATCGTCCAGGTGTCGACTATTACGAAACCGAGATCACTCTGGAAGAGCTGATCGACATCCTGTTCGAGGACCTGGAACTTCCCTATCAGGAACGTAAGAAGCTTCGCCAGACTGAGGTGGAGAGCAAACGGAAATACCTGGGCTACAGGCGCAAGGATATCCGTGCCCGCCTCTCCCTGCGACGCAGCGCCATAGAGCGCATCAGGCGCCTGCAAAAGACCAGACAGTCCGCTCACCTCCTCCAGCGGGATGTCCTGGAGGCGGAGCGCAAAGCAGAGTCCGAAGAACAGCTCGGTCAGGCTCGGGAGGCTGAGAAACATCGGCTGCAGGCTGCCCAGATTCAAGTCCGCCTGGAGGAGATGAAGAGGCTGCTGGATGGGATTCGGGACCCGAGCTACCCGAAAAGTGCGGTCGACCCCTCGAGCCCGGCCAGGTTTCCTTTTCGAAAAGGGGACATGCGCTTTCACCACCGCAGGGAAAGACCGCGGCCTCAATCCAACGCGGTGGTCATCTGTATCATGGACACCTCCGGTTCCATGGACATGACCAAGAAGTACCTGGCCCGAACGTTTTTCTTCCTCCTCCACCGCTTTGTTTCAGTCAAGTACGACAGCGTCGAAACCGTTTTCGTCTCCCACCATACCGAGGCGCGCGAGGTGACCGAGGAGGAGTTCTTTCATAAGGGTGAATCCGGAGGAACCTTTATTTCGTCGGGCTACAACAAGGCTCTGGAGATCATTCAGGATCGGTACCATCCCTCCCTTTGGAATCTGTACGCTTTTCACTGTTCCGACGGCGACAATTTCGATTCCGACAACGCTAAGACTCTGGCCGCTGCCCGGCAACTGTGCCAACTCTGTAACCTCTTCGGCTACGGTGAAATCAAGCCTCACACAGCCAGCGGCTACGAAAGCAGCCTCCTGGAGTTCTTTTCCAAACGGATTGAGGCCGATAACTTTCAGACCATCCTGATCGAAAAGAAAGAGGACGTCTGGCCCGCTTTCAAAGGTTTTCTGCAACACGAAGTGCGGCCATGAGAGATTATGAAGTGGGAGATCTGGAAGAATGGACTCAGCGTATCAGTGTGCTGGCCCGCGACCTGGGCCTGGACTGCTACCCCCAGGAGTTCGAGATCTGCGACCACAACCAGATGCTGGGTTCCATGGCCTATTCGGGGTTGCCATCGCATTATCCCCACTGGTCCTACGGCAAGTCGTTCGAAAAGCTCAAGACCCTGTACGATTACGGCGTCACGGGGCTGCCTTACGAGATGGTGATCAACTCCAACCCCTGCTTGGCCTATCTGATGCGGGACAACTCGCTGCTGCTGCAGATCCTGACCATCGCCCATGTCTTCGCCCACAATGATTTCTTCAAGAACAACTATACTTTCCAATCCACCCGTCCCGAGTGGGCCGTGGGAAGGTTCAAGGTTCACGCCAATCGCATTCGCCGATACGCGGAAGATCCCAGCATCGGGCCGGAAGGGGTGGAAAGAGTACTGGATCCCGCTCGGGCTCTGGCTTTTCAGTGCCGTCGCAACCTGGCGGGACCGAAACTGACCCCGAAACAACAGCGCGAAAAGGTCAAGAATCGGTTCTTGGAGCAGTACCGGAACCCCTTTCCGGGGCTGCACAAGTCAAAGGAGTTCGATGAAGAGGCTTACCGGCAACTCCTCAAGAAGACTCCGCCGGAACCGGACGAAGATATCCTCCTTTTCATCCGCGATCACGGCAAACACCCGGCTGCCTGGGAAAAGGACATCCTTACCATCGTGGACGAAGAGACGCGCTACTTCATCCCCCAGGCCCAGACCAAGATCATGAACGAAGGCTGGGCCAGCTATTGGCACAAGACCATCCTGGATAGCCTGGATCTGCCTCAGGAGATGCGACTCGAGTTCATCGCCAGACACGCTCAGGTTTTGGCGCCTCAACCCGGTGGACTCAACCCTTATCATCTCGGCTTTGAGATCTGGAATGCCTTGCGCATCTGGTATGACGGGATGTTGGACAGGAGCCAGTTGCGAAAGGACGAGCAAAACCGATTTGAGGAGATGCGGCGTGATTTCGAGGAAAGAGACGCGATCCCCCCCGGGAGCGGCCAGAAGAGTGGCCGCGAAGTCCTCTTCCAGACGCGTGAGAGTGAACGCGACACGTCCTTCATCAGACGATTCCTGACCCCTGTGCTGATGCGTGAACTGGACCTGTTCGAGCACCAACTGAAAGAAGAGTCCCCGGACCGGCGGGTCCGAGTCGTGACCCGGGTTTCGGATCGCGATCAGTGGCAGGCGATCAAGCAGACCCTGATCCGTAACGTGGGTACCTCGGCCATCCCGGTCATCAAGGTTGAGGATGGGAATTATCACAATGACGGCAGCCTCTTGCTCGAGCACGACCACGACGGCCGAGATCTGGAACTGGGATCGGCAGAGAAAACACTCGGTTACGTCTATCAGCTCTGGGGCAGCCCGGTCGTCCTGAGAACCCGAATCAACAATCACTCCGCACTCCTGCAAGTCGACTCCAAAGGCCAATTCAGCCTCACCACAAGAGACGCCTAGCTTGAACCTGAATTGAGCGATTGTCGACGGCGGCAAGCACCAATCTGTTGCGCCCCGCGGGTCTTGTCGATCCTCGACATACCGCGGCGGGTATGCCTGCGGTCTCCGCAACTCGCGGGAACGCCCGGTTTCCGACTGGTGGAGAGTACTCGTGATTCCGCACACAGCGGCTGGGGGAGGTGTCGGTTAGACTGCGGGCAGGTCGATGGTCTCGTCTCTGAGGGGAGTTCTCCATGTGGCTTTGTTCCTGTCCTCTTCAAAAGTGGTTACTGAAATGGCGCCGGCGCGGTCGAATGGGATGCTTCAAACGATTGAGGGCAGTAGCGATCTTCGGCTGGAGTCGACGGGCCAGTTGCTGGAATCGTCCCGATCTGTGATCGAACGTGGGCTCTGGTTCCCGACTATCGACCCCAGGGGGAGCTTTCTCTTTGGTTTGAGAGTGACGGGGGTGGCCGCTTTCCGATTGAGTCGCGACGGAGAACTGAGCCAGGTCGATGAAATCCACACTGGCCGATACACTCCCTACGTCATCGCTGTGGACCCTGACGGCCGTTACATCGTTGCCCAAGATTATGGCCAGCTGAACGACAGAGGTGTCGACCCGGGTTACTTTCATGTTCTCGAGTTCGACCATCGCTCAGAGAAGTTGACACAGATCGGCCGGTATGCGACCAGTTACCGGTCGGTGGGCCTGACCATCGGGGCGCGTGCGCGCTTCGTGGTCTCGATCAACCAGAGTCTGGATGACTGCTGCCGCCAGGGAAGTGCGCTCTTGCTGGAGTTGAACACCACCACCGGCCGACTACGCGATCCCGCTCACGCCTCACTTCAATTCGATCCCGGGCGCAGCGCCATAGATCCGGGGGGCAGATTCGCCTTGGTTGCGGATTACAAGTCTGAGTTGGTGAGTCTTCAGCTCGATGAAAAGGGTCAGGTAGTGGCCGAAGCCGGGAGGGCCGCCATTGGGGAGGGAGAGCATACGGTGGTGGTGGACCCTGCGGGCCGGCTCGTGTTTGTCACCAATGACCGATCCAATGATGTCAATGTCTTCCAGTTGGAGGGCGAGGCTGGCCTTTTGAACGAGGTTGGTCGAATCAGCGGAGGAGAGGGTCCCACTTCGCTCGCCATCGACCCTGGCGGGCACTTTCTCCTGGTGGCGTGGAAGGGCTCCTCGGCCGTGAGTCTTTTCCATTTCGACAGCAGTGGATGCCTCCGAGCAGTTCCTGCTCGGATTGGTGGGGCGGGATGTGGTCAGCTTCCAAATCGACCCCAAGGCCGGTTCCCTCCAGGAAGTCGCCCGCGACACTTCCGATCGACAACTGTATTACGTCAGGGCTCATCCTGCTGCCGAGTTCTTCTTTGTGGTCAACCAGGACGAGGATCTGCTCACTTATCGAATGGATACCGAGACCGGGATTCCGCACAAGCTGGGAATGATCTCCATTCCGGGAGGCATCGGATCGCTGGCGGTGCACCCAGCCGGGAATGTCGTCCTGTTGACCAACCGCAGCACACAACAGGTGGTTTCATTCTTGTTTGATCGAGTGAGCGGAGAGCTGACCCTATCAGATGCGCAGCCGGCAGGCTATTTCCCGGGTACTGTTGCCGTGGAGGGTCACTCCAACCTGGTCTTTGTCGGAGACCGGCCGGCAATCTGATCACGTACCGACTCGATCCCTCCAACGGAGGCTTGTGCCAGCTGAGCCGAACCGAGGCCAACGGGCCGGTAGCATCGTTGCTCGTCGACCCCAGGGGAGAATTCCTCCTCGTGGGTGTCTACGACCCACCCGAGTTTGAGTTGTACCGTATCTCGGAAAGGGGGCTTTCCACCAGCCCCGAGACCGGCAGAGAACCCTCTGCAATCACTTTCCATCCGTCGGGCAAGCTGGCCTTCGTGGCCAATTCCGGAGATGACTCAGTCGGTATTTTCAGAGCGAACCCCCTCGACGGCAGTCTGAGGGAGTTGGAATCGGCTGGAGTGGTCACCGGAGCCCGACCGGTTTCGTTGGAAATCGACCGGTTTGGCCGACACCTCTATGTTGCCAACCGGGACTCGGATACCGTCTCGGTGTTTAGACTCGAGGACGAGGAGAGGCTGGCGCCAGTTGAGAGCGTGGCCTCCGGCCGCCAGCCCCTCGACCTGCAGCTGGACCTGGGGGGACGGTTCCTCTTCGTGGCTGAGTTCGGGGCCGACTCCATTTCGACCTACCGGCGAGACAACCTGAGCGGGAAGCTGGTGAGGGTGCATTCGGATTCCACGCAACCCGGCCCCAGGAGCATGGTCCTGGATCGCTCGGGGAGCCTGCTCTTCGTGGCAAACAGCCTGGACAACACCGTCTCCTCCTATCAGATTGGCTCCACCGGCCGCCTCAGGCAGGTTGAGACAGTGGAGGCCGGGCGGGAACCCGTTTCGGTGGTAGCCGACAGGGAAGGGGCTTTTCTCTACGTTGCCAATGCCAGCTCCAATGACATCTCCCAATACCGAATCGACCGGAGCAACGGCACTCTCGTCCCGCTCGATCCGGTTGCCGTTCCCACCGGTGGCCGGCCTCAGACAATTGCTGTCGATCCCGGCGGTGATTTCCTCGACCTTGCCCAGGGAGGTCCCCGTTCAGTGGCAATCTACCTGGTGGAGGGCAGCAGCGGCCAGTTGAGACTGCAGGACACGGTGCCCGGCGGCCGGGAGCCCACCGCTGTTGCGGCGCCGCCGCCTCTCCAGAAACCCGGTAGGGACGGGTTGAACCTGCGGCCGCCACACCTTGGCCCGGGCACCGACAGGAGGCAACTGCCGGACTGACGACGGACTTCCTTCTTTTCGTGATGATGGGCTGGCTTTCATCCTGGCCGGCAAAGTACTGTCGGGACGCTCCCCGCCTCGGGCGATGACCTCCTGGCGGATGGCCTGGTTCTCCCCGACCATCTCGAGGAGTTCCTGGCGCAGGAGAGGTGCCGAAACGGCGGCGTCGCCGACAACCGGAGTACCGGCGCCGCTGCTGTCCAGCGACCCGGGTCCAGGGCCCGGGCCTGTCGAGGAACACCCGGCGTAGAGGAGGCAGGCAAGCTGGAAGGTGGAAGTTCAGCTTTTCCCTTGGATCTCATAGCGCCCCGAAGCTTCCTGAAGACTGGCCACGCGGCCCAGTGGGAGCAGGGTGCCCAGGGGGCTGCGAAAGGCAGTTGGCAGACTCCTTCGACCCGTTGCCTCAACAGGGGGGAAGGATGACAACGATATCGTACAGCTGGGTTCCCTGATACACACGCCCCACCTCATTCGCGACCCAAACCGTAATCGAAGTCCAAGCCTTCAAGCCCACGGTCAGGGGTGCCTTCCGGAAAGATTTCTACGAAGCGGCGGCCGAGGAAAGCTGAAAGGCGGGGCTCGCCCCGCGGGCCCTTCCAGACTCCCGCCAGGTTGCTTGCGGCCAGAATGGCCATGCCCTCTCGAGGGTGGAGGCGGTGGCACCATTCTGCTCCATACGGGTAAGATGACTGCCTGTCTATGTTGTGGCGATACCAGGGGCTCCATTTGCCGCGGTCGACCTCTCACCAGAGGCGGCAGAAGCCTCTATTTCTGGAATCGAATCCGTCTGTTGTCCCAGACGCCTCCACCCACAATCCGCAACCGCACTCGAGACAAGAACGGGGAAGAGCCTGGCTGGTCTTCCTGATGCTGGTTTGGGCTCTCCAGGGTACGACGCCGGCACAAGACCGGGGAAGGATTGCCGGACGCGTTGAGGATGAGCAAGGCGATCCCGTCAGCCAGGCCAGGCTGCTCACTTCCGGGGACAAGCTGCATCTGCGTAAGGAGACCGCTACCGACAGTCAGGGCCGGTACCAATTCTCCGGATTGCCGGCTGGAGTCTATCTTCTGCAGATCACGGCACCCGGCTATGCCGGCGAGACCAGGAGCGGTATCGAAGTGGCTTCGAAGGGAGTTGTCGAGGTCAACTTTCAACTGCGCCCAAGGCCCACCCAGATCGCCGCGACCCAGGAAACGCCCGAGGAAGAAAGACGGAACCCCAACATCTTTATCACTCAGATCGACCTGAACGCCTTGCGTGATCCCCTCAAGCGCCACGGTATCGATCCCGTTTTCCTCCACTTTCAGGCGACCGAAAACTTCTATGGGGCCGACTTCCGCGCCCCACTTCGGCAACTTCAAATCGTCAGTCCGGATGGGAGGCATCCGCCTTTTCACGGCTCCCTCCACGAAATCCATCAAAACAGCGCGCTCAACGCCAGGCCTTTTTTCAATGTGGGCCCACTGCGGCCCTCGCGGCGCAACCAGTTTGGGTTTGAAATGTCGG
>JBHHYX010000092.1:0-14849 GCA_046757765.1 Acidobacteriota bacterium | reverse complement strand
GGGTTTCCTCATTATGACCACGATGTGGGGCAGACCGTAGCGGGTGTGCCACAGAACTCCGTCCTCTCCATAGTCCAAACCGCAGACGGTTATCTCTGGTTGGGCACCCAGGAAGGTCTCGTGCGTTTCGACGGCGTCCAATTCACGGTTTACGACAAGGCCAACACTGCCCAGATCAAGAAGAACTGGGTCAGGACGATCCACGAGGACCGGAAAGGCAATCTCTGGATCGGCACCTACGGCGGTGGGCTGTCCCGACTCAGGGATGGGGTCTTTACGACTTACACGACTCAAGACGGCCTCTCCAGCAATAATGTGTTTGCGATCGATGAGGACGCGGAGGGGAACCTGTGGATTGGCACCTACGGGGGTGGACTCAGTCGTTTCCGAGAGGGGAAATTCACTACCTACACGACGAAACAGGGCTTGGCGAACGACAGCGTACGGTCAGTCTATCAGGACCGGGAAGGGAGTCTCTGGGTGGGCACCGACGCCGGGCTCAGCCGTCTGAGGGGAGGAGAATTCACGACTTATACCTTGCGAGAGGGTTTGGCCGCCGACAGGGTGCTCTCCATCCATGAGGACCGAGAAGGAAATCTCTGGATCGGCACAAGCGGAGGGCTGAACCGTCTCAGGGATGGCAAATTCTTCACCTACACCACGAAACAGGGGCTTTCCGAAGACATTGTCATGTCCATTTGCGAGGATCGGGAGGGGAATCTCTGGTTTGGCACCTACGGTGGGGGGGTGAATCTCCTCAGGAACGGGGTGTTTACCAGTTTCACGACCCAGTTTGGCCTCTCCAACGACAGAGTCATGGCCCTCTATGAGGACCGGGAAGGGAGCCTCTGGATTGGTACCAACGGTGGCGGTCTGGATCGTTTCAAGGACGCGAGATTCAGCCTTTACACCAAGAAAGACGGCCTCTCTCATGAGATCGTGAGGTCGATCTACGAGGATCACGAAGGGAACCTCTGGATTGGCACAGCCGGGGGCGGGGTGAACCTCTTCAGGGAGGGAGAATTCACGGCCTATACGAGCCGGGAGGGCCTCTCCAACGACGATGTGTTTTCCATCGACCAAGACGAGAAGGGCAACCTCTGGTTGGGCACCTACGGCGGTGGCGTAAACCTTTTCAAGGAGGGAGCGTTTACCGCCTACACAAGCAAGGATGGACTGTCGAGCGACTACGTTTTTTCCATCCATGTGGACGGGGAAGGGAGCCTCTGGATCGGCACCCAAGGAGGTGGGCTCAACCGTCTCAAGGATGGAGAGTTCTCCGTCTACACCACCCAGCAGGGCCTGTCCAACAATACGGTTTTGTCGATCTACGAGGACCGGGCGGAAAATCTGTGGATCGGGACAGATGAGGGTCTAAACCGCTTCAAGAATGGGGAGTTCCGCAGCTACACGATTCGGGACGGTCTCTCCAGTGACACCATTTTCGCTCTCTATGAAGACAAGGAGGGCGAACTCTGGATTGGCACAGACACCGGACTCAACCGCTTCAGAGAGGGTAAGTTTACCAGTTTCACGACGAAAGAGGGCTTGTCTGCCAATGTTATCTACCAGATTCTGGAGGATGACAAAGACAACCTCTGGATGAGCTCGATCAAGGGGATCTTTCGTGTCAGTAAGAAGGAGCTGCGGGATTTCGAGAGGGGAGAAATCCCCTCAATCACTGCGATCAGCTATGGAAAGTCGGACGGTCTGAAAAGCAGCGAATGCACCGGCGGCACCCAGCCTGCCGGCGCCAGAACCAGAGACGGGAGACTCTGGTTCCCCACGCTCAAAGGCTTGGCAATGATCGATCCGGACGACCCCAGAACGAACAAGCTCGTCCCCCCCGTGTGGATCGAACAGGTCGTGATCGACGGCAAACCCGTTGATTTGCGGGAAGTTCTGGAAATTCCGCCCGGCAAGGAGAAACTTGAGTTTCACTACACCGCGCTCAGCTTTCTGGCGCCGGAGAAGATTCGATTCCAGTTCAAGTTGGAAGGCTTTGAGAAAGATTGGGTGAACGCGGGTAGGCGCCGGGTGGCTTATTACACCAGTATCCCGCCCGGAAACTATCGTTTCCGGGTCATCGCTTGCAACAACGACGGTCTCTGGAATGAGGCGGGAGCCTCTTTGGGGTTCGAATTGGAACCCTATTTTTACCAGACTTCTCCATTTTACATACTGACCGGCGTCGCTCTCCTGCTCATGGGCCTGGCAATGCACCGCATCAAGGTCAAGCGCCTCAAGGCGCGGGAACGGGAACTTGCCTGGCTGGTCAAAGAACGCACTGGAAAACTGGTGGAGGAGAAGGAAAAGACGGAAGAAGCCCTGACCCAAGCCGAAGAGGCCAAGAAAAAGGCGGAACGTCATGAGAAAACGATCAAAGAACACCGGCAAAGACTCATCGAGATGGACAAGGTCAAGACTCGTTTCTTTGCCAATGTGTCACACGAGTTTCGCACGCCCCTGACCCTGACCATCGGGCCCCTCGAAGATGCTCTGTCGGGAGCTTACGGCCAGGCCGAGGGCGAGATGAGAGAGCAACTGGAGATGATGCTCAGAAACTCCCGGCGTCTGCTGAGGCTGGTCAATCAATTACTGGACATCTCCAAGCTGGAAGCGGGCAAGATGGAACTGAAGGCCAGAAGCCTTGATCTGGTCCAGTTCTTGAGACACATCGTCCACTCCTTCTCCTCTCAGGCGGAGCGAAAGAACATCACTTTTCAACTCAGTTGCGAGGAGGAGAGAGTGGTGGTGGACGTCGATCCCGAAAAGCTGGAAAAAGTGGTCTTCAACCTGCTTTCCAATGCTTTCAAGTTTACTCCCTGCAATGGAAAGATCTGGCTCTCGGTCTCGAGTGGCTCGGACCCGGAGGGAAAAGAATCTATCGTGATCTGCGTCAAGGACACCGGCTCGGGCATTCCCAAGCAGGAGCTGCCTCAGATCTTCGACAGATTTCGTCAAGTCGAGGACTCTTCCGGCCTGGCGGGGGCGGGAACGGGGATTGGCCTCTCTTTGGCTAAGGATCTGGTTGAACTGCACGGTGGAGACATTCGCGCCGAAAGCCAACTGGGTTTCGGCAGCGAATTTGTCGTCACCCTCCCCAAGGCACAGGCTCGGCTGTCGGAGGCCCCCATTGCCGACCAGCCCGGTCAGGGACGAGAAACTGATGGCTCCACCGCCAGAACTGAGTTGGCCGGCCTGGAGAGGGCGGCGCCGAGAGCGGCAGAGGGAACTGTTGAGGGGCCTTCGGGAGCACCAACTATTTTGATTGTGGACGACGATCCGGACGTTCGAGAGTACGTGAAAAAAGGCCTCCTCCATCTGTACCAGGTGGCGGAGGCGGTCGACGGGGAGGATGGCCTCGGCAGGGCGCGGGAGATTCAACCGGATCTGATCCTGAGCGATGTGATGATGCCGAAACTGGACGGGTACGCTTTTTGCCGCGCCTTGAGAAAGGACCGGGATCTCAACCACATCCCCGTCATTTTGCTGACCGCCAAGGTCTCCCAGGACATGAAGGTTGAAGGTCTGGAGGCTGGCGCGGACGAGTACCTGGCCAAGCCTTTCAACCGCGGCGAGCTCTTGGCCAGAGTGAAGAATCTCATCCAGATGAGGCGTCAGGAAAAAGAGCTGAAGGCCTTCAACGAGCAACTCCAGGAGAAAGTCAGGAAACAACTCGAGACCGTCTTAAAAAGCCAAAGACTGGCCAAATATTTCCCTCCCGCCCTGCTGGAGCGGATTCTCGCTTCCGAGGAAGAGGCTGAACTCCTGAGTGAAAGGAGAAAGATCACTCTCTTCTTTTCAGATCTCACCAACTTCACGGATCTCACCGACCGGACCGCCCCCGAGCAGATTACATCCGTCTTGAATGACTACATGACCGAGATGCTCAAGTTGATCGGGCAGTATGAAGGGGTCTTTGAAAAGCTGATGGGCGACGGGATTATGGCGTTTTTCGGCGCTCCCGAGAGGATGGGGTCCCGACGACAGGCCAAGCAGGCAGTATCCATGGCTGTTGCCATGCAGAAGAAGATGAAAGAACTGGGTCGGAAATGGGTTGACGCCGGGCTGGATCACAAGCTGCGCATTCGCATCGGGATTCATCAGGACTACGTGACGGTGGGCAACTTCGGATCCAGGCATCTGGTACAGTACGGGGCCATCGGCGGGGGCGTCAACGCGGCCAGTCGTTTGGAATCCAGCTGCACCCCGGGGCGGATTCTGGTCAGCTTTCCCGTCTATTCTCTGACCAAAGACGATTTTCCCTACGGAGACCTGGAGGAACGGGACTTCAAAGGATTTGCGCGTCCGATCAAGGTCTGTGAACTGGATCCCAACCAGGTCACACTCGAGGCTCGGCCTTCAGGAGGGGAAGCCAATTTTCCCGCACAGTTCACTGAACCTTGAATCGGAGCGGAGGGTGTCGAAGACGGGCCGAGCCTTGAGCCAAATCAAGTCAGTCGAGCGCATTCGATAGGCTTGCTCGAGAAGCTCGAAAGCCTGATCTTTCTGGCCCAGACCCACATGGATTTGAGCCAGAAGGACGGGCGAGACGTAGCGCTCTCCAGATAGACCGGTCAGTTCACGAAGCAGGGTCATAGCCCGCGTTTTCCCTCCCGCCAGTGCGCGCACGTAGGCTAGCGCCGCCAGCGTTTCCAGGCTTCGCCGGGTCAATCTCACTGCCAGTTCCAGTGCTTGGAGCGCCTCCGGGTAGATCGCTTTCTCGGCGTAGGCCTGGCCCAGGAAAAAGTGCGCCAGTCCAAAGTTTCGGTCCATCCCGAGAGTCTTGAGATGTTCCTCGATGGCCGATTCAAAGCGGCGCTCGAAGTAGAACTGCAAGCCGACACTGGCGGCTATGGCCAGGTTGAACGGGTCAATCTCCCGGGCCAGGCTGATCTCGGCGCGAGCTTTCTGGAAGCGGCCAAGGGGCATCAGAAGGCTGGTGGCATACCAGTGGTGAGCTCCGGGATTCCTCGGATCAAGTTCAATGGCTTTTCTGAAATCGGCGTCGGCGCCCTCCCAGTTCCAGTCATAGAGGGATCGAACGCAGCCTCGTGACTCGAAAGCCGAGGAGAGTTCGCCCTCGATCTGCAGGGCCCGCTCAGCGGCTGACGCCGCTTTGGGCATCAGATCTTTGGGGGCTTCCGAACCATAGATACTGAGGGTGGCGTAGGAGGCGGCCAAAGCGGCATGGGCCAGTCCGTACTCCGGGTCTTGCTCGATGGCGCGGCTGAAAAAATCGACACTTCGCTCCAATCCCGACTCCGTTCTCTTGTTCCACTGGAGGCGGCCCTTCAAATACAATTCATACACTCCGACGTTTTTCGGTGAGGGCGGGAAAAGTGGCCGCTTCTCCCCACCCACGACGGTGATTCTCAGCCTCTCGATCACCGCCCGGGAGATGTCCTCCTGTATCCGGAACACATCGTCGAGGTGACGGTCGTAGCGCTCGGACCAGAGCGGATAACCATCGGTCACGTCGACGAGTTGAACGCCAATCCGCAGCCTCTCGTCAGCTTTTCGGAGACTCCCTTCCAGGACCGTGGCTACGCCCAGCTTTTTCCCAATTTCTCGGATGTCCAGGTTGGTTTCCTTCAAGCGAGAGGCGGACGTCCGGGAGGCAACGCGAACTCCTTTCAGTTGCGTCAGACCGTTGATCAGTTCTTCCGCCAGCCCTTCACAAAAATAGTCCTGGTCCCTTTGAGGACTCATATCTGTGAAGGGGAGGACGGCGATGGCCGGGACAGGTCTCTTGGGGACGGCTCTTGGGGACCCGCCATCAACCGGTTGGACCAGTTGGGCCCGCACTTGTTGAGCCGACCGAGGTCGTTTCCCCGGACTCTTGGCCAGCATTTGTCTCAGGATTTCTTCAAGCCCTTCCGGGACCTCCTCCAGATATTGGGTCAGAGGGGGCGGGTTGGCCTCCAGAATTGAACTCGCGGTCGCAATTAGAGTCCCCTTTCGAAAGGGATGAACGCCGGTGATCATCTCGTAAAGTACGATTCCGAGGGAGAAAATGTCAGATCGGCTGTCCAGCTCCCGCCCTTCCAGAAGCTCTGGAGACATATAGGCCACCGTTCCCACCAGAGCGTCCTTTGAGGTCAAATCGTCTGGCGTTTCAGCCCCGCTGTCAATATTGGGAAACTGCTTGGCCACACCAAAATCCATCACTTTGACATCAGCCTGCCCGCTCACCATGATGTTGGACGGCTTGAGATCACGGTGAACAATCCGGTGTTCATGGATGGCCTCCAGAGCCTTGGTGATTTCCACGCCTATCCGCAAGGCCTCTGTCAGGGGGATTTCATCTTCGGCCAGTCTCTTAGCTAAGGTCTGACCCCGGACATACTCCATGGTGAGAAAACTGCATTGACGTCGCTCTCTTCCACTCTGCCAATGCAGGTCGTAAACACGGCAGACGTTCGGGTGTGTCACTCGGCGAGCCAGCTGAATCTCTCGCTTCAGGCGATTGAGCGCCTTGGGATCGGATGCAATTTCGGGCCGAATGACCTTCAACGCGACAGTTTCCCGCAGTTCCAGATCAAAGGCCTTGTAGACCTCCCCCATGCCCCCTTTGCCGATGATTTGGCTGAGTCGGAAGCGCCGGCCGAGGACCTCACCCTCCGCGAAGGTCTGGCCTGAGGTTTCAGACGGCTGCAGAGTCTCCTGGATGTCCAGAAACGGCTTGCTCAGGAAGCTTCCGGTCTGCTCGTGGCGAACAATGAGGTGGCGCACTTCCTCGGCCAGCGCCGGATCATCCCGGCAGGCGGCCGAGAGGAAGTGGGAACGATCTTGGGGTTCGCGCTCCAAAGCGGCATCGAACAACCGCCTGATCCGCTGCCACCGCTCTGGAGTCACTCCGGTCCTCCTGAACTCAGCTGTGCGCGCAGCCAGGAGCGTGCCAGCCGCCAGTCTCGCTTGAGCGTTCGAACTGAAACGTCGAGGGCTTCCGCAATCTCTTCGAAGGTCAACCCTCCAAAGAAACGGAGCTCCACCATGTGGCTTTGACGCGGAGCCCACTCGCTCAGCCGCGACAAAGCCTCATCCACGGCCAGCACTTCGTCCAGGCGCTCCTGGGTCAGAGTCGCGGCCGCTTCGAAATCGACCCGTTGATGGTCGCCACCCCGTTTGATTGAACCTCGGGAGCGGGCATAGTCGACCAGAACCCTGCGCATCAAGGTGGCCGCCACCGCGAAGAAGTGGACCCTGTTGCGCCATTCCACCCGGTCCGCCCCGCCGAGCAGACGGAGATAGGCTTCGTGCACCAGAGCCGTGGTCTGCAGAGTGTGGCCCGGTCGTTCGCCCAGCATGTAGCGTGAAGCGATCCTGTGAAGCTCCTGATAAACCAAAGGGATGAGCTGACTTCGTGCTCCCTCGTTTCCGCGGTGGAGCTGGTCCAGGAGTTGGGTGATGTCCTCAGTGTGCAGCTTCATGCGAAAAACAAACCCCTCATTCGTATTCTACACTCGATTTCTGCCAGCGGTGTGGAAAGTCTCCGGGACCAACGGCTCAGCCGTCATTTCCCAGTGGCGGGTGGGCGATCGAGCGCCGGCGGCTCCTGTGGCACTTTTTTCTCCCCCAATCCGCCTTGTGAAGTAGAGCGACTGGAAACACGATGGCGTCTGTTGTCCAGGATGGAATACAATGGCAACAACGGCAAAGCGACCCATGTGTCACAGTTCTCTTCAAGCACCGATGGAAAGGAGTGTCATGAACAGCTTTCGTTTCATTGCCATGATCGTGGCGGCTTCAGGTGCCCCCCTCTGGGCGAGTATTCAGCTCCAACCAGATTTGCCCTCGCCCCAACCCGTGGGGACCCCGGTTACCTGGACCATTAGCGGCACCGGTCGAGGGAATTTTGACAACCGATTGACGGTCGCCCGCGATGGCGAGGCAGCAAGAGTCCTTTACGATTTCACCTTGAAGAATGGATTGGAATGGACGCCCATCGAGGAGGGATCCTACCTGGTCAAGGCTTTTGTGAGAGATCTGGCTTCCGGGGAAATCACGGAAGTTTCCGCGCCTTTCGAGATCGAATCCCGGGTGACTCTTCAGCCGGTGGCCACCGGCACTGACCATCCCCTGGTCGTCCTTTTCAGCTCCCCCCCCTGTGAGGTCGGGAAACAGATGCGGGTGCGTTTCAACCGTCTCTCGGCCCCCGGCCTGCTCACTCGGGTCACTCACTTCAAAGTCTGCAGCGGGGACCGAAGCATGAATTTCTACCTGGGGGGTCTGCGCGAAAGATCCTTCTACATCATGCGAGCGGAAACCCAGGACATAGCCGGTTCTCCCCCGACCCTGGGTCCTGAAGTCCTTCATTTAACGGGTACCATCTCCATTGAAAAGCCGGACTTGACCGTTTTGGATCCCCCGGACCGAAACACCAGCCTGGAAAACATCCTGCTGCAGTCGCCGGCAGGGCTCGCCGACCCAGACGGATCGGGCCTCCCCATGGCAACCGACCTGAAGGGTCGCATCATCTGGTACTACTCCAGGGATCTCGAGCTGTCGCCGATGCTGATCCGTCCGGTGAGCGGTGGAACATTTCTCTTCCACCTGGACGACGCGGCGGGCGTGAGGGGGGAGTTTCTTCGCGAGGTGGATCTGGCGGGACGTGTGGTCAGGGAGACCAATGCGGCTCGCATCAATGAACAAATCCAGGCCATGGGATTCACCGACCCTTTCACCGCCTTTCATCACGAGGCCCGGCGCCTTCCCAACGGCCATACCGTCACCCTCGGCTACACCGAGCGGCTGGTTGAAGACGTACAGGGGCCCGGTTGGGTCGACGTCCTTGGAGACTACATCGTCGACTTGGACGAGAACTTCCAGCTGACCTGGGCCTGGAGCGCCTACGACCATCTGGACCTCAGCCGTCTGGCCATACTGGGTGAAAAATGCAGAGGAAGCAACCCGGGATGCCCGGACCTGGTCCTGGACGACAAGGCAAATGACTGGACACACTCGAATGCGCTCGCCTACTCCCCTCTCGACGGCAACCTTGTGCTGTCCATGCGCCACCAGGACTGGGTGATCAAGATTGACTTCCAGGAGGGTGCGGGCTCTGGAAATGTGCTCTGGAAGTTGGGCGTTGACGGGGATTTTATCCTCCAATCGGACGACCCGTTTCCTTTCTTCAGCCATGGGCATGACGTCAACGTCGACTTCGGCGACTTAAACAGAATCATCTACTACGACAACGGGAACACGCGATGTGCCAGCCAGCCTGATCCCTGCGTCAGCCGGGGACAGGTCTATGCTCTAGACGAGTCGACCCTGACGGCCAGCCTCGTCCTCAATGTCGATTTGCCTGGATACTCCGTGGGGGCAGGCAGTGCCCAGGCCTTGCTGAACGGCAACTACCACTTCGACTCGGGATTCCGCCTGGAGGGACTCGATCTTTTCGCCACGGCCGACTCGTTGACGCCGGAGGGCACATTCTCCTACTCGCTGCGAACGCCTTTCAGCCTCTACCGCTCTTTCCGCATGGGCGACCTGTACACGACCGCGGATTGGTTCCTGATGAAGGCGAGTTCCCAAAGACGTTGACGAGAGACCGGACTGGAGAAAGAGGAGTCGTGGTCCCTGCAACCCTCTTGGCTTGTGTCGCGAAGGCCCGGCGAGCGTGACGTCGTCAGGATGGATTCATTCGGACTCCGCAAGGGATCGTTTGTGAGACAGTGCGGGTTGGGGTGCCGCCAGCAGCTCTCTGACAGCTACTTCGCCACTGATTTCGTGGAGCACGAGGCCGGCGTCCGGGTCGATTCTCGTTTTAATGGGCATGGTCGGTGGGCCCGGAAAAACGTTCCAACACTGACGGGACTGAAAAACTGACAGGACTGAAAAGGAGCGACCTCCTCTCCTTGTCAAAACCTGTTTTCCCTTGGCTTATCCCGCATCATCCGTTGGCGTCTTCGTTTCGTCTTCCCACCACCAGAACGGCCGCAGTTCCCTCACCACTGGGTAGAGCTGTTTCAGGGTGTCGCCCTCGTAAAGTTCTCCGTCCTTCATCACCCAGCGGATGGAGTTGGTATTGTGGATATTCTCGAGTGGATTCTGATCGAGGACCACCAGGTCGGCCAGCTTGCCCTTCTCGATGCTGCCCAGATCCTGGACCAGGCCGATGATGAATGCCCCGTCGATGGTGGCGGCCGTCAGGACCTCTCGTGGCGTCATGCCTCCGGCCGCCAGAGACCACATCTCCCAGTGATAGCCCAGGCCCTGCAGCTGTCCGTGGCCGCCCACCCCGACCTTGCCCCCGGCACGCTGAATCTTGGTCGCCTGGGCGGCCGTCTTGGGAAAGGAGTACTCATCTTTTCGGAACCAGCGCCGGCGGCGGGTCAACCGGTCGATCTCGTTATGAGGGACGAAGCGGTTGAGTTTCACGTCGTCATGTACCTCGGTGTTCTCGTAGTAGTAGTTCTCCGCCCAGGGCCCACCGTAAAGTACCAGAAGCGTTGGCGTGTAGCTGGTGCCGGATTGGGCGAACAATTCCACCACATCCTTGTAGAGGGGCACGATCGGAAGCGCGTGCTCGTTGCCGCCGAAACCGTCCATGGCGTGGGTCATGTCGAGTTTGAGATCCAGACCCCCTTCCGTCGTCACCGTCAGTTTCAAGTCATTAGCTGCCTTCACCACCCACTGGCGCTGCTTGCGGTTACCCACCATGTAAGACTTCAAGTTGTTGTTGCGGTAGTACTTTTTGTATTTTTCAAGAACGAAGCGCGCCCCCTCTCCGGATTGAAAATCGTTGTTGGCGAAAACACCGGGTCCAGTGGAGTAGGCCCTGGGTCCGATCATCCTCCCGGCCTCCACCAGGTCCTGGTAGGTCAGGTAGTCGTTTGTCGAGGTCTGCACATCCAGTCCCGTGGTCACTCCGTAGGCCAGATTGGCGTCGAAGCTCCAGTTGTGAAGTTCCAGGACACCCTCGGTCCTCATTTCGTAATGGGCGTGGGTGTCGACGAAGCCGGGGACGATGTACTTGCCCTTGGCGTCAAAGCGCCGGGCGCCAACGGGGATGTCTACCCTGCCACGCTTCCCAACAGCCAGGATGCGGTTGTCTTTGACCACAATGTCGGCGTTCTCGATCACCTCGTCGCCCTTCATCGTGATGACGGTGGCTCCGCTCAAGACGACCGTTCCCTCCACTTTGTGGCGCGGGAATTCGAGATCCACCTCAAATGACTCGACGTTCTTGTCGGCTTCTTCGGGTTCCTTTCTCTTTTCTTTCTCCTCTTCGTCCGCTTGCTCGCCCTCTTCGGTTTCTCCGTTGTTCTCGGCCTCTTCGGTCTCCTCCTCGGATTCCGACTTGGGTTTCTTCTCCTTCTTCTCAAAGGAGATGCTCTCGAAGGGCCGTCTGAAGAAAGTGGATCCCACCGCCCACGTCACGGTCTTGCCGTCGTCGGCCCAGCCGAAAGAGTCGGCACCAATGTCGGTCAGCCTCTTGGTTGGCAGCGAGGGTGAGAAAACCTTGTTGGTGGGAGCCTTCCCGATGCTGGGGACGGCCATCACGTACACTTGATTGGCCACCTCGGCTAAAGCCCACTGCCCATCCGGGCTCACCCGTACATCCTGTGCTGGCGCGGGCCGGCTTCCCCGTCCCGGACGGAAGGGTTTGCCTGTGACCTTCAAATGTGTACGGCGGTCAGTGCCGTCGTAGCGCATCGAGACCAGGCCCTCGCGCGAGTAGAAGTAAATGCGATTCTCATCGTGGGTAAAGTGAGGAGAACCCAGACCGCGAGCAGGCACGATCAAGTGAATCTGACCCCCTTCGGATGGGATCCAGACCAGATCCAGTGAGATGCGCAGGCCACCGAATTCACTCGGCGTCTGCGAGCGCATCCAGGCATTGCCGCGTCTGAGAACGATGCGCGAGCCGTCGGGGGAAAAAACGGGGTCGGTGTAAAAGGCCGGTATATCGGTCAGTTGTCGTGGCGCCTCCGACCCATCCGCCGCCACCTTCCACAGATGCCCGCCGTTGGAGTAGTCCCAGCTGACAAAGGCAAGCTCCCGGCCGTTGGGAGACCAGGTCGGCTTGAACTCGTCGGCGTCACTGGAGGTGATCCGGCGCGCCTGACCGTCGGGCAGATCCATGACGTACAGGTGGGCCATGGCGGAAAAGGCCAACTGCTTACCGTCGGGCGACTGGACGGGATCCTGGATCAGGCGGGATCGCACCGGACCCTCCTCGACCGGGCGCTGGAACTTGGTGAGCGGTCCTATGTCAAGCGACACCTGTGCCTTGAAGGGAACCGGGTGTTCCAGGCCGGAGGCGACCTCGACGCGGTTGATCTTGCCCCCGTAGGTGACGACCACTTCACTGCCGTCCGGAGTAAAGGCATAGCCTGGGAAGACGTCGCGCGTCCCTCGCGACTCCATGTCGTCGCGCTGCACCGGGTACCTGAGCCAGTGGTCCTGGCCGGAGTCAAGGTCGCGGATCCGCAGCCCGGTCCGGGTCTCATAGCGGCTGGCATAAACCAGTTTCTTCCCATCGGGAGAGATCCGTGGTCGAATCGCTCCTCCCTGGGCTTGGGTGATCCGGTCGACATCGCCCGTCTTCATGTCACGGCGAAAGACCTGCCAGCCGAATGACATCTGGTTATAGACGCTGGCCGCATTCTTGCGGGCGAAATAGAGGTAGCGCCCGTCCGGCGAGAGGGTGGCGCCATAGCGCAGGCGCCTCGTCGGAGTCGCCCCGGGCGGGCCTCCCTCGCCACCCCGGGCGGGTTGATCCGCGCCGGTCAGGTTGATGCCCGATCCTCCGTCGATGTGATACATCCAGAGGTCGGTGCTGCGCCCGCCTTTGGAAACGACCACGTAGCGGCTGTCCGGGGCCCAGGTCGGGGACAGAAAGGTGTTCTTCTTTCCCTTGGTCAGCTTCTTCGGATCGCTTCCATCCGCCGTGGCCACCCACAGGTTCTCACTTCCGTCGCGATCGCTGATAAAAGCAATGTGTTTCCCGTCAGGAGAAAAGGCCGGCTGGCTGTCAAAAGCCATTCCTTGGGTGATGCGAGTGGCGCCGCCACCCGAAAGGGGAACAGTGTACAAATCCCCCGCCATCTCGAAGAGTACCGTCTTCCCGTCCGGTGAGACGTCAAGAGAAAGCCAGGTCCCCTCGTCGGTCTCGAACTCAATCTTTCGAGTCGGCTCCAGAGGCAGGTCTTTCTTCTTTTTCTTCTTCTTGTCCTTCTTCCCTTCGGCCGCCGCCTTGTTCTCCTGGGCGCCAAGGCCGGCGTGTGTGGAAACGGCCACAAAAACAAAACAGAGAGACAGCGACAATGGACGTATCAGGCGCATCTCAACCTCCCCAAAGTAGTCCCAGGATTAGACCACAGCGACTGAAAAAAATCACCTGAATTCTCATAAAATAGAGTTGCCAAACCTCATACCACCGGCACAGGGCCGGCAACGCATCAACTCTCTCTGTGTGGAGATAACGGGCGGCCTGTGTTGACTGCGACGCGACTCTCGGGCAGGATGGCCGTTCGGAGGTGAATGTTGACTGGACCTTCCGCTACTCGCAAAACCGCTCCGCCGGCGGGTGTCCGTTGGACGGTTCTGCTTTTCGCCAGTCTGGCGATGTTCGGCAACTACTACATCTATGACTCCATTGCACCGATCGCCGGTATCCTGCAGGAAGAGTTCGGCTTTACGGGGACGCAGATCGGAACCCTGAACGCCATCTATAGTTTGCCCAACATCATTATGGTCCTGATCGGGGGCGTGCTCGTCGACCGCTTTGGCACACGCACCTCGACGCTGGTGTTCACGGCAATCTGCCTTGTGGGAGCCGTTCTCACGGCGGCTTCGTCCTCCTTCGAGATGATGGCTCTGGGACGGCTCGTTTTCGGACTGGGAGCTGAATCGATGATCGTTGCCATCACCGCCGCACTGGGGCAGTGGTTCAGGGGAAAGCAGCTTGGACTCGCCTTTGGCCTCAACCTCAGCATCGCGAGGGCTGGGTCGTATGCGGCCGACCTGTCACCGACGTGGGCGAAGGATGTCTACGCCAGGGGATGGCAGGGGCCTATGCTGATCGCCGTGGGGTTGGGGCTCCTGGCCCTTGTTGCGGCCTTGGCCTACTGGCTGGTGGAGCGCGGCGCCGAGGCCCGGTATCAACTCGAGCGACCGGAGCCAGCCGACAAGATCGTCTGGTCGGACCTATGGAAGTTTGACCGCTCCTACTGGTACATCATCGGCCTGTGCGTGACGTTCTACTCCGTCATCTTCCCCTTCCGCAGTACATTCGCGATCAAGTACTTCCAGGACGCACACGGTTTGTCCCTGGCCAAGGCCGGTGAGATCAACGGCTATGTGTTTCTGGCCGCGATCTTCGCAACCCCCCTGTTCGGTCTCGTCGCCGACCGGGTGGCCAGGCGGAGTTTCTTCATGGCCCTGGGTTCACTGCTACTGGTACCGGTTTTCCTGATCCTCGGCTACACCGACTGGAACCTGTGGATTTCCACCGTGATGATCGGGATCTCTTTCTCTCTCGTGCCGGCCGTGCTCTGGCCTTCGGTTCCGTATGTGGTGGACGAAAACCGGCTGGGCACAGCCTACGGGCTGATGACCATGCTCCAGAACATCGGATTGACCGTGTTCAATATCGCGGCGGGCCAGCTCAATGACTTCTCCGGCGCCAACTCCGGCAACCCGGGTGGCTACCTCCCCATGCTCTGGATGTTCTCCCTTCTCAGCCTGGCCGGACTCGTTTACTCGACCCTCTTGCGGCGGCGTGAGACCGGTCCCCACGGACACGGCCTCGAGACCCGGAAGGCGAGTGGACTCTAGCCCCGACTATTCACCAGCTTTCTGCTGCGGCCATCCGCGCTGACTGCGTTGCCCAC
>JBHHYX010000091.1:0-15065 GCA_046757765.1 Acidobacteriota bacterium | reverse complement strand
CCAGCCCGGATGATTTCGCCGCTGCAGTAGACAGTTGGTGAATAATGCGGGCTAACCCCATTTCTCATACCTGGTCTACTGCAGGGCCGGAATCATCCGGGCGAACGGTCTCCATCTCCGGGCGAGCGGTGGGCGTCAGCCCGCCGTTTCCCCTGACTGACGGTGGCTTCAGCGCCAGCCCGCTGGGTCTTTCCAGCGGAGCCCGGCAAAGCTCTGAAAGAGCGATTCACGGCCAGCATAGCGATTACTTGGCGAATTGTTGTCCAACGCGCAAACTTGACCGCTTTGTGAACTTGTTTCGGGCCTGGTCAACGGCAGCCGGTATGCCTGCGGTCTCCGCAACTCACGGGCACACAACATCTTGGCGCTTCCCATCCGCCAGAATCGCTCAACTCGGATTATAATAAGACCTGCCACAACAAGAACGCGCAAGGATCGAGGGTATAGTGGCCTCAGTGGTCGGTTCCAATGCAAACGTATGGAAGAAGGTGCTGGGAGTGTTTGGCTGGGCTGTGTGGGAAATGGTCATGGTATGCACAGCTGGACAAGCGCTGGCCCAGTTCATTCACTATGTTCCACAAGTGATCGATGGGGTGAATGCGCCCAATGATACCGACCTAGGTTTCGTCGCGCCGCAGCAGAAAGCTGGTGAATAGTCCGGGTTAGGGCTCGCGCAAACCCTTATCATTCGCTGTGAAGCACTCTTACAGGATCGACGCGGGTGGCTCTCAGGGCCGGCAGGTAACAGGCGACCGCCGCCACCAGCAGCAGCAGCGCTGCCACCAGTCCGTAGGTGAGCGGATCGGCCGGGTGGACGTCGAAGAGCAGATTCGTCATCAGCCGGGTCAGAAGGAAGGCGCCCGTGAGGCCAGCCGCCAGAGCCAGGAGGACAAGGGTAAGGCCCTGACGCAGAACCAGAGACCGGACCCGGTCTGCATCGGCTCCCAGAGCCATCCTTACCCCTATTTCATGGTGTCTTTGACTGACCGAATAGGACATGACCCCGTAGATGCCTACCGCCGCCAGGATCAAGGCCACCAGAGCGAATCCGCTCAGAAGCATCAAGTTGAATCTCGGCTGGGAGAGGACCGAATCCACGCGCGCCGTCATCGTCTGAACGTCGTCGACAGGCTGATCCCCGTCAATCGCCCACACTTGGGTGCGAACCGAAGAAGCCAGTGAGGACGGCGCCACAGCGGTTCGAATGGCCAGGTACATGGTGTTAGCGGGAGCCTGCTTGTAAGGGAAATAAACCTGTTCGCGGCCCACCCTGTTGAGATTGTAGTGTTTCTGATGCTCCACCACTCCGACCACCTGGTCCCAGACACGCCCTTCCTCGTTGCTCCGAATCGAAACGTGCTTGCCAATGGGATCTTCATTGGGCCAGAAACGCTGGACGAAACGCTCGTCGACGATGGCGACCAAAGGAGCAGTGGCATGATCCTGAGCCGTGAAGGCCCGGCCTCGGAGGATCCTGGCGCCCATGGTCTGGAAGTAATCGGGGCTGATCCGTCTGCGATCGGCTTCAAGGGCACGCCGGTCCGCGGGGACCGTCTCGCTTTCTTTGATCCGGGTGGTACCGGAAGAATAGGAGCCGCTGAGAGGCAGCTGTGAAATGGCTCCGGCGGAGACCACCCCGGGCAGGGCGCCCACTCGCTCCAGCAGCCGATCGTAAAAGCCCGACACCTGCTCAGACGAGCGGTACCGGGTCTGAGGCAGGGAAATGGCCAGGGTGAGCAGATGATCCGATCGATAGCCGGGACTGGAGTCCAGGAGTCGAGCAAAACTCCTCAGCATCAGACCGGCGCCCACCAGCAGAACCAGGGCCAGGGCGACTTCGGCAATCACCAGAAACTTCCTCACCTGAGTGCCTCGGATACCCGTGGTTGCCCCCCGGCCCCCTTCTTTGAGCGACTCGACCAGGTCTTCTCGATAGCAATGCCAGACTGGAGCCAGGCCAAACAGCAGCCCGGTCAAGAGCGACAGGAGGAAGGTGAAGAGTAAGACCCCGCCGTCGATGGAGATGGCGTCGCCGCGCGGCAGCCTGTCGGGTCCAAGCAACACCACAACCCGAACCAGAATCAGTGCCAGCATCATTCCCAGCAGACCGCCAATGAGTGCAAGCGAGAGACTCTCGGTCACAAGCTGTCGAAGCAACCTTGCCCTGCCGGCTCCCAGGGCGGAACGGACTGCCATTTCGCGTTCGCGACCAGCCCCTCGCGCCAGTAAGAGATTGGCCACGTTGACACAGGCGATCAGAAGCACGAAGCCAACCGCGCCCAGAAGGATCAGCAGGGCGGGCCGCACTTCGGCCACCAGATCATCGCTCAGGGAGAGGACCGTGATCCCCCACCCTTCGAAATCGTAATAGTTGGGAGATTTTTCCTGAATGCGCGCAGCCACCGCGTTCATGTCCGCCCGTGCCTGCGCCAGCGTCACTCCCGGCTTCATTTTTCCGAAAGCTCTCAGGAAATGATCCCCACGAGGAAGCTTCTCATAGCGATCGGTGCCGAATACCGTCTTAAGGGCGACCGTCATCGGCAGCCACAGGTCGATCTGTTTGGGGAACTGAGCGTCTGGATGAAGAATGGCAAAATCCGGCGCCAGGATTCCGACCACCGTGAACAACAATCCATCCACTCGGATGGTCTGGCCCAAAACCCGTTTGTCGCCCCCCAGTCGACGCCTCCAGAAGCCATCGTTCAAGACCACGAGTCGATCCGCGCCGGGCTGGTCGTCTTGAGCGCGAAACAGGCGGCCTCGGACCGCCTCCGTCTGGACAAGTTCGAAAAAGTTACCCGAGACGCCCGCCGCCGAAACCTGTTCCGGTTCCTCCGCGCCCGTGACGGCCGCCGTAAAGGGGACGATCACGCCAATGTCTTCAAAGAGCGTCTGGAATTCCCGCATCTCCATGAACTCGGGACCGGAAACCCAGTTTTGCGGTAGATCGGGGCCGAAATTCGTCCACACCAACGTCAGGCGATCCGGCTCAGGGTAGGGAAGGGGGCGCAGCAGCACCGTGTTGATGACGCTGAAGACAGCCGTATTGGCCCCAATTCCCAGAGCCAGCGTGGCCATGATCACCAGCGTAAAGCCGGGACTCCTCAGAAAAGTACGAAAGGCAAAACGCAAGTCACTCAGAAGAGCCGACACCCATCACCTCCTCACTATCCGGCAGGTCCTCGAGGGCCGGGAAGTGCGCGTGTCCGTCCGCTCTTCCCACTGTTGTACGGCAAAATCACCGCAAAGAAGGGTCCGGTCGGCTGTGGTGCGTCGTGTGCCCCGGCCGCGCTGTCGAGAGTCCGTTTTTCCAACACCTTTGCGAAACTATACGACCCCCCCCGGCTCCGAGTTCAAAACAATCGCCAACAAGTGGACACGCTACCGTCCCTGCCGTGGAGGGCCTGTCAGAGCCCAGCCAGGCCACGCACTCAGATCCACGAGCGCTTGAAGACGGCCCCAAGCACGGTTGTCCCAGCCCGAGAAGAAGTGCACAAAGCAGTCAACTTCTGCATTTAGCAACACTGTTACCTATGAAGAACCGGAACCGCGACCGTGAGGGGGGGTGTCACCGGTCTGGGAACTTCCGCTCGGCGTCGGGTCCCTACCCTGTCGTAGAATGGGAGGACAAATATGGATCAGATTCGCTACATCGCCTTTGATGCGGACGACACACTTTGGCACAACGAGAGGATCTTCACCGAAACACAGGAGAAGTTTCGGAAGCTGCTGGGAGAGTATCGCGACCAGGAGTGGATCAACCGGAAGATCTACGCCACCGAGAAGCGCAACCTTCAATTTTTTGGCTATGGGATCAAGGGCTTCACTCTCTCCATGATCGAGACTGCCATCGAACTGACTGAAGGGCACATCACCGGGAGCGAGGTTCGGCAGATCATCGGATTCGCCAAGGAGATGCTCAAGCGGCCAGTCCAGCTTCTAGACCATGTCCAAGCGACTTTGGAGCGGGTTTTCAGAACTCACGAGTTGATCCTGGTGACGAAAGGAGATCTCTTTGACCAGGAATCCAAGATCCTCTCATCGGGTCTGGGGGAGTACTTCAGTCACATCGAAATCGTGTCGGAGAAAAACGAGACGGTTTACCGGAGAATCCTGGCTGAACAGGGGATCGATCCCCGCCAGTTCCTGATGGTGGGAAACTCTCTGCGCTCCGACATCCTCCCTGTTCTGACGATCGGAGGCAATGCCGTCTACATCCCTTACTTCACCACCTGGGAGCACGAGAAGGTGGAGGCGAAGCAAGGGGGCGGCAGAGATTTTGTCCAATTGGAGCACATCGGACTTCTGCCGGACCTGTTCGAGGGGCAGTGAACGCAAACCCTTAACCCATCATTCATGAACCGTCGACTCCATCGGCGAAGTAATCGGTACTGGCTGCGTTGCGCTCGCTCGTCCTCCTCGACGTACTGTCCAGGTTAGAGCCCGCTTGGTAACGACATCCTATGAATAATGCCGGTTAGTCGGCGGCCGGTGTGCCCGCGGCCGCTTCGAGCAAGCCGGGTTCCCAGCCTGTTTCGTCAAACCAGCGGCCCCCAATGGGGCGGTCGACCGGGAAGGCCTGATTGGCCACACCTGAGAAAAGCACCTTGTTGTTGCGAAGAAGAATTTCGTCCCCGATTCCGTCCAAGGCCCGTTCTCGTTCCTTTGCGTCGGCCAGACAATCGACTTCGTGAACAAGGCGAATAAACTGCAGCGCGTCCTCGATTCTGGAGTTGTAGCCCTGAACGATTGTCTCCGGCAGGATTCTCGCTTCCGCCTTGGACCGCATTAGATCCCGAACTGCCTGGAAGCCCACAAAGATGAGGTCGCTCCGGCTCAGCCACCTGGTCTCGTAGTTGATTCGATTGATGATGGAGGCGCGGCACATGCCACGTCGATGCTCTTCGAGGGTTCGATGAAACAACCTGTAGCCATATCGGCCCGGATCCTCAAAGAAGGTCGAGGCGGGGTCCAGGAAGGGTATCATAGGGCACAGAAGCGGCCGAACCCGGCACCCCTTGAACCGGTCCAGCAGATGGGCGCAGTAGTCGACCGTCTCCTTGACGGATCTTGCATCCTGGCGGGGCATGCCGATGAAATACCAGAGGTCGACTGCGGAGATTCCGTAGTTGAAGGCCTTATCCAGCCAGCGCTCGAGCTGTCGATTGGTGTAGGTGCCGCGACCGGAAAGCCTGGAAATCTCAAGGTCGTGACTCTGGGGAGACAAAGTGATGGTGGTCCGCGGGTTCGCCCGGGCCATGCGTCTCAAGAGATCATCCGGAGTCAGGAAGAATTGTTCGTAGCTGATCGACCGGAGATCCGATTCTTGCACCCGGTCAATGAGAAGCTCCAACCTCTTTCGGGATTCGTTGTAGGTGCCGACCGAATAGAGGTGGTAGAGGTTGGCTCCGGGAAGCCGCTTGATGGTCTCGAACTCGTACGCGATTTCCGACAGCCTCTTGCGGACCAGTGTCCGGCCGCTCCCGAAGACTCTTCCAAATGCCTGGCGAGAACCGCCGCACCAGCCACAGTTGTGGGAGCAGCCGGCATTGTGGGAAGAGATCAACTCGAGGATGGGCAGACCCTCCGCATCCCCCGTCTGGCGCGGTTGAATTGACCAGTCGATTCCGCAGCCAAAGTGATCCGGGGGGAGGGAGGAGCCGTTATCGTGGATCTCTCCCTCTTTCGACTTCCAGAGCAGGTTGGGCACGGTGGCCAGGTCCCCGCCCTGCTTGATCCGATCCAACAAAAGCGCCATCGATCCATGGGTGTCATATCCCCTCATCACCATGTCGACGAAGGAGTACTGGATCAGCCTCTCCGCGTAGTAGGTAGAGGAGATCCCGCCCAAAAGGATAGGGACCCCCTCAAGAAGGCGCTTCATCTCTCGAGCCACCGCCAGGCTACCCTGCACATGCACCATCCAATGAAAGTCGACTCCCACCAGTTTGACCTCCAGGGATTGGGCGAGAGTTTCCAGCTCGATGTTCGGAAAACGGAGCAAGAGGGTGCTCAGGTTGATGATCCTGACCTCATGGCCATGCCCGGCAAGGTAGCGCTGCAGGGTCTTGAAGCCGAGCGGGAAGTATTCGTAGAGCGGCGTGATGGGCACATCTCCCGACGTGCCGAGGAAAGGGAAATAGATGTCCCGTCGTTCACGGAAGTCGAACACAGCCGGTGGATGCAAAAGCAGCAGGTCAGCCCGAAGTGTGGGCAGTGAGGGTCTCTGATTGCTCATTCGGCCGCTGTCCGATCCGGATTCTGGCGATGGCTGGAAGGAAACGGCCGATGGCGCTTCTTTTTCAGACTCCATTGGCAACCCTCCCGGCGATCACTCGATAGACCCATAATGGGCCGGTACATTCCCAAATCCCAAGCGCCCATTTCCAAGACCAGACTGCAAGTACGAAGTCTCAAATGCAGGGCCTGTTGAGACTTGAGCTCTGGTTATTGCCACTGACTTTCAACCACGGGCTGCCCGTTCCAGAGAACCACGCGGTTCCGTCCGGCGGCTTTGGCCTGGTAAAGAGCCCGATCGGCCGATTCAATGAGTCGGACGACGTCGTCCGATGTTCCGTCCCGGATCTCGGCGACGCCCAGACTGACGGTGACCTGGGCCCGATAGCGGCCGTGCCGAAATTCTTCCCTCTCAATGCACTGCCGAATGCGTTCTGTGATGGCCACCGCTTCGTCGGCTCCAGTGCGCGGCAGGCAAATCACGAATTCGTCTCCCCCGTAGCGTCCAACCACGTCCGATTTACGAGTCGACGTCCGAAGGATTCCTGCCACCTCCTTGAGAACGTAGCTTCCAAACAGATGACTGTTGCGGTCGTTGACCAGTTTGAACCGGTCGATGTCGAGCATGATCAGGGCCAGCGCGGTCTCATCCCGCTCGGAGATACTGAGAAGAAGCCGCGCGACTTCGAAGAAGGCCCGCTGGTTCCAGAGTCCGGTCAGGGCGTCGCGTTGAGCGCTCTTCATGAGACGGTCGTGGGACGCCCCCAAGATGTAACCGAAGCCACCAAACGCAATCGATGTCCCTAGAAACAGGTAGACGTAGAGTGCCCACTCCGACACGACTGAAGGAAACAGGAAGGAGATGGCAAACCATCCCAACGGAGCACCACTCGCCAAGCCGACCCCGTACAGCATGAACGAGTATTTCTGGGGCATCCCGGCCATCTTTACTCTCAAAGATTCCGCCGGTCAAGGCCAAGCGAAACTCTTGAAATCCCAAGCACGACAAGGGGCGGTCGGACAAGGCTGTTGATGGATGTCTGCTTCAACAGCATTGTCCGAATAGTGATGTCGGCCCTCCGCAAGGGGCCCACCAACCCTGAAGCTCTCCCCGGTGTCGGCAGCAATCCGGGCGAGCATTTCCAGTGAAGGGCCGACACTCTTCTGGTCGGCAACAGAGCAAAAAGCTTTATCCTGAGTTGAGCGATTCTGGCGGATGGGAAGCGCCAAAATGTTGTGTTCCCGCGAGTTGCGGAGACCGCAGGGCTGCCCGCCGCGGGATGTCGAGGATCGACAAGACCCGCGGGGCGCAACAGATGGGTGCTTACCGCCGTCGACAATCGCTCAATTCAGGTTGATCTCTCCCCCTGCCCTAGTAGGAGCCTGTCCGAGTATTGCGATCTCAGGAATTCAGCGAGGCGGCACCTCCGATCGGCAAATGATGGAGTAGCCGGGTCTTCATCGGTATCGGTATCGCAATCGCTGTCGGTGATCGACATCATGCGCCTTCATTCCCGCCATCGCAATCGACGGCGATAGCGATTGCGAACCCGATTCCGATTCCGATACCGAGCCGGAGCCTCAAAAACCTGGCTCAGAATTGCAGATCATCCCACCCCGAGGTCGCCCTAGCCCAGCCCGGATTATTCACCGGCTTTCGTCACGAAGCGGCGAAGGCGCCGGGCTGGCAAGGCTTGCGAGGGAGGCCCCCGCAGTCGTACTCGTGCAGTACGTCGAGGAGGTCGACCGAGTGTAACCCAGCTAGCCCGGATGATTTCGCCGCTGCAGTAGACAGTTGGTGAATAATGCGGGCTAGGAGGAGTGCTTGCGGGGAATCGGGGCCACTGCCACCGGAGGGCGGAATTGCCGGCTCCTCTCGAAGAAGTCAATCGTTCGGTTTTCCGCCCAGGATCGATCAATGTCCTGGCGCTCTCGCTCGATGAAAGCCACATGGCCTCCCTTCTCGGTCAAAGAGGTCAGAATCTTCCGGTTCGAGAGTACTTCGGGATCTGTCAGGGGTTGCCAGGGAAGAAGAGGATCGTCCTTGGAGTGGAGACACAGCGTCGGCACTCGGATGGCCTTCATCCGCGGGGCGGCGCTGGCCTGTCGGTAGTAATCGAAGGCGTTTCTGAATCCTCCCAAAGGTGCGGTGAACAGTTCATCGAACTCCCGCACCGTTGCGATCCGCATCAACGCGGGCAGATCTACAAAGGGGGAGAGGAACGCGGCCCGCCGCCGGACCAGCCCTTTGAGCGACCTGACGAAGTGGACCCGATAGAGGGTGTTTGACGGTTTTTCCAGAATCTGCCAGCTGCGGGTCAAGTCGACGAGGGGGGAAATCACACCCACGCTTCTCAGACAGCGCGGATAATGGCAACCCCATTCCCCCAGCAGCTTGAGTATCAGGTTTCCTCCCATTGAAACTCCCGCCAGGAACAGTTCCTGGATGTGGAGTTTATGGATGAGTCGGAGCACCAGTTCCCCCAGTTCGGGACTGGACCCGGCGTGAAAGATTCGAGGAGTTTTCAACTGGTCATTGGTATTGTAGAGATTCAGAAGTACGGCATTCCAGCCCGATCGAAAGGCCTTGTGAGAGATCCCCCGCATATAGTTTGAATCGCTCGATCCCGCCATCCCGTGGACGGCAATCAGAGTCGGCCCCGCTTCAGGGTGGAACACGCACACGGTGCGGACACGGGTGCCATCCCCGAGGTCCACATACTCCACCTGGCTGCGCCGCCAGCCCCACTCGAACCTGCGTCGAATCTTTGAGGCCACAACCGTCTGAAGGTGACCGTTGCGGAGGAGCCGATGAGGCCGGAAAGGCCGTTGCCGAAGCCGGGCGGCAAACTGCTCCAGCAACGGGCCGTCATTCTCCGTCGAGGGAGCTTCTTTTCGGCTTGTCATCACCGGGAAATACCTTTTCGAGGTTGACAAGGGCCCGCCGCAGAGATTGTTTCCGGGTCAGAACCCCTGCGAACAGGTCGCCCTTCTGGTCGAGGCGGCGAAAAATGTTCTTCATATGAAAAGCATCGGGACGCAGGCGGGTGCCCACTTCACTCCACTCCAGGGGCGTCGAAACCGGAGCCCCCGGACGCGCCCTGAGGCAGTAAGGACTGACAACGGTCTTTCCCCTGCCGTTCTGCAGGAAGTCTACATAGATTTTCCCCTTCCGTCTCGCCAGGCCCCTTTCCAGAGTGGCGACCTCTTCCATCCCGTGCACGGCCAGTCGCGCGATGATCTCGCCGAAACTCCGGACCTCGCGGTAGCTGTACGGTTTGCCCAGAGGCACCAAAATGTGCATCCCCTTGGCCCCCGAGGTCTTTGGAAAACCTCTCAGATCCAGTTCCTCAAGTAATTCCCTCACTCGCAGCGCCAGCCGGCACACCTGTGGGAAGGGCACGGTCTCATCCGGGTCCAGGTCGATGATCACGTAATCGGGGTGCTCCAGGCTTCCAACCCGGCTGCTCCACGGGTGCAAGGGGATACAGGCCAGGTTGGCCAGGTAGACCAGCGTGTCCCGGTCGTTGCAGACGACATGCCGGACGCTCCGATCGGACGACTCGGACTCAATCACGACCGTCTTGATCCAGTCGGGGAAGTAGTCAGGGGCGTCTTTCTGGTAGAAGCTCTTGCCTTGAAACCCATCCGGATAGCGCTCCAGGTTCAGGGGCCGGTCCTTCAGGTGAGGAAGGAGGAAGGGCGCAACCTGGTGGTAGTAGCGGACGAGATCTCGCTTGGCATATCCTTTATCGGGCCAGAACACCTTGTCCAGGTTGGAAAGAAACGGGTAGTGGCGAAGGTCTTCCTCGCCGGCAATTTCAACGGGCTCTTCCACGCTTTCCTCGTCCACTCGACAATTGGAGGGCTCCAGGTCGTGGCGCAGGCACTCAAAGATGGGACTACGCAACATTCGCTGCTGCGTCCATTGGCTGAATTTGACCTGGCAGACCAGCTCCGGCACCACCCAGGTTGCTCCTCGGACTTCCTTGGGAACTCCCTCAAAGGGGCACTTCTGCGTGACTCTACGGGCCAGATCCGAGTGGGTCTCGGAAAGCCTGTCCCGGTCGAACCCGCTTCCCACCCGTCCCACATAGACGAGCTCGTCCTTCCGGTAGCAACCCAGAAGGAGCGCCCCAAAATGCTTGCGCGCCGGAGCCGGACGCGTGTACCCCCCGATCACGAAAACCGCTCTTCTGACGCATTTGATCTTCAGCCATGCCTGGCTTCTCCTGCTTTGATAGAGACTCGTGGAGTCTTTGGCAATAATTCCTTCCAGGCCCTTTCCGCACACCAGCTCAAAGAATTCCCGGCCCCGCTCGGCCACTGTTTCCACCGGGCGAAGCAGCTCGCCAGCCGGGAGGAGCGCCTTCAAGATCTCTTTGCGTTCCCCCAGGCTAACCCGCCGTAAGTCATAACCTTCGCACGCAATCAGGTCAAACACCATGTAGTAGACGGGTACTTCCCGCCGCATTCGTTCGATGGATGAGGTGTTGCGGCGGCTGATTCGGGGTTGTAGCAGCTGAAAACTGGACCGTCCTTCGGGGTCGAAAGTGACGATTTCTCCATCCAGCAGAAATTCGTTGGCGGGAATCTCTCGAAGTGCCGAGAGAATCTCTGGAAATTGCAGGTCGAGGGGCTTCAGGTTGCGCGAATAGAGACTGAATTTGTCGTTTTTTTTTCCGCCAAAGCGCGAATTCCGTCGTACTTGAGTTCGCAAATCCATCGCGAATCGGCGGGCACCTGCGTGACGAGGGTGGCCAGCATCGGTCGCACTTTCTCACCCTCGATTGCCCGGGGCGGGATCTGAAGCTCCTCCAGCAATCGCTGGACCCGGCTATGCCAGGTACCGAGTGTGCCCTCTTCAATCTCCTCCACCTCAAAACCTGAGATCACGGATTCGGGACGCTCCACGGTGACGTCAGCGGCGGTGGCGTAAGCGTCTTGTTTCTTGAAAAGAAGCCACTGGTTCTCATCTTTTTTCAACTTGACCAGAAGCCACATTCCCCTCAGCTTCTGCCCATACAGACGGAAATCGATCATCCCCTTCTTCCAGGCCCGCACCGGATCGACCTCGGCACCGATGCATGCATAGCTGCCCTGGTCCCACACAATCACCTGACCGGCCCCATACTCGCCTTCGGGAATCACTCCTTCAAAATCGATGTACTCGAGAGGATGATCTTCCACGTTGATGGCCAGGCGCTTTTCGGAGGGATCCATGGAAGGGCCCTTCGGCACCGCCCAAGACCTCAGGACGCCTTCCATCTCCAGCCTCAGGTCGTAGTGGAGGCGACGGGAGCGATGCTTTTGAACGACGAATCGGGGCTGCTCGGCCGATCCTTCGAGCCCTTCTCCGGCGGGCTCGGGGGTCTGGCCGAGATGACGCTTTCGCCGGTAATCGTTGAGTGAATCGTGGCCCATGTGAACCCTATTCGGGGATCGGAAAAAGAATCTTTGTTCGGCTCACCGCGTCTTCTCCCCCGCCTCCCGACTGCCCGGTCGAAGGGCTTGCGGCTATCGAACGCTCATGATAGCAGAGAAGGACACACAAGCGCCCGGACAGGCGCGGGTCCGGGCGTTTGACGTGATATCATGGCGATATGTCGAGTGGCCTTGCCCGATCCGGACTGGTCATTTTCTTCACTCTTGTCTTCGTGGTCTTTTACGCCATCGCATACTCGGTCTGGCTGGGGGTGCGCGACAACTATCGGCGTTACGCGCAAAAGTCCGAACTGCAGTGGACGGGACCTCCTCGACAAAGGCTTTCCTTGCGATCGCCTTCACTCCTTTGGCTTCTGACGCTGTCTGTATTGACGGCCTGGATGGTGGTGGAGCTTTTCATCCTTCAGTAGAGGAAACCGCCACGGCACCTGCTTCGGCCAGGTCCCCAGGCAGGCCAGATCCAGACACCTGAACTCTGGCTGTAACTTCTAACTATGACTAACCAAAATGTTTGAAATTTCGATTCCCTGAGTTGAGCCGATGGTGTTGCCAAGTGACTGAACCACGAACGTGAGTGAGTGGCCATCCGGATTGGCCGGGCGCTGACGCTTCGGTTCAGTTTACGGGGCAGGGGCAACGGCGCGCACGTCTTCCCTGGGACGCACCTGAGAGCAGAATTCTCAGAATTGCGCGCTAAGCAGTTAGAGGCCTTCCATGTCACCCCGATCTGGTAAAAGTGCATTGGAACACGAATGGAAGGTGTAACCACCGGGTCCCGGCCGGTTGCCTTCGCTCACGAAAGTGAAGGGGAGTTTGCGCGGTTCCTGGATTTTTACAATATTGAGTGGCGCTACGAATCGACCTGCTTTCCCCTGACGCGGGATGAGTCCGGCCGAGTTACGGAAAGCTTTACTCCTGACTTTTACCTCCCGCGGTTTGAGCTTTATGTGGAGCTCACCACGATGAAACAGCGCCTTGTGACCAGGAAAAACCGAAAAATCCGACGCATGCGGGAACTCTATCCCGAGGTCAAGGTGAAAATCCTCTACGGTAAGGATTATCGCAGACTTCTTTTCAAGTTCGGAATCCTTGTATGAGCTCGGATGCACTTTGGGCCAAAGCGGCGAGTGCTCCGGTTGGCGTAAGCCGAGTTGTCTATGACGAGTCGGCCATCCAGCACCGTGTCCTCCAGCTGGGGCAGGAAATCAGCCATGATTACCACGGCAAAGACCTGCTTGTCGTCGGCATCTTGAAGGGCGCCGTCGTCTTCACTTCCGATCTCATTCGTCATCTCTCGATCCCCATTTCTTTGGACTTCATCGCCATCAGCAACTACACTCCCGCTTTGAAGACAGGCGAAGTGCGCATCCTTAAGGACCTGGAAGAGGATGTGGGGCGGAGACATCTCCTTCTCATTGAGGATATTGTCGACACGGGACTGAGCTTGAATTACCTGGCGCGAATGATGCTCAACCGGGACCCGGCCTCTCTGGCGGTCTGCACATTGTTGGATCGACCCGATCTGCGATTGGTTGAGGTCCCGCTCCGATATGTGGGATTTCGCGTCACACAGGAGTTTCTGGTCGGCTACGGACTCGACTACCGGAACCATTACCGCCAGCTTCCCTACATCGGCACCATGCGTTTCGACCAGGAGGTGAGCACGCAGTGATGGCCTCGTCTTGAGGTTGTTGCAACCGGCACCGGGACACCCACATGCGGGAAGCCATCGCATCCTTCATCCGATACATCCGTTTCGAAAAAAATTATTCTCCCAACACTTTGAAGAGCTATGGGCGTGACCTGGAGGAATTTCGATCTTATCTGACCCGGGGAAAAGCGGAAGAGGTCGCTCCGGATGAGATTGACCACATCACCATTCGGGATTTCCTGGGACACCTGCATCGCAGGGGAAACCAGAAGTCCTCAATGGCCCGCAAGCTGGCGACTTTGCGCTCATTCTTTCGTTTTCTGCATTCTGAGGGAAGGATTCCCGCCAATCCGGCCAGACTCGTCCGTGCCCCGCGGCTTCCTCAGCGGAATCCCCGCTTCCTCTCCCTGAAGGAGGTGGAAACCGTGCTCGAGCTCCCGGACCCGTCCACCCGGCGTGGGCTCCGGGACCGTGCCATTCTGGAGTTCCTCTATAGCAGCGGAATTCGGGTCGGTGAACTGGTGAGTCTGAATGTCGAAGACCTTTCTCTGGAGCAGCGTCTCGTGAAGGTGGCCGGAAAGGGGCGGAAGGAGCGGATCATTCCGTTCGGGGAGAAAGCGAAGGGGGCCCTGCAGCGGTATCTGGCCACGCGGGCAGCGCAATTGAGGCGCCGACGCTCGGTCCAGCAGCCCAACGCCCTCTTCTTGAATCTGAGGGGCTCCCGGCTCACAGCGCGGTCTGTGCAGCGAAACATCAACCAGTACCTGAGCGAGGCTGCGCTGGTGCTTCACGTCCACCCCCACCTCTTCCGCCATTCCTTTGCCACCCATCTTCTGAACAATGGCGCCGATCTGCGCGCCATCCAGGAATTGCTGGGTCATGAGAGCCTCTCCACCACTCAGCGCTACACCCATCTTTCCATCGATGAATTGGTCAAGGTCTACCGCTCAGCCCACCCTAAGGCTCGCCTGGCCAGGGAGACCGCAAGCCTGACTGGCCCGGACAATTCCTAGCCGGCCACCTCATAGCACCGAGCGGCCATTGAGGGGACTGGCCTGGTTGCCACTCCCCCCCCCCCGATGTCGGCCCTCCCGGGCCTGCGGGCCTTTGACAAGCTCGGTCAAGCTGACATCCCAGGCGCCGAAAGCGCCACGCATACATCCTTCGCCACGGGTGTGAGAAATGCGGGCTTCCACCCTGGGCCTCGGTCGCGCCGAAGTGGCCATTGAGGATAGACATTGGATTGTGGAAACTCCACAATGGATATTGTGCGGGAGGAATTTCGGCATTGGGAATCCATCCAGGTCCGATGGGGTGACATGGATGCTCTGGGTCATGTCAACAATGCCAGCTACTTCACCTACCTCGAGTCCGGCCGCCTCGGCTTTTTCACCAGCCTGAAACTCTGGGATGACGAAGGGAGGGGGGAACAGGGACCCATTCTGGCTCAGGTTTGCTGTAACTTCAGGAAGCCGCTGCATTACCCGGCAAGTCTGGAGGTGGGCACGCGGGTGACTGAGGTCCGAAATCGCGGTTTCGCCCTGAGGCAGGAGATCTTCGTCGAGGGCCAGACGGATCCTGCGACTGAAGCGACCTGCGTCGTGGTTTGGGTCGACTATTCAACGGGGACGCCCGTTGCCTTACCCCAAGGTCTCCGTCAAGCTTTGCTTTCGGAGGAAGAAGTGACTTGGGAAGGTCGTTGAGCCAGCCCGAATTTCTCACACTCGATCGT
>JBHHYX010000090.1:0-15104 GCA_046757765.1 Acidobacteriota bacterium | reverse complement strand
CCATCGGTCCCAGTTCATTCCTTCGAACCAACCAGCCCGACTGGCCGCGCCAACTCAAGGCGACGACCTGGAGATCCTCGTGTGGCGTCTCGATCTCCACGAGGCGGCGAATCAGCTCACCCGATCTCGGGCCCTGGAGGGAAAGATGCCCCCAGTCCTGGGAGGCGTCTTCCAACGACACGTCATCCATGATGATGAACTTTCCGAGCGTCTCCATCATTCGGCTCAGCAGAGACGAGTCCAGGTCGATGAGGACGAAGTCCGGCAATTTGTAGAAGTAGAAATCACACACCATCTTGCCGCGAGGGGTCAGAAAAGTGGCGTAGCGCCCCCTCCACTCTTCCAGTTCCCGGACATCGTTGCTGATCATCGAATGCAGGAAGGACACATGGTCCGGGCCTGACACACGGATCTTGCCCCGGCTGGAATAGTCGAGCAGCCCGACCGTCTCTCTGACCGATTGGTATTGTGCCAAAAGAGTTGAGTCCAGAGTTGGCATAGGCCTCATTTCAACAGCGCGTCACTGCATTGTCAATTCCCTGCCCTACCCACCCGGTGCGCTTGGGGTGTGATCTTCGAATTGAAATAGCCAGGACAGGGCCCTGATTGGTGACCAACAACATCCACTGCTCCAGCTTTCAAAGCACCCATCTATGCCGTCGGTCTGGAGTTGGCCTGACCGCTCAGGAGAGGACCTCGCCGGGCTTCATCTCGATCACTTCCGTTCCCACCTCCCGGGTCAACTCTCTCAGTCCGTGGGGCCGGCCCGTAAGCGGTGGGAAAGTCGCGAAGTGCATGGGGATCACTCGCTTCGCGTTCATCAGTCGACAGGCATAGGCGGCTTGTCTGGGGTCCATGGTGTAGAGGTCTCCGATGGGGAGGAAAACGAGGTCAGGCTGGTAGATTTCGGCGATGATTTTCATATCCGAAAAGACACAGGTGTCCCCCGCGTGATAGATCGTGAAACCGTTTTCGAACTCAACGACGTACCCGGCGGGTTCTCCGGCATACACGATGGAGCCGTCCTCTTCCAGGATCGCACTGCTGTGATGGGCGTCAACCATGGTGGCTCGAATGTCATTGAGTTGTTGCGTCCCTCCCTTATTCATGGAATGAACGTTCCCCACCCCCTTCCGCTCCAACCACGCTCCGATTTCGAAGATACAACCAATCTGAGGCCTGTGTGCCTTGGCCAGAGCGACTGCGTCCTGCATGTGGTCGAAGTGGCCGTGGGTGATCAACAGGGTATCCAACTTCTCCAGTTGCTTGTCTGCTTGAGGACAAGCTGGATTGCTTTCGACCCACGGATCGATCAGCAGTCTGCTGCCGCCTGGAGTTCTAAACAAAAAGGTTGAGTGTCCCAGATATTTGATCTCAACATCTCGACTCAATGCCATTTCCACCCCTTTCTGGTGCTTTGGCACCCAACACCACGACCATTGCGGACGGGCTGCGATACGGAGTTCCGCCGGCGGGGAGGATCGCGATCCTCTGGCCGTCGGGTGCCCCGCCCGTCCTGACTGGTGGAGGCCGGCCATGTCCTGCACACAACCGTTGGCTCGCCGACGGGCCGCGCCATCGGGAATCGAAGCACCAAAACGAATATACTTGGGACACGGGGTTCAAGTAAACTGAACCGAGGAGGCCGACTCCGGGCACAGCGTCGTGAGGACCGTGAGCTCGGATTTCTCACACCCGGTCGTAGCGAAGAGCCGGAAGCACCGCGCTGACAAGGCGTTACGACCGAGGCCCCCGGAGCCGTAGTCATGCACTACGTCGAGGAGGCCGAGCCCGGGCAACGCAGTCAGCGCGGATGATTCCGGTTCTGCAGTAGATTGGGTGTGAGAAATGCGGGTTAGCCCACATTATTCATAGGATTTCGTCCCCAAACGGCGAAGGCGCCGGGCTGACAAGTGATCGCGCTTTGCCTTCCCATCCACAGTCGTTGAGAAGGGTCCATGTCCTTGAAGATTCTTTGGTTCTTCCTTTTTCTGGTCGTGATGGCAGTGGCCGCGAAGCTCCTCGTGACCTGGTTGGAACCGCGCCTGACGTTTCATCCTACTCGCGGATTGAGCACCCGTCCCCGAGGCGTTGACACCCGTGTGCGGGAACTGGAGATCGAAACCGAGGACGGTGAAACCATTTGTGTCTGGTCTCTGGAAAGGAAAAACCCTCTCGCCGAAATCCTTTTCTTTCACGGAAACCGTGGAAATCTTTCACTCTGGTCACCCCTCCTGTCGCGAATGTCCGCGGAAGGCTACTCGGTGGCGGCCCTCGACTACCGGGGTTACGGCACCAGTTCAGGCTCTCCGACTGAAGCCGGCCTTTACCGGGACACCACAGCTTTCGTTGCCTATTTCTGGCGACACTTGAACCGATCCACAGCACCCGTCGTTTATTGGGGAAGATCTCTCGGAGGGGTTACCGGTTCCTTTGCCACTACCCTTCGCCCGCCCCAGGGATTGATCCTGGAGTCGACTTTTCCCGATAAGAAGACTCTGATGGGCCACCGCCGTCTGCTTCGTTGGGCGTCTCTCTTTTCGCGTTACAAACTGCCAGTGGCCGAATTCTTGAACGGTCTCTCCTGCCCGACGCTCGTCATTCAGGGAGACTCGGATCCGGTGGTACCTCTTGCGGTGGGCCGGAATCTCTTCGAAAGGATTCCGGCAAGGAAAGAGTTTTTTCTGATGGCCGGCGCTGGCCACGGCGACACTCATGAGGTCCATCCCACCCTCTACTGGAGGCGAATCCGGCAATTCATTGAGACGATTCGAGATGGATGAGATTCTGATCAAGGGAGTAGAATGTCGGGCTCGAATCGGGGTTCCCGATGAAGAACGGGCAGCGCCCCAGCAGGTGGCGGTGGATCTGGTCATCCAGTTGGACCTGGAAAAGGCGGCTGCGGCAGACGACCTCGACCAGACGGTCAACTACCAGCGTCTCGTCCAGCGTGTCCAAGCCACAGTGAGGGAGAACGAATTCCGGCTGCTGGAGTCGCTGGCCGCCCATCTTTGCCGGATCGTTCTCTCGGACACGCGAATTGAGGGCGTCCAGGTCACGGTCAGAAAATCTCCTCGAGCCCTTCGCCATTCCGTCGACCATGTGGGGGTAAAGATGACTCGGAAGCGCCCCCCGTGCAAGCGGTAGCGAGCAACCTCATTCCGCCGGGGAAGCGTGGGCGGAAACCCGAAGCGTCAGTCATCGGAGCCTCACCTTGTTCCCTCCCCCTTCCTGAACTTTTTCTCAGGCCAGGACAACCCGCCGATGGAATCAGCAGTTGATGAATCATGCGGGCTAGCCCGGATTATTCACCGGCTTTCGTCACGAAGCGGCGAAGGCGCCGGGCTGGCAAGGCTTGCGAGGGAGGCCCCCGCAGTCGTACTCGTGCAGTACGTCGAGGAGGCCGACCGAGTGTAACGCAGCCAGCCCGGATGATTTCGCCGCTGCAGTAGACAGCCGGTGAATCATGCGGGCCTAGGCCAGCTCCGTCAAGATTTCCGCCAGCTGACGGGAGAACTGAGAGCGGGGCAGGACTCGATCGGCACCGGCCTTCCTGGCCCGTTCAAAGAGCTCGGTCTGTGTGTGGGATGCATAGGCCAACAGAGGAAGTTGCGGCTTCCTCTGTTTCACTTGAACGATCAGGGTAGTGGGGCTGATGCCCTCAGCGTTGAGGTCAACGATCACCAGAGAGGGATTCTGTTCAAGCTCGGGGAAGAATTTATACAGGGACGAGACAATTCTCAGTCTGACCCCGGCCCCACTGGCGGCTTGGCTGACTTTGGCCTGGAAGAAAAGATCCGTGATATAAGCAACCACCGTCGTCACCAAGCTAGATTACCAGAGCTTGAACCCAGCCGCCAGGAGAGAAAACTCTCCGAAGCAGCCCCCAATCTCACCGGAGGAGCCAAAAGGAGCAAGGCGCCTCAAACGATGAAGGACTGTCCACAACTGCAGGTCTTGCTGGCGTTGGGGTTGACGAAAGTAAAGCCCTGTTGCATCAGGTCCCCGCTCCAGTCCAGCTGCATGCCTTTGAGATACAGGTAGCTCTTCAGATCAACAAAAACCTGAACCCCATCTTTCTCAAAGACTCGATCACGGGACTTCTTCTCACCCTCAAAGCGCATGACGTAACTCAGACCGGCACAGCCACCGCCTCTGACGCCCAGACGCAATCCCCCCCCGGGAATTCCTTCCCGCTCCAGCCTGCGACGGATCATTGCGGCCGCCCGGTCAGTGATTTCAATGGACATCCAACCCAATCCTCTATGAAACGGCCCCGGAGCGAAAGTCGGAGCCAAAATTAGCGAGGCGTTGCCTCAGATCGACCAGCCGTGTAGTGGCCGTGATTCCCAACCCCACCGGCCCTGTGCCGGCAGGATGAGGTTTGGCAACTACAGGCGCGGTCTGTTTCGGTGGTCGGCCTCACCGGCCCGGGCCGGTGGTTCTCCGGTTTGACGGGGAGCGTCCCGAGTGGCGTCGAACCCGTAAGCAAGCACTTCATGGAGTTGTCAAACCCGCCTCCACCGGGACAGGCCCTGTGGGGGGCCAATCCGACGTTCCACCGCTCTAGTTCTCAAACCTGGCTCCACTGGGGCAGGCCCGGTGGGGGCCATCGCTCCATCCAGTGGCTCATCGTTGCTTTACGGCGTCATTTATTGCCACGTGCGCAACTTGACTCAACTTTAGAGATTACCGAAACCCTAGTGGTCTAGCGCCATCTCACCTGCCAGTATACAATACCAGTGCCCGAGCAAGTGCTGCCGGGAGTGGTGTCGGCGGGTTGCGGCGTCCTTTGTTGTCACACGCACAACTTGACTCAACTTTGAAGATTACCGCAACCCTAGTGGTATAGGCAGGAAGAGGGAGGCAGCTTGAGGAACCCCCGATCGGCAAGGCCAAACGACGTTGTTTCCGTCATTCTAGCAGCCGGGGCCTCAAGCAGAATGGGAGTCCCCAAGGCGCTCCTCTCGATCGACCGGGAGGCTTTCCTGGAGCGGATTCTCCTCACCTGTCGCTCAGCCGAACTGCCTGTCTGCGTCGTTTTGGGAGACGACCACGCCTTGATCCGGGCATCGGTCGACTTTGCCGGCGCCGCAGTCTTCATCAATCCCCATCCCTGCCAGGGTCCCCTCTCCAGTCTTCAGATCGCGCTGGGCTTCCTTTGCGATTCCTCCGCCGTCATCGTCCACCCGGTGGACCATCCTCTGGTTTCGCCCCCAACCATCCGCGGCCTGGCCGAATGCCATCGGAGGGTGCCGGCCTGCATCCTGATCCCACAGTATCGAGGTCGCAAGGGCCACCCCGCGCTTTTCCCTTCCCGCTTTTACCCCTGCTTGAGGGAGGCGCCCCTGGAGGAAGGCGCTCGCTGGGTCGTGCGGCATCATCCAGCATCTACACGGCTGTTGCCCGTTGAAGACGCTGGCATCCTCGCCAATCTGAACCGCCCCGGGGATCTTTCCTACTGGAGACGAGCCACGCCCGCATCTCTTGACATCCCCCAGCAACAGAGTTTACTTTAACCTGAGTTGAGTGATTCTGGCGGATGGGAAGCGCCAAGATGTTCTGTTCCCGCGGGTTGCGGAGGCCGCGGGCAACGCGCCGCGGTCTGCCGAGGATCGACAAGATCCGCAGGGCGCGACAGATTGGTGCTTGCCACATCGTGTCGCTCCTTTCAGTCCGATGGAACGAAAACTGCCGAGGTGGATCCTATGCAATCAAGACTGCGACTGACTTTCACTGCCGGTTGCCTGGCTTTTCTCTTCATGAACGCTGTCTGGGTCCAAGCCGACGACTGGCGCTTGCTGGGTGAGCGGGTTGTCCGCTGGGGCGGCGATCACGACGTTCTCATGGTGACGGGCTCGAGGGGTGCCTTCAAGAAAATCAAACTTCGCGTTAAAAGCAATGGCATCGAACTGCGCGATCTGAAAGTCTACTTTCGTAACGGCAAGGTTCAGGACGTCAAAGTGCGCAAGTTTATTCGAGCCGGCGGTGAGACGCGTTCGATTGACCTGAACGGAGGCGCCCGAGTCATCCGTAAAGTGGAGCTTTCCTATAAGACCGAAGGCAAAGGCCGCCAAAGGAGAGCCGTGGTGCGACTCTGGGGCCGACACTAGCCCGCGCTGGGGCCGCCCAGCCCGGATTTCTCACACCCGGTCGTAGCGAAGAGCCGGAAGCGCCGCGCTGCAAGGCTTTACGACCGAGGCCCCCGGAGGCGTAGTCGTGCATTACGTCGAGGAGGCCGAGGACGGGCAACGCAGTCAGCGCGGATGATGACGGCGCCGCAGCAGAAAGCTGGTGAATACCCAGCGCTAGCTTAGCTAGCTAAGCTAGTATTTGCGGATGGCGTTGACGGAGGCAAAGACGAACAACTCCCAGCTCTTGCCTTGCCGTTTCATCCATTCCAGCAGTTCCATGGCGCGTTTTCGGTAGAGCAGGAAGTTTTCATCCATCATGAAGAAAGATCGCTTGGGATTTGGTGCTTCCCGCAGGGTCGTGCTTCTCGGAGGAGGTGCTTCGCTCCAACCCGCTCAAAGGAGGCGCTGAAAAAGAATCATCGCGCCCAGGGCGGAGCTTACCATCAATCCCACGGCGGTCTTACCAGCCTTCTTGTAGGCTTCAGGCAAGAGCTCGAGGAAGACCATAAAAACCATGGCACCGGCGGCAAAACCGAGGCCATAAGGCAAGACGGGGCGAAAGGCTTCGACACAAAGGAAGGCGGGCACGGCCATGAGCGGCTGAGGCAGTGACGAAAAGACGCTCCAGCCGGCACAGGCTCCCCAGGTCGTTCCCTTGGGATGCATGACGGCACTGATGGCCAGTCCCTCCGGGATATTGTGGACGGCAATGGCGATCGTGATCAGAGCGGCGAGTTTCTGGCCTCCGCCGAATGCCACCCCGACAGCCACTCCCTCTGAAAAGGAATGGAAGGTCATGATGGCCAGCACCAGAAGAATTTGACGGGCACCCGCACCGCTGAATTCTCCAAAACGAACTTCTTTGTCGTGGAGAAGCCTTTCTCCAAAGAAGATGAAGGCCAGCCCCAAGCCCCCTCCCAAGAGGGTCTGCCAGGTCCCATAGACAGTGCCTTCCCGAATGAGCCCGAAGCTGGCCCCCAGCATCAGACCCGAGGCCAGAGCATTGGCCAGCGCCAAAGTTGGTGGAGAGATCCTGGGCAGGAAGGCGAAGGGGACAGCGCCAAGGCCCGTCGCCAGCGCGGTCACCAGCCCGTAAGCCGAAACCAGAGCGATGGCTGACCAGTCGTTAGACAAAAAAATTCTCCAGGAGTACCACCGCACCGGCTGAAAAGCTGACCAGGAAGGCCACCGAAGGCTTCCCGGTTCGCTGGTATGAGGCCGGCAGTAACTCCGTCAGGACCAGGAAGAAAAGGGCCCCGCTGGCGAACCCCAACACCAGGGACAGGCCATGAGGCGGCAGCACCACCGCGAACGCCACGATAGCGAGCAAGACCTGGGTGACGTTGGACGCCACACTCAGCCCCGCCGACTCGCCTGCCGACATCCCTCTTGCCCGCAAGACGGCAGTCAGCGCCACCGCCTCCCCCACGTTGTGCGCGGCCAGAGCCAAAGCCATGAAGACCCCCAACCTCAGATTGACCACCATGGACACACCGATGGCAACTCCTTCCGAGGCGGAATGCAGCGTATGCTGCAAGATGATCTTGTATCCGAATCCCGCTCCTCCCGAAGCTCCAGGCGTCGTGTCCAGATCGTCAATTCCAGCGTACCAGTGTGTCCAGAAGGTGTAACCAACCCCCAACCCCGCCCCGACCACAACAAGGACGGGGCTCTTTCCAAGCGCTTCGGTCATCAGGATGTACCCGGTGCCCAGCATCAAGCCGGAAGCAAGAGCGTAGGCGCCTCCCACCCAGGTAAGCGAAACTGGCTTACCGAAAGCAAAAGGAAGCGCGCCCAATGCAGCCGTGGCCGCCGCCATTGAACTGTAGAGAATCACCGTCAGGATGGGCTCGCTCAATTCCATTTCAGTACTCGGAACCAGCAGGCCGGCCGCTCGCATTATTGCGGAAGGCACAGCCCTCCTTCACTTTAACCCGCATTTCTCACAAACGATCTATTGCGGAGCCGAATGCATCCACCCTGACTGCGTTACGCTCGGTCGGCCCGCTCGACGTACTGTACAGTACGACTGCGCGGGCCTCGGTCGCAAGCCTTGTAGGGCGGCGCCTTCAACTCCTCATGACGAAAGCCTGTGAGAAATTCGGGTTAGCAGCTTTGGCGATCCGAAAGTGCGGGAGAAGGCGGTGGGAGCTTTCTCCGACGACAGCAGCTGGCGGGAAATGCAGGGCCGGCCCCCGCACGGCGGGAAGAGCAGTATCCCTTGGAGGGAAGATCTTTTTGGGGATGTCTCTGTCCCCGGCGCTCCTGCCTTGAACGAGGCTTGATTCTCGATCAGGGTTCACCCAGAATGGGGCTTCCAAGGCGCGGAAAGAGCGCTCGTGGAGGCATCAGGTGAGGTTTCGTCAGTTCGAGGCCGTTCTCTTCCTGGCTACTGTCCTACCCCTTGCCGGCAGCGGCTGTGGGGACTCGCTCCCTGGTCAAGGGATCGACGCGGGACAGACCGTCGTCTACCGTGATGACTGGGGCGTGCCTCACATCTACGCACCGACCGCGGAGGCCGGCCTTTACGCCATGGGCTACGCCCAAGCCCAGGATCGGCCGGAGCAACTGCTCAAGAATTTTCTCCTGGCTCTGGGCGAGTTTGCCTCCATCGCCGGCGAAGACGCCATCGAATTCGATCTCAGGTCCCGCAGGTGGGACCACTATGGAACAGCACGGCGCCACTCCGAGACCATCGACTCGAACGTACGGCGCCACATTCGCGCTTTCGTCGATGGAATGAATGACTTTTACTCCCAGCACCCCAACGACAATCCGAGTTGGTGGAAGAATCGAAAAATCGATCCTTACATGGTCGTCGCCTGGAGCCGCTTTTTCCTCTACAACTGGTCCATCGACGAAGCCTACGAAGACCTCGGGCCGTTGACTATCCTGTGGTCTTTCTGACAGGGCCCCGTCAGTCAGGAAAGACCACCTTGGCTCGAGCCGCGTTTCCCGGGATCACCCCTGTGATTCGCCGCGAGCTGCGCAGATGGCGCTCTGCAGGCTGCGGAGATCCGGGAATCGGACGCAGTCGAGGTCGATCCAATCGTCGAAAGGGTCGAGAAGAACGGCGTGGAGCCCGGCCGCGTGAGCGCCCGTCACATCCGCATGGTAAATATCTCCGACATGCACCGTCTCGGACGCAGTGGCGCCGACCAGCTGGAGCGCTCGAAAAAAGATTCTGGGATCCGGCTTTTCGTATCCTGTCAAGTGAGAGTCGATGACGGCGTCGAAGTAGTCGCGAAGGCCCAGATCCTCAAGGCCCCTTTCCACACTCCCGTCCGAGTTGCTCACCACAGCCAAGCCCAGGCCGGCTGCCTTGAGCGCCACCAGCGCGTCCTCCACCCCCGGCAAGACCGCCGACCAGAGTCGCTGCGTCCCGCCGGGGGGCCGTAGGATTGGAGACAGTTCGCGCGCCAGCTCAGCCGCCGGTCTGGAGAGGACCACACCCAGCCGCGACAACCGACTCAACACTTCCCCCAGATAGGCCGTGAAGAGCCGGCTCCCATCCTTCTCGGAGTGGTGCCGCAGTTGCCTCGAGAGCGCCGGCCTGGCGGCTGCTTCCGCCCGCCGCAGCAACGCCGTTCGACTCTGAGTTCCTCTCGCTTCAAGCTCGCGACAAATCCACTGGAAATCCATCGAGACCAGAGTATTTCCCACGTCGACGAAGAGGGTCTCGATTTGCTCAAAAGGAATCGATGATTGGTCACTCATCTCGCTCTTCCCCACCCCGGAGTATGGTCGGAGTGCCCACGCCGCAGCCCCGACGACATTCCATTGTTCAAGGCTTTGCCGGCAGAATCAAGTTCCTGCTTGATGGCATGGTCTATAATGCCCTCCGGCCATGGCATAGAACCGGGATTTCTCACATTCGATCGTGGCGAGGCGGTGGAGATGCGCGTGGATGCAAGAGCGTCGCCACCGAGGGCCGCGCAGTACTGGACAGCACGTCGAGGAGGCCGACGGAGTGCAACGCAGTAGACACGGGCATATCCGTCGCCCTGGTAGATGGGGTGTGAGAAATGCGGGATAGGTGCGGAACGGATCGCATGCGCCCTTCTCTTCAGGAGAGTATCTGTTTAGCGTTACAGGCGAGAAGTGGAGTTAGACTGTTGCTTCCACGGCGGCGGAACTGATCAATTGGGAGGCAGATTGGCAACAGCCAACCAGCCGCGAAGCGGCGCGCTCCTTAATAGCCTGGGGCGCCGTACATGTTTGGCGGGTGAGAAGGCAAACAAACCAACAAGCCCAAAGGGATTGACGCCACCAGGCCCGTGGGATTGCCTTGTCCTGCGCTAAACACGTACGAGGCGCTAGCCCCAGGTGCGGGCAGCCTGAAGAGGGCTCAGCCGTGAAGGGGGCGCCTTGAAAGAGACGGAAAAGGGGGGAAGTCACCGGGCCCTTACAGGGCTGAGGCATGAGGGTGGCTGCAGGACCAGGGATTGTCACCCCTGGCTATTGAAATCCGCCCCCTTCGGGCTCATGCAGTAGAGGACAGGAACGAGACGCTAAACACATACTCAAGAGAAGGGCTCTTGCCAAGAGGACTCCTCTGGAAACGCCCGAGCTTTCCGGAACAGTTGACATCCTCTCAAGTAGACTGTGGGTCAAGCATCATTCGCAAAGGGGGCAAGGTTGTGAGGAGCAATGAACACTTCATGCAGATGGCCATCGAAACGACAAAGCAAGGCATTGCCGCGGGTCAGACGCCCTTCGGAGCCGTGATTGTCTCCAGGCGCAAGGTGGTGGGAGCAGCCCACAATACGGTCTGGCGGGACTCGGACCCAACCGCTCACGCCGAGGTGAACGCCATCCGCTTGGCGGCCTCTCTTCTGGCCACCATCGACCTGGCGGGCTGTACTATGTTCACCACCTGCGAGCCCTGCCCCATGTGTTTGAGCGCCGTTCATTGGTCCAAGATCGACCGCGTCGTCTACGGCGCCAGCATCGAGGACGCGGCAAGAGCCGGTTTTTCCGAGCTGCGGGTTGGGGCGGCCGAACTGGCTCGTATGGGGGGAAGTGAGCTGGTGGTTGAACCAGGCCCTCTCCGCGAGGAGTGCCGGGCTCTTTTTGATCTCTGGAAAAGTCACAACGCTTCCGGCGCCTATTAGCCCCAAGGATTGCCGAGCTTCAAGTTGAGACGATAATCTCTGTAGTTTTGATCTCGTTCTTGGGAATCGGTATCACTATCGGTAATCGATTTTCAGACACATTCCCCTCTACCATCCAGGTCGACAGCAATGCCCGATACCGATGAAGACTCGGCAGGTACACTCCTCGCCGGTCGCAGGCGCGGCCTTTTCGGCGGACTGAAGATGGCGCTGCCGTCCAGGGCGTGGGCCTGGTAGCCCGGTTTGTCAGATCGTGAGCGTAGAATCACTTTGTTATGAGAGTCGCGATTGGGAGCAGCCGCCCACCCAAGGTTGAGGCCGTCAAAGAGGCTTGGAAGATTTTCTCGGGGCCGATTCTGCCCGACCCGGACGAAGCCGTGTCTTTCCTGACCTACGATGTATCCAACGGTGCGCCCCGGATGCCCTTGACAGTGAATGACCTCATGAGGGGTGCTCGCGGTCGTGTGGAGAGTTTGATCCTGCAGCTGAAGAGGGAAAAGGCGGAGGCGGATTTCTACATCGGGCTGGAGGGCGGTTTCAATACCGTGGATTTCGACGGCGCCCGGCGCCAGGTCTTCCTGGAGAGCTGGGCTTACGTATCGGATGGTCAGGATGGTTTTTTCGGACACGGAGGGGGGATTTTCGTCCCCACCCGTCTTTCCAGTCCCGTCATAGATCGGGGCATCGAGTTGGGGATCGCGATCGACCGCTTCGCACACCAGTCCGATGTCCGGAGTCGAGAGGGGACTTGGGGAGTTCTGACGCAGGACATCTTGACCCGCAAGCATTCTTTTGTCATCGCTTTGATCGCCGCCTTCGCCCCGTTCTATAATCCCAAGGCATTTCAGTAGCGCCCGCTTGGCCAGGTGCCGCCCGGCTTCCAAGTCTCCAGTTGAGTGGAGGGGATCCAGGCGCAGTTCCTTCAGTCGTTCGGGGCCTTGCTCTCCTGATCCCCGCAGTTCGGTGGGCCAGCGGAGTTCGAAGAGCAACGGCCCGTGGCGCTCGTGCTCGAGTGGCCGAATTTCCGGCAACGCCAGGCCACCGAACAACAATGGCTATGAACACCCTTATCCGAAACTCCAATGGCTGGATCGAGGTGATTTGCGGAAGCATGTTCTCGGGCAAGAGCGAGGAATTGATCCGCCGCCTGCGCCGGGCTCAAATCGCCAGGCAGCGCGTGCAGATCTTCAAGCCGAAACTGGACGACCGATTCGGAGAAGCTGGAATAGTCTCCCACAGCGAGCTCAGAATCGAGTCGGAGGTCGTCGCCACGGCTCAAGGAATCCTGGACGCTGTTGATGACCGAACCGAAGTCATTGGAATCGACGAAGGTCAGTTTTTCGACGACGAACTGGTTGCCGTCTGTGACAAACTGGCCAATCGGGGAAAACGAATCATTGTGGCTGGACTGGACAAGGACTACCGGGGCAATCCCTTCGATCCGATGCCGGAGCTGCTGGCCATTGCCGAGTACATCAACAAGACTCTGGCCATTTGCATGCGCTGCGGCAATCCGGCCAACTGCACGCAGCGTCTGGTCCAGAGTAGTGAGCGGATCCTGGTAGGCGCCTCCGAAGCCTACGAAGCCCGGTGCCGGCGCTGTTTTGAACCCCCTCTGGAATGAGGCTCGCGGGCTGGCGGACAGTTGGCTTGGGCTGCAAATGGGGTGTTCGGCTCAGCTCTGGGCGGGTGGGTCCGAGTCGTCGTTTCGTGAATTGGCCCGCAGAGCCTGCCGGAGCGTTCGGGCCAGCTTCGTCCCCACGTAAGGAGCCAGTTCTTCTTCGCTGGCGCGCCGAATTCGGCTGACGCTTCCGAAACTACGGAGGAGTCGCTTCTTGCGTTTCTCTCCGATTCCGGCAATCTCGTCCAACTCGGAAGAAAAGTCGCGCATCGCTCTTCGCTTGCGATGGTAGCTCACTGCAAAGCGATGCGCCTCGTCTCGAATCTCCTGGAAAAGATGAAGCAGCGGTGAATGGTGCTCCAGTTGGATGGGATCCTCTCGCCCCTGCAGGAAGATCTGCTCCTCCCGCTTGGCCAGGGCTGCCAGCGGCACCTCCTCGAGTCCCAGCTCGGACAAGGCCTGGTAGGCGTAATGCAATTGACCTTTGCCGCCATCGATGAGGACCAGGTCCGGCAGCGAAGCATCTTCCCGCAGGAGGCGCCGGTAGCGGCGGTGCACCGCTTCGTAAATGGAGGAGAAGTCATCCTGGCTCTGGATGTTTCTGATCTTGAACTTCCGATAACCGCCCTTCTCCATGCGACCGTCCTGCCACACCACCATGGAAGCAACGATTTCCGCTGCCTGGATGTTAGAGACATCGAAGGCTTCAATACGCTTCGGCAACTGAGCCAGATCCAGCTCCTGCTGGAGCTCTCGCTGGAGCTTTTCTCTTTGAGGCTTCAGAATTCTGAACCGGGTGTCAAAGGCAATCCGGGCGTTGCGCTCGACCAGGAGCAGCAGATTGTGCTTTTCACCCCGCCGAGGAACCACAATGCGCACCTTGCCCCGCCGGCTTCGGCCCGCCTTCTGATCCAGCCACTGGCAGATCAGTTCTTGATCTTCGATCTCCACTGGAAGATAAATCTGGCGGGGAACGAACTCGGTGTTGCAGTAGTACTGCTGGACGGCATCCCGGAGAAATTGAGAGGGGTGGAAGAATTCGAGATCTTCCCAAAAAAACTCCCGCTTCCCGACCACCTTTCCGTCCCTCAGGGTGAACAGTAGCAGGGCCAGGGCCGGACCCTGCCGGTGATAGGCAAAGACATCGACGTCCCGAAGTCCGCTCATGACCATCTTTTGACGCTCGCCCAACTCCCGAACCCTTCGAATACGGTCGCGGTAAAAAGCCGCTGCCTCGAAATGCTGGGCCGCGGCGGCTTGGGTCATCTGTGTCGCCAAGCCTTTGATCAGCGTCTCATTCTTTCCCTCCAGCAGCAAAATGACGTCTCTCACGGCTTTGCTGTACTTCTCCTTGCCGCAGAGCCCTTCGACACAGGGGCCGAGGCAGCGTTTGATGTAATACTCCAGACAGGGACGGTCGAGGCCGCCGTCGATCTTCAGGTCACAAGTTCGCAGCAGGAAGTGACGGTTGATGATCTTGACCGTATTGCGCGCCAGCGAGGCGGGCAGATAGGGGCCGAAGTAACGCCCCCCGTCCTGGAGCAGGCGCCGGGTCAAGAGGACCCGTGGAAAAGCCTCATTCAACGTCAATTTCAAGTAAAGAAAGGCCTTGTCATCTTTCAGATTGACGTTGAACTTGGGCTTCCTCTGCTTGACCAGCGTGCTCTCCAGAATGAGCGCTTCCACCTCGCTGTCGGTGAGGATGTAATCGACATCGTCAATGTGGCGCCGGAGCACTTCGGTCTTGTAGTCCTGGGATCGACTGCTCTGGAAGTAGGAACGGACCCGATTCCTGAGGCTCTTGGCCTTCCCGATGTAGATCGTCTTCTGATTCTTGTCCCGGAAAAGATAAACTCCCGGCCGACCCGGGAGACTCCTCAATTTGGCCTCCAGCAACTGCCGCCCCATAGCCCCATTCTAGCCCGGTTCGTTCCTGGACTGTCGACTCCATCGGCAAAACCGTATCCAATCCCGACCCATGATGCCTGGATTGACGCCCTGGCAAGACAGCCCAACCTGGTTGTTTGAGCCCACGAGCACGGCTCTTACCACCTGCCGCAAATCAGGCGTCTCGGAGCCGGGGGGAACGACCCCGGAGCGATCAACTGACCAGTGAGGCGAAGACTGAGCTAAACTTATCCCGTGGAGGCTCGGAGATCGTGGGCCTGAGGGCCTCAAACCAGCCGACCGATTCGTGTCATTCGTTAGACCTGAGTTGAGCGATTCTGGCGGATG
>JBHHYX010000089.1:0-15148 GCA_046757765.1 Acidobacteriota bacterium | reverse complement strand
TGGGTTTGGGCTTACCGGAGCGGCTGGGTTGTGCCCTTTACGCTGCTGGGGGGATTTCTCATCCTGGCCTGGGGTGTCCTGGAGTCCATGAGAGGGTCAATGGAAGTGGGGCGGGGGTTTCCTTCCGCCTCAGCCAACCTGATGGCCGTTTTCTACCTGGGATGGCCCTTTTCCATCCTCACCGTCTATCATCCTCTTCATGACCCGGCCCTTTACGATAGAAACCGACCGCTGGAGCTGGTGCTGGTCCTCGTCACCCTATGGGTCTCCGACAGCGGCGCCTATTTCGTGGGACGAGCCTGGGGCCGCCACAAGGTGACCCCTCTGATTTCTCCTAATAAGTCTCTGGAGGGATACCTGTCGGGTCTCTTGCTCTCACTCTTGGCGGCGACACTTTACGGCCGCTACTTCTTTCCCTCCTGGCCTCTGCTGCGTTTGCCGGCTCTGGCACTGGTGATCTGCCTGGCCGGATTCCTGGGCGACTTGTTTGAATCTCTTCTCAAGCGAGGGGCGCGGGTCAACGACAGCTCTCACCTTCTCCCGGGTCACGGGGGCATTCTGGACCGGGTGGACAGTCTGCTCTTTGCCCTGCCCGCCTACTACTTGTTTTCGATTCTGATAATATAACCTGAGTTGAGCGATTGTGGCGGATGGGAAGCACCAGGATGTTGTGTTCCCGCGGGTTGCGGAGACCGCAGGCAGACCCGCTGCGGTATGTCAAGGATCGACAAGACCCGCGGCGCGCAACAGATTGGTGCTTACCGCCGGCGAAAATCGCTCCATTCAGGTAGAAGTCATCCAAAATGAAGAAACTGTCGATCTTGGGGTCTACTGGGTCGATCGGAGAAAGCGCTCTCAGCCTGGTGGACCTCTATCCCGATCGGTTTGAGGTTGCGGGTCTGGCGGCGGGAAGGAAAGTCGACCGGCTCTACCAGCAGGCTTGCAAGTACCGGCCGTCTGTAGTGGCCCTTCATGATCGGGGGGCAGCCGACCGCCTGCGCGAGCAACTCCCCCGGACTCGGGTTTTGGGCGGACCCGAGGGCGTCATCGAAGTGGCCGTCCATCCTGACGCGGACATGGTGGTGGCAGGAATCACGGGGGCCGCCGGACTGCTTCCCACCTACCATTCCATTCTGGAACACAAGCAGGTCGCGCTGGCCAACAAGGAAGCTCTGGTCATGGCGGGAGAGCTGATCATGCCCGCCCTCCAGCACAACGGAGGCCACCTGCTTCCCGTCGACAGTGAGCACAGCGCGCTCCACCAATGCCTGCGGGGCGACAAACGGAGAGACGTTCGGCGACTTATCCTCACCGCTTCCGGTGGCCCCTTCCTGCGCAAGTCCAAGAGCCAGCTGGGCTCCGTCACCGTCCAGGAAGCCCTCCAACATCCCACCTGGCAAATGGGCCCCAAGATTACGGTGGACTCGGCCACTCTCATGAACAAGGGGCTGGAGATCATCGAGGCCCATCACCTTTTCGGGATGGCGTCTCGCCAGCTTTCCATCGTCATTCATCCCCAATCCGTCGTCCATTCGATGGTCGAATTCATTGATGGCAACGTTCTGGCTCAACTGAGCATCACCGACATGCGCGCCGCCCTCCTTTATGCATTGTCCTACCCGCAACGGTGGGCTTCGAATCTCCCCTCCCTGGACCTCTTTTCGATACCGTCTTTGGAATTCTCCCCTCCCGACCTGGACAAGTTTCCGTGTGTACGCCTGGCCAGCGAGTCGCTGGAGAGCGGCAAGACCTATCCGGCCGTTCTGAACGCAGCCAACGAGGTCGCGGTGGAATTCTTTCTCGAGGGCCAGATTGGCTTCACCACGATTCCAGAGGTCGTGGAGGAGGTTCTCAACCGCCACCGGTCGGTTCCGATCACTGATATCGACACCGTTCTGGAAGCGGATCGGGAGGCACGAGGTGCGGCCAGGCGGGCCATCACACGGCTCACGCGCTGATCCCCTTCCCTCTCTGCCAGCCCCAAGCCGCCTGCTGGAAATTGAACCCCTGGCGCAAAAGTTCGTACTAACTTGTTAGTATAGTTAAAAGGCCGATCCGGGAAGGACTGATCTCGGCTTCCAGTCGAGTTGGCTGGTCCGCTTCGGCTTGGCTCCTGGCTGGGAGGACTACAAGTTTGCAGATTGTGAATTCCATCGGACTCAGTCTCATCGCCTTCATTTTCGTGTTGGGCGTCCTGATATTTATCCATGAATTCGGCCATTACCTGGTGGCTAAGCTACTGGGCATTCGGGTGGACGTCTTTTCCCTCGGATTCGGCAAACGATTGTCCGGTTTCAAGAAAGGCGACACGGATTATCGCATCAGCCTTATTCCGCTGGGCGGCTACGTCAAGATGGCGGGAGAGAATCCGGACGAGGAGCTGACAGGCTCCCAGGAAGAGTTTCTGTCGCGTCCCAAGCGGCAGCGCCTGGCCGTGGCAGTGGCGGGACCCGCCATGAACATTGGCCTGGCCTTGCTGGTGGTCGCCCTCAGCTTTGTGGTGGGGAAACAAGTGGCTGCTTATGTCTCTGAGGCGGCCGTCATTGGTTCCATCGAGGCCGGCTCGCCGGCGGAAAGAGTGGGTCTGCGGGTCCATGACAAGATTGTTTCCATCGACGGTGAGACTGTGCCGACCTGGCGGGATGTCGAGTTCAAGATCGCGACCAGCCCTGATCTGCTGTTGACGCTGGAGGTGGAGCGGGAGGGCCACAACCTGCGCAGGGAAGTGGTCGTCGAAGCCGCCGGGGACGTGGGGACGGGGTCCATCGGCATTCGGCCTTTTGTCCCTTACCTGATCGGTGGTGTTCAGCCCGACTCGCCGGCTCAACGAGCGGGGCTTCAACAAGGAGACAAGATCGTTGCGGTCAGGACGGCGGATGTGAAGTATTCCGGTTTTTTCAGCATTGCCAAGGTGATTTCCGGATCCAAGGGCCAACCTTTGGTTTTTAAAGTCGTGAGAAAGGGCGAGCGTCTGGAAAAAACCATTACCCCGGCCCTGGTGGAGGGCAAGCCCCGTATCGGCGCCTTCCTTCAATACGAAACCCGCACGGAACAGTTCGGACTGTTTCGGTCCTTCCAGAAATCCGCCGAAGAGAACTACCGGCTGGCCGTCCTGACCTTCGAAACGGTGGGGCGGATCATTACGGGGCGGGCTTCGATGAAGCAAATGTCGGGACCTATCGAAATCGCCCGTTACTCAGGGATCGCAGCCTCCATGGGGTGGATGAGCCTGCTCAGCTTCATGGCATTGGTCTCGCTTCAACTTGGATTACTCAATCTGTTGCCCATCCCGGTTCTGGACGGCGGAGTGATCGCTCTGCTGGCAGTCGAAGGTCTGCTCCGAAAGGACCTCAGCCTGCGGGCCAAGGAACGGATCTCCCAGGCTGGGTTCATCTTTCTCATCCTTCTCATGGGCGTCGTCATCTTCAACGATCTGGCCAAGAACATCCCCATCTTCTGATCGCGGATGCCTCGTGACGGCCGCTAGCGGCGTTCGGACTGGGCTGCTCGTCAAAGGGCGGAATCAGCCGGAACCCTTTGACGACTCCGCCCCTTCGCCGCCACACTCTATGAATGATCCGAAGGCCGGTCGGTCGAGAGCGTCTTGGCCACCAGCTCCTCGCGGTTGACGTTCAGCTTTTCTCCCAACGCATTGGTGATAACGGTCAGGATGGAGGAGACCGTCTCATCCAGGTTGTTGTTCTCAATGATAGGAGTTCCGTGCTCTTCAGCCATCTCGAGGATGTAGTCCTGGATGCGCAGGATGAACTCGAAGTTCTGGCGATATCGCCGCGACCTCCGGTTGACCGCCTGGTGTTCACGGGCCGGAAAGCGCTCCAGATACTTCTGCCGGTTCAGCGTGGAGATGACGACCGGGACGACATAAGCCTGATCTTCCAGGTCTTCGAAGCGCATCAGGCCCGGAACCAGGTGGACGCCGTCAATCACGATGCTGGTGTTTTCTTCAATGGCGCGCGTCACAATCGCCCGCACCCCTACCAGTACGCGCAAGGTTTGTTCCTTGAAGGCGGACAGGACCGCCCCTCCCCCAGCGATGTCCGGGGCAGTCTGTCCTTTCCAGGCTTCAAAAGAAGAAGAATGGATGGCCGGCAGCAGGTCATAGGAGAACATCATTCGCATGACCTGGCGAATGGTATCGGTGGAGAGAATCTGGGGAATGCCCAAGCGGTGTCCCACCTCGTGGGCGACGGAGGTCTTACCCGTTCCCGTGGCGCCGCCAAAGAGGATGACAACAGGCTTGTCCGGCGCCTTGAAGAGTCTCCACAGCAGGTATCTCTCGGCAAAAGCTGGATCGTGTTTCTCAAGGATGGTCGTATAGATCAGGTATCGGAGCTCATTTCGCTCGATCTCGAGCCGCTTCTCCTGGAAGAGTGATTTCTCGATCTCCCGGGCGATGGCGTAGGCGATCGAGGGGTCGAGGCCGGAGGCTTGAAGAGACTGGGAGAGAATCCCCTTGCTGAAGGGCATCGCCTCCTCTCCCTTGACCAGAATAGTGGGAGAGGGCGACACCACCGGTTCCGGCTTCTGACCATAACGGTCACCATATTTCTCCTTCAGGATCGAGCTGGTCAGCTTCTCCAACTCCCTTCTTGTGACCGTCTTCTTGTCCCGGAGGCGCTCTCTCACCAGGTTGGCAGCGTCATAGGCCTGCTTGAAACTGAGGCCCCGCTCGATGAGAGAATGGGTCATCATTCCCCGCAGAAAGGGGAACTGTTCCTCTCCGTCAATCACGTAGAGGGAGTACTTGGTCACGCCCGTGAAAACTCCCAAAAGATTGGGGTCGGGGTTGAGACGTTCTTTGCGGCGCAAGGAACTCCTCGCAGAACCGCGGAGTCTCGAGGGTGGGCGGCATGGCCGACGCAGGCAGCCGCGGGAATGCGTCTCAACTCAGAGCCGAGACCAACCCGGGGGGAGCCGCCTCGGAGTTCCGGTCGGCTGAGCTTGATGCCCACTCTCTCACTTCCACGTCAGACTCCCCAAGCCCGGAGTTAGGAAAAACTGGCCAGAGCGTCCTTTTCATCCTCGTAACAGTCAAAGACCGTCAAGAGCTTAGTGATGGCCAGGAGCTCTTGTAGTTTCTTGGTCAGGTTGAGCAGCTTGAGCTGCCCCCCCTGGTTGGTCACCGTGGTGAAAGAACTGACCAATTCACCGATTCCGGAACTATCGACATAGCTCACATTGCCAAGATCGAGGAGGATGTTTTTCTTGCCCGCCTGTAACAGCTCCCGTACCGTCTTACGGACTTCGGCGCTTCCCTCTCCAATCGTGATCTTTCCATCAATAGTCAGTACCGTTACCCCGTTCGCCTGCTCCGTATCAATTCTCATTTCTTCTCTCCTCCTTGCTTATGGTTCAATCTTTTCTCCATGGTCACTTCCAACCCGCCCTCCGGGCGAACTCTGTAGCGCACCTCGTCCATGAACGAACGGACATAGAAAATCCCGCGGCCACTCGGTTTGAGCAGATTGTTAGGATCAAGAGGGTCGGGAAGTTTGGATTCTTCGAAACCTTGTCCCTCGTCCTGGATCGAAATGACAAGGCGGTCTGAAGCGATGGTGAAGCTGACGCCGACTCTCTTTCTCTCGTCCTGGTGATTCCCGTGCAGTATGGCATTAATGACGGATTCACGGACGGAAAGACTGATCCAGTAGCGCGCGTCGTCGTCGAACCCCACCAGGCGACTGATATTGTCGGAAACGTCTTGAACAATCTCCAGATACTGAAGTTGGCTCCCAAAAGTTAATTCGAGACTGCTGTTTTTCACTGGCGTGCCAATCTTCCCATAAACCTCGAAGTGGCCCAATCATAATCAGGGCTTCGAGTCTTTGTCAACCAGTTCATCCTCGCTGGTTCTCTCATAAGATTAAGCTTTTACTTGGACTTAACCCTGAGTTTTTCCAGGTGGCGCATCTCCAGGGCAGGCCCGGTCATCACATTTCCTTCTTCGGACTGCTCTGGCGGCCGGCCTCTTACCTGACTTGCACAGTCCGAGCTGGAGAAAGCGGTCCGGCGGCGATCTCTGACGACCTGGAGGCTCGTTTTGCCGTCAACGTCGAAGTGGACAGAGCTGAGAGTCGTCAGGCCGCAGCTGAAGCCGAATTGCACCGGTTGAGGATATCCAATCGCGCTTGTCCGTGCAATGTCCCGGCGCTGGAGCACGAGATCACACTGGGACCTTGAACTGGGTCTGGCGACCTTCAAGGTTGAAAAGCAGCCAGCCAGCGGGGAAGATAGCATCTTTGAGGTCAATCTCATGCGCGCCGTCATCCAGAGGGTCGAGGAAGCCAGCGTCAAGGTTGACGACCAGCTCGTTGCGGCGATCCCGCAAGGGTTGCTTGTCCTCATCGGCGTCGAGCGAGACGACGGCCCCAAGGACCTCGCATTCATCAGAAAGAAAATCCTCAACCTGAGACTTTTCGATGATCCCGAGGGAAAGATGAATCGGTCCGTCACGGACATTGGGGGGAGTGTGCTGGCGGTGCCCCAGTTCACTCTCCACGGGGACTGCCGAAAGGGAAACCGTCCCAGCTATTCCCGGGCCGCCTCGCCTGATGTCGCCCGGCCGCTTTACGAGCTCCTGGTGCGGGATCTGCGCTCTCACGGGCTGGTGGTCGAATCCGGCCGCTTCCAGGCTCTCATGCAGGTCGCCCTCGTCAACAGCGGACCGGTGACACTGATCCTGGACTCGCGATGGAAGAGGTCGTGAGCCCTCGACTCGAGCGTGCACATCTCGCAGGCCTGTGGCTCTACTGAACCCGGGAGTCCAGACCCACTCCCCAGCGCTCGTACAGGATGCGCTCAAAACGGCTCAACAAGACGATCTCAAAAGTGCGCTCCTTGCCGGGAAACAGCCTCAAGACGGCCTTCTCCGTGTTGCCGATCAACTGGCGGGCCTCCTGCAGGCTCAAAGTGGCATCCTGGTACAGGACATTGGTGGTCAGATCCACAAGAAACCGGAGTCGGCGAATCTTCTTCCTTTCCTCCTCAACAAGCCTTTGTCGTCGTTCACTTTCCTCCATGAGACGCTCTCCCCTCCAGGTTATCACACCAACTTCGTCGGCTTCAGGTTGAGGGAATGATCTGTAGTCATGAGCAAAAGGTGCTGTGAGTCGGGATCGGCAATCGACATCATGTGCATTCCCCCAGCCATTGGAATCCGGGACGATAGCGATACCCGAATAGCGATACCGATCAAGACTCGGCAGGCACACCCCTGGCCGGTCGGAGGCGTCTTATCTATCGGCGCGGCGCTTGGCAGCGACTTCCGATGAATACGGGGGGAGGGCCCCGCACCCTGAGTGCGTGCCGGAATCACCGAGTTCGCCACTTTTTTCACCTTTCTTTCACTTTTTGGCTTGACAACTTCACCTTTGTTTCACCATACTTGGATTCTTATGGCGCTGACTGCACGTCAAAGGGCAATACTGAATTTTCTCCAAGGCTACCTGCGGGAGCACGGCTATTCTCCTTCGCTGGAGGAGATTGCCGCCCACTTCGGAATTGCCTCTCTGAATGGCGTCTTCAAACACCTGCGGGCGCTGGAGGAGCGCGGGTTCATCCGACGCCTGTCCAACCAGGCCCGCTCCATTCAGTTACTCGTCCCGGAAGGCTCCGCTGCGCCCACGCTTCCGCTGCTGGGCCTGGTGGCCGCCGGGGTGCCCATCGAGGCTGTCTCCAACTCCGAGGAGGTTTCCGTGCCCGCCAGCTTCCTGACACGAGGCAGGAATTATGTACTGCGCGTCAGCGGCGACTCGATGATCGACGAACACATTGAGGATGGGGACTTGATCGTCGTGGAGGAGCGGGCCCTGGCCCACAACGGTGAGATGGTGGTGGCCCTGGTGGATCAAGAAAAGGTCACTTTGAAGAAGTATTTTCGGGAAGGCGCAATGATTCGCCTGCAGCCGGCCAATCTCGCTCTGGAGCCGATTTATGTGCGCGAGGACCGTCTGCGCATCCAGGGAGTGGTGGTCGGAGTGATGAGGAAATACTAACCCGCATAGTTGGTACGTTTTCGTCACCAAGGGGGCTCTAGCCCGGATTTGAGATTTCGTGCTTCGGCCGTTTTCAGCTCTCAGGCTCTAACAACAGGGGAAGGCAGGGCAGGGGGGCAGGCGTCGTCAAAGCAGCACCGAGTCTGCCGCCAAGTCACTGAAGTCACGAACGTAAGTGAGTGGCCATCCGGATGGCCGGGGCGCTGACGCTTCGGTTCAGTTGACATTGAGTCGGCGTCACCGGATCACTGAACGCGAACGTCAGTGAGTCGCCCTCCGGATGGCCGGGCGCTGACGCTTCGGTTCAGTTTGCGGTGTTCCATGAAGTTTTGTCCCTCGGCTGCTGCCAGTTGCCAGCTCTGAGAACTGGGCGAAGACAGTGGCACGGGAAACGCCGACACATTAGCCCGGATTATACACCAGGTTCGTCGCGAGGCGTCGGAAGCGCGCGGATGATAACGGCGCCGCAGCAGAAAGCTGGTGAATAGTCCGGGCTAGGGAGTGGGTTCTGACTTCCCCCTGGGAATGGAAAGGAAAGATGCTTTACAGAATTAAGATCGCAGGTAAGATTTTTGAGGGCTGTGACACGCGCAAGTTGGTCAGGCTGGCCGTCGCCGCCAGGCGGGCGGAAAGAGAAAAGGGTGTCGTCGCCCACCCGAGTGAAATCTGGGCCACAGCGGGACCTGTCCGACCCCTTGGCAACCTGTCGGGCTCGAATTCTTCCCAGGGTTTTGTCATGGGGAGCCGAAACCCCGATTCTGACCGCGCCCGCCGGAGCGCAACTCACTCAGCCCAAACGACTTCTCCGATGGAGTAGAATGCGGGCTAGAGACGGACAGAACGTCCCTTCCTTTGCTTTTCTTTCTTCCTGATCTCCACGGCAACCGTTCGCTCTTTCTTGTCCCGCACGATCTCCAGCTTGTGGGGGCCGGAGCTGAGTTTCTTGGAGAGCTCTCGAATCTCGCCAACGTCTTTGCCATCGATGGACACGATGACATCGCCGGCTTTCAGGTCGGCCGAGGCCGCGGGCGTCCCTTCCATCACTTCCATGACCAGGATGCCTTCCCCGCCGGGGACTCCCAGAAACTCGGCCATCTGTTGCGTCAATGACTCTCCTCGAATTCCCAGTCGAAGCCGGCCGGTGGAAAAGACAAAACCGTTGCCCCGCCCTTCAGGCAGGACCTCCAACTCGGGGATTTCGATATCCATTTCCGGAATTCGGCCGGCAAACCAACGAGGATGCCCCCCGCGGAATCGAGGATAGTGCCCCACTTCAATGGTCTTCGTGATCTTCTGATTGTTTCGCTGGAGAACCAGTTCCACCGTTCGTCCCGCGGGGCTGTCCTGAACCAGTCTCTGAAACTGCCGAACACTCAGAACCGGGAGGCCCGAGAACTCGAGGATGATGTCTCCCGCCCGCAAGTCCGATTCCTCGGCCGGCGTTCCGGAGCGCACGTCTTCAATGTAGACGCCCGCCTCTCGATCCAGCTTCTGACTGGCCACATCGTCGGATGTCACGTCGCGGAGCTCAACCCCCAGATAACCGCCGCCGCCCACGTAAACTTCTACCGATTGCCTGGACTGAGCCCATGCCGGAAGCATGAGACTCAACCCGGCTGCAACTACCGCCAAACGACTTTGCATTTTCATGATTCCTCCTTCTGCCCCTTTTCACGAGCGACACCTGGAGAGCGTTCCCAAATATGCAAGGGCCCGGGAAGCAGCAAGATGGCGGTTCGGACCAACCAACGTTAACAGGGCCCTCCGATCTGACCCCGCGCCAGCCGGGCAAACGGCGCGATTGCCCGTCTTCTGGGCTGCCGGCCCACACCTGCTGTGAAACGACTTACCCACCTCCCTGCTTTCTGTTATCGTTAGAGGCTCGTGACAAGCGATTCCCCGGCTCAGCGCCAACTCTATTGCCCTGGAGGCGGCGCGGCTCGGGTTCCAGGTTGGGACCATCGCGGCTCGGTCCCTTTCTCAGATCCGGCAAGAGGGGGGGCGTGAATCGCCGGCTCGACAAGGTGAGCAACCGAAGGTCCGGGAGGCCTACTCGCGCCTTTTTGGGAGGTCCGGAAGCTCGGGTTAACCCGAATTTCAAACACTCGGTCGTAGCGAGGCTGTGGGGATGCGTGTGGACACAAGGCGTTGCTTCCCAAAGGGAAGCCCCAACTACCAAGCCCCAAAATCCCAAAGGACAGAGGGGTCCTTGGGATCTTGGGATTTGGTGCTTCCGAAGGGTGAGGGCCCCGCAGTCGCACTGAACAGCAGGTCGAGGAGCCCGACGGAGTGCAACGCATTAGCCGCGGGCATATCCGTTGCCGTAGTAGATTGGCTGTGAGAAATGCGGGTTAAAGTCGCGCATTCAGTTGCCGGAGTGAGACTCGAGCCGGATGGAATAAGTTTGCAACTTTTCATCGAGAGCCTTATCAGTGATAAAGGGAACCAAAGGCAAAGGACGAAGGTCCAGGTCAGCCCCTCCGGTCTCGGGAGACTTGCTGGAAAAGCTGGTTGCCGAAGTAAAGAGGGGGGATGCAGATGCGTTTCGACAGTTATACGGCCTTTATGGTAGAAAGATACTCAACTACATCTACCGCATGACCGGCTCTCGTGGAGACGCTGAGGACTTGACACAAGACACCTTTATCCTCGCCTATAAGAAGATCGATTCGCTAAAGGAAAGCAGGAAGTTTCAAAGCTGGCTCTTTCGGATTGCCCAGAACAACGTCTATCAAAAATTCCGAACCAAGCGGCCTCATTTCGAACCGATTGTGCCGGAGGCGGGTCCGCAGGCGGCCGACGTTCACCAGCTGGCCTCTCCCCTGAAGAGCCCCGAAGCCCACATTCTCTCCGATGAGTTACAGGGGATGCTTCAACAAGTGATCAACGAGCTTCCCAACAAATACCGTGAAGTCTTCGTGCTGGCGGCGCTGCACAAGTTGAGTTATCAGGAGATCAGCACCATGGTTGGCCGCTCGCTCCCCTCGGTTAAATCAGACATCCATCGTGCCAGGGTCGCCGTGAGGGACAAGATCAAGAGGTATCTGGGGAACAACTATGGAATGTCAAACCTGTTCTGAACGGCTGACGGCACTCATTGATGGTGAACTGAGCCTACCCGAGAGGACGGCAGTCCGGGAACATCTCGCTGAGTGTCCCGACTGCCATGAGGATTACGAGTCTCTTCTTTACTCCTACCGGTTGGTGGATTCCCTGGACGAGATTGAACTCGATCCGCGGCTATGGGATCGCATCGGTCTGGAAATCTCCAGTCTCAGGGGCGGGTTCTACATTCGGGGCCGGCGGCTCTTTCGGCTGACTCTCCTTCCAGCTGCCGCAACGGTCGTCATTGCGGTGGCCCTCTCGGCTGGACTCTATTGGTCCTCAGCCGTGGATGCCGCCGAGTGGGAGAGCAGGCTGAATGGTTTTGTCAGGGATCGGGACCGCCTCGAGATCCAGCATGAGACCCTGCTCCATGCCCAGCAGGTCGGTTGGGAGGCGGCCAACCCGTTTGCTCCCGACACTGAAGAAGAGAGTGAGAGAAACCCGTTCGCGACGGAGTGATGCGCCAATGACCAGAGTCGTCCCCTTTTCGTTTCTCGTTCTCACTTCCACCGCAGCCGCCATCGGCCAGGGGAACTGGGAAAAAATGCGGAGCATCGCGGAGTCTCAACATGAGATCCTCATGCTGCTCATCAAGAATCAGCAGTACGGCAGGGTATTGGCCGAATCCAAGAAAGTGTTTTCCATGAGTTTCCCGGCCAAACACCAGCATCTGTTGGTCCAGGAGGCCAAGGAGATCAGCCACGCCCTCCTCCATCAGAAGCAGCATCAACTGGCTCACGAGGTATTGAACCAAGGACTTGAATCGGTCACGGAACCAGATCTCCAGGCAGAGCTCTATAAAGAAAAGGCCTACCTGTTCAAGAAGATGGGAGAGGATGACCATGCCATGAGCTGTTTCAAGAAATCGGTCGAACTGGAACAGAAGAAGAGAGCCACGCAAACCTCCAAACCTTGACGTTCCCGGTGCTTATTGTGTCTAATCAGAGGCATGAAAGCGGTTGAAAAGGCCAAGTCTCCGCCTGCGGGGACTCGCCGGGAAGCCCAAATGACCACCGTTTCGGGACAGCCTGTCAAACCAGTCTATCTCCCTTCCGACCTTGAGGGGAGGCCGCGGGATCTTTCCCGACCGGGAGAGTTTCCCTACACTCGCGGCATTCACGCCACCATGTATCGTGACAAGCTCTGGACCATGCGCCAGTTTTCGGGCTTCGGCACGCCCGAAGAGACGAACCGGCGTTTCCAGTTTCTCTTGCAGCAGGGACAGACGGGATTGTCGGTCGCCTTCGATCTGCCCACTTTGATGGGACTGGATTCGGACGACTTGCTGTCGGCCGGCGAAGTGGGCAAGTGTGGCGTGGCCGTCGATTCTCTCGAGGATATGGAGATTCTTTTCGAAGGAATTGACTTGGAGAAGGTCACCACGTCGATGACGATCAACTCCCCGGCCGCCGTCCTGCTGGCGATGTATGTCGTGGTGGCGGAGAAACAGAAGGCGGATCTGGCGCGGATCAGTGGAACCGTTCAGAACGATATCCTCAAGGAGTATATCGCCCAGAAAGAATGGATCTACCCACCCCAGCCCTCGATGCGGCTGGTGGTCGACTCCATCCGGTTCTGCACCGACTTCCTGCCCCGTTACAACAGCATCTCCATCAGCGGCTACCACATCCGGGAGGCGGGTTCGACCGCTGTGCAGGAGTTGGCCTTCACCCTGCGCGACGGAATCGAGTATGTCGAGAACTGCATCGCGGCCGGCATGAATGTGGACCAGTTTGCGCCTCGCCTGTCCTTTTTCTTCAACGCCCACAACGACTTCTTTGAAGAGATCGGTAAGTATCGAGCCGCTCGTCGGCTCTGGGCACACGTGATGCGAGACCGTTTTCAAGCTCAAGAGGAGCGCTCCTGGAAATGTCGTTTCCACGCCCAGACAGCGGGCTGCAGCCTGACAGCGCAGCAGCCCCAGATCAATGTTGTTCGCACCGCCCTTCAGGCTCTGGCAGCGGTGCTGGGGGGGACCAATTCTCTTCACACCAACTCCTTGGATGAGGCCCTGGCCCTCCCCACCGAGGAGACGGCTCGGATTGCACTTCGCACCCAGCAAATCCTGGCCTATGAGAGTGGTGTGACCCACACGGTGGATCCTTTGGGAGGATCCTTTTTCGTCGAGTCTCTCACCAACAACATGGAGGAGGGAGCCCTCGAGTACTTCAAGAAGATTGATGACAGGGGAGGAATGATCGCCGCCATCGAGCAGGGCTTTCCCCAAAGGGAGATCCAGGAAGCTTCCTACAACTACCAGAAGGCGGTGGAGAGCAAGAGAAAGATCATTGTCGGCGTCAACGACTTCAGGATCGATGAGGAACCTTCTACCGAGATCCTTCAGATCGGCGAGGAAGTCCTGCAACAGCAGCGTGCACGGCTCAAGAGACTGCGGGCAAGACGCCACGGCCGGGCTGTGCGGCAAGCGCTCTCGGCGCTCCAACAAGCCGCTCGCGGCGACGCCAACCTGATGCCCTTCCTCCTTCAGGCCGTTCGCGAATACGCCACCGTCGGCGAGATGTGTAATGCGCTCAAGGAAGTGTTCGGATCCTACACGGAGCCCGCATTTTGACTGGCCCGCATTTCTCACAGCCCTTCGTTGTGAGGAGTCGAAGACGCCGCTCTGACAAGTCTTGTGACAGAGGACTTGCGCAGGCGTACTGTACAGGTCGTCGAGCGGGCCGACAGAGGCCAACGCACTGAGAGTGAATGCATTGGGCTCCGCAACAGGTCGTTTGTGAGACATGCGAGCTCAGGAAGGTGAAATCGGGGAATGATTCGTGTTCTGATCGCCAAGCCGGGTTTGGACGGGCATGATCGCGGAGCCAAGATCGTGGCTCGGGCCTTGCGCGATGCAGGAATCGAAGTGATCTACTCCGGTTTGCGCCAGACTCCGGAAAAGATTGTGCGGGCAGCCATTCAGGAAGACGTGGGAGCGATCGGACTCTCGGTTCTGTCCGGTGCCCACCTGCACCTTTTTAGAAGGATCATGGATCTCCTGAAAGAGCAAGGCGCTGAGGACATCCTCGTCTTCGGGGGGGGGATCATTCCCAGCGAAGACATCGAACCGTTGAAGAGGATCGGCGTTTCCACTATCTTCCAGCCCGGCAGCCGCACGGATGATATCGTTCGCTTTGTGAAGGAAAGCGTTGGCCCCCGACAATGACACCGGGGTGAAGGGCCCCGTGGCTCCATCCGGACCTCGACCCACCGGACCCCTCTCGGAGACTCGGGCGGGCACGGCCGCGGAATGGTGTGACCAGGCGCTGACACAGGCCTTTGCTCAACTCTACCGCCGCCTCAAAGGCAATCCGGTCCCTCCCTTCTCCTTTCAGTTCTATCCGTATACCAGTCTCAAACACACTATTCGGGTCCGGCAAGGGCAAGTGTTCGTTCGGGTGAGTGACATTCTGGCCGACGCTCCCGGGGCAGTGCTTCGGTCTGTCCTGGCCATCCTCCTGTTCAGACTTTTCCATCGCACGGCACCGGAGGCGTACCGGCGGCCGTACCTGGATTACGTCGGCAGGCCCCGCATCCGGAAAGAGGTTCTTCGCGTGCGGAGTCGCAGGGGGGTGAAACGCCTGACCTCATCCCTTGGCAAGGTATTCGATCTAAAGGCCATCTTCCGGCAGCTCAACCGTGACTATTTCGACAATCAGGTCCAGGCCCGTCACCTCTCCTGGAGTCCCAGAAGCTATCGCAGGGCGCTGGGACACTACGATCCCGCCCACCAGGCCATCGTCCTCAATCGCCGTCTCGACCACCCACTGGTACCGGAATACGTGGTCTGTTTCGTGGTCTACCACGAGATGCTGCATGCCTTCCTGGGCGAACAAACCTGTAACGGCCACCGACGAGTGCACCACCGGGATTTTCGCCAGGCGGAAAAGAGTTTCGAAGACTACGATCGCGCCCGCGCCTTTATCGACACAGAACTCGCTTCCTAGCCCGGATTATGCACCAGCCAGGTTTCCTCGCGAGGCGTCGGAAGCGCCGCGCTGACAAGGCGTTACGCCCGAGGCCCCCGG
>JBHHYX010000088.1:0-15348 GCA_046757765.1 Acidobacteriota bacterium | reverse complement strand
GAGCGGCCGAAGATGGTGTGAAGATGAGATGCCAAAATGTGAAGTTATTCTTGCCTGAGCCCTTAGCCCGGATTACTCATAGGATGTCGTTACGAAACGGTGAAGGCTCCGGGCTGACAAGGCGTCGCCTTGACGACATGCGCGCCCGTTGCACTTGCCCTGTAAACTGAACCGAAGCATCAGCGCCCGGCCCAATCCGGATGGCCACTCACTTACGTTCCTGGTTCAGTGACTTGTCGCCAGAATTGCTCAACCGATGCAAAGCCAGCGGCTGGAGCGTGGTGCCCCGCCGGACTTGTTCCGGTGGAAGCGGGTTTGACAACTCCATGAACTGTTTGGTTACCCTTCGGACCAATCAAGGTTGTCAAACCCGAGAACCACCGGGACTGGGCCGGTGGGGCGGACAACCGCTGCCAACCGCGCTATGATAGTTGCGTCAATCCCGCAGGGATTGTGTCTTCCAGCCCGGGGTTTCCGAACCTCACGGGGGCTTTCGTCATGAGGAGTCGGGTCACCGCCCTGACAAGGCTTGCGACGGAGGCCCGCGCAGGCGTACTGTACACTACGTCGAGCAGGCCGACCGAGCGTAACGCAGTCAGGGTGGACGCATTCGGCTCCGCAATAGATCGTTTGTGAGAAATGCGGGCTAGGGTGCCTCGGTCGTACACGTACCCGTACCCGGCATTCCCCTGGCCGACACAATCTCTCTGGCCCGGGACTGTGGCACGCTTCCAGTATCCCCTATGTCGCCCTTTCAGGGCTTTCTATCTCAACAAGCAGCCCACCCAGGGCGTTGCCCCGGGCTGACATATGTTGCCCCGTTGGGGCAGGCTGCAAAGGCCACGATCTCTTATGATGCTACAGGCGAGCGGAACCAGTCCCCATTATTCATAGGGTTTCGTTACAAGTGGGCTCTGAGGGCAACAACGCCAGACCCTCGACTGCAAGTCGGGACAAAAAAAGAGGCGTTCCCGATGACGAGAACGCCTCTTTTCATTTCCCTGGTTGTGGGAACGAGTCCTTAGAAGAGGAACTTGATTCCGAACTGGATCTCCCGGGCATCGAACAGCGCGGTCGACCGGCCAAAGGTGCTCCGGTCAATGCGCGGCTGAGGCTGGAAGAAGTTGGGACGGTTCAAGATGTTGAAGAACTCGAAGCGCAACTGCAGGTGAGCCTCCTCGGTCAACGCCGCCAGGCTGATATCCTTGAAGATCGAGAAATCGACATTGGCGAATGCAGGACCTTCGAAGGTGTTTCGTCCCAGCGTGCCGTTGGTCCCCGGCACCGGCACGCCGAAGAAGGCCAGCTTCTCGGCTGTGGAGGCTGTGCTCGCGTTGGGGATGTTGAAGATCCCGGCGTTGGGATTCACGAAATCATTGCGACCGCTGCTGATGTCGTTTCCGGCGGCCGGCGTGTTGGGCCGGTCATTGTTGTTGCCGTCCGCATTGAAGTCGCAGCCTCCCGGAAAGCTTCGGCCGCAGAAGGGCGTAAAGGGCTGGCCCGACTGAACCGTCGCAATGGTGTTGAACTGCCACCCACCCAGGACGTTCCTGGCCAAAGCGCTGTCGGAGTCCTTGAACCAGGGCACATCCCACAGAAAGTTGATCACCGCCCGGTGGCGTGCGTCGAAGATGGAACGGCCGTAATCGAGCCGGACATTGAAGAAATCGGTGGAAAAACCTTCCTGCTGGCGGTTGGCGCTGGTGGCGCCGCTGTGCCAGGTGGAGCGAGTATCCAGAGACTTGGCCAGGGTATAGTTGGCGTTGATGGCAAAACCATTCGAATAGCGCCGGTTCAGCTGAACCTGCAAGGCATGGTAATTGGAGTTGGTATTGTCCTCCCAGAAGCGCAAGGTGCCTTCATTCGGGTTCAACCGGTTGAAAGCCGGATCTCCCGCGTCGGCGCCCGTCGCTGGATTGGGCGCTCCGATCCGATCCCCCGGAAAACGGTTGGGGTTCTCGGCGCGGATCAGCTTGCGTCCCAGCGTGCCCACGTAGTTGATTTCGAAGGTGGTGTCGCGGAAGATCTCACGCTGAATCCCGAGGAAGAAGCTCATGGTATAGGGATCGCGAATCTTGGGATTCGGAATTCCACTCAGAAACGCCTTGTTGGCGTTGGTGGGCTCGTAGGCAATGATGTTGCCCTCGAACGTGCCCGCTCCAGGATTGTTGTTGGGTCCGTCGGCGCGGACGGCGCTCCCGTCCTGGGGACCATAGAGAATCACCTCATTGGGTCGCCCGCAAACGTCGCAGACGAGATTGAAGGAATAAAAAGGCTTATTCCAACGCGAGTTGGCCAGAGGGTTGAAGATGCCGCTCTGGAAAGCGACCCCGACACCTCCCCGCACCGACATCTTGCCCTCACCGGAGGGATCCCAGGCAAAGCCAAGACGGGGTCCAAAGTTGTTGAAATCATCGGGAGAAAGACTGTCCACGGGTCCGATGAAGGAACCTGTGGCGACCCTCTCGATGAAGCTCGAGCCGCCTCCCAACTGAAAAGCGGTGGCCCGGTTCTGAACTTCCGTCAGCCGGCTGTACCAATCCCAGCGAAGACCGAGGTTCAAGGTCAAGTTGGGTCTGACCTTCCAGTCATCGTTGAAGAAAATGCCGACCTCAGTCCCTCGCCAGCCTCTGAAATTGCTCTGCAATTCCGCGTGGCCGGGACCCTGATCGAAGTTGGGATTGACTCCACCGATCTGATAATAGGGATCATCCAGAGCCAGATAGACCAGATCGAAAAAGTAAGTGCTGGGCCGCCCCACGTTAAACTCGCTGTTCTCCTGATTGCGCCGAATTTCGCCGCCGATCTTGATGCCGTGATTCCCCTTGGTGATGCTCAGCGTGTCGGCCCAGGTGAAAATGTTCTCGTGGAAGATCTGGGGATAGCCGTTGTAGGCACCAAAGGTTGAGGTGCCGGACCCGTTGTCGGTGATGAGCGGCACACCAGGCGTTCCGGCCAGGATGTCGTTGATGTTGCGGGTCAACCCGGTGCGGGCTTCGTTGACCATCGTGGGTGAAAAGACGTGAGTCCAGTTAAAGGCCAACTGGTGGTTGCGTGCCGCCGAAGGCGAGTTGAAAGCCGGCCTGGCGTCCACCACCTGTCCATCGACATCATTAAAAAAGTAACGACCGTACAGTTTGTCGTTGTCGCTGAACTCGTGATCGATGCGGACGCTGAATCCGTTGGTATCGGTCGCATCGGGCGTAAAGAACGAGGCTTCACCGAGCATGGGAGCGGTCGCGCTGAGCGCCCCGGGAGCGGATCCGAACGTACTCCCCAGGAAGGCGTCCACGCTGGCCTGATCCGGAGTGTCGATGTAACCGAAATCGACCAGGTACTGGCCCACGCTGGAGCTCACGCTTTCCAGTGGTCGGGCCGGGAAGTTGCCATACAGGAACTTGGCCACCGGTAGACCGTTGGCGGTCACGTAGTTGCCCCAGGCCGAACTTTCGAAAGTGGCCACCGAACTCTCCCCGGTTCGGATTCGGGCGCCTTCGTAGGTACCAAAGAAAAACGTCTTGTCCTTGACGATGGGTCCACCCAGGCTGAACCCGAACTGGTTCTGAACAAATCCCGGCTTGGTGGAATCGAAGAATTCCCGGGCGTCCAGGTTGTCGTTTCGCAGAAAGTCGTAGACGCTGCCGTGGAACTTATTGGACCCGCTCTTGCTCACCACGTTGACGATTGATCCAATCGAGTTGCCGAACTCAGCCGAGAAGTTGAGGGTCTCAATCCGGAACTCCTGAATGGCTTCCAGGTTGGGCTGGGTTCCCGGCCCGTCTCCGGAGCCGGTTCCACCGCTCAGTCCCTTGGAGGTGATGCCGTCCATCCAGAATCCGTTCATGTTGGCCCGTCCGCCGTTCACATTGGTGTTCTGGCCGGGCTCAAAGATGGTGGAAGTGGTGTTGACGGCGCCGGGAGTCAACTGCATCAACTGGTAAATGTTGCGGCCATTCAAGGGAAGATCCTCGATCCGCTTCCTGTCCACCAGCCCCGAAACGCGGCCCTGCTCGGTTTCCACCGTAGTCGCCGCGTCGGTGACGGTGATCACTTCACTCACCGCTCCGACCTCCAGCGTCAGGTCCACGTGGGCCACCTGCCCAACAGTGACATTCACCTGGCCGACGGCGGTCTTGAATCCGGTCAAGGTCGCCTTCACTTCGTAATCTCCCGGCAGCAGGTTGCTGACGCGGTACCTGCCCGCGGCGGTGGTGACAACCGTTCGGGCCTCGTCCGTGGCCACATTGGTGATGGTCACTTCCGCACCGGGAATCACGGCCCCCGTGGCATCCATGATGGCCCCCGTGATGGTCGACGTGGATTGCGCCCACAAGCTCCCACCGAAGAAGGCAAAAACCAGGATGCCAAGAGCCAGAACTCCCGCACTCGTTGTTAGTTTTCTCACCAGAATATCCTCCAACTCCTCAGAAAAGGTAGTTATTATATTGCTGGGCCGGCAGCGCGCCGATGTCCCCACTCGATCGGGTCAGGCGCGCCAACTGCCCACTGCGTTCTTCACTTCTGAGATTGTTCCAAAACAAACTCACTTCATAGCACGAAAAACCGAAATCCTCAAGCTCAATCAGAGAACGCCCTCCACAAAAGCTTGGGATCTACTTTCAAGCAACACGCGTTCCACTCACTCACCTACAGAGCTAAGTGATTCTTTTACAGGATCTAACAAAGGGATGACTGGCGTACAAAGGCGGCTTCAAGCGACAAATTTCTTCAAGAAATTGAATGCGTGTCCAAATTTTTGTAGTGGCAGCAACTTCGACTCCAATTCTCCGCCGATTGCCGGGGGACGGTCTCGTTGGGTCAGGCCTCGGTCTTCTCAAACTCCTTCTTGATGTCGACGAGTCCAGAGGGGTGGTCGAGAACGTAATCGGGCTGGAAGCGCCAGGTCTCGGGCCGGGAGAGGCAGTAGGTGGCGGCGATCGAAACGACCCGCATCGCTTCTCCCCGTCGTTCCAGGGCCTGGTTGGCGTTGGCAACGGTGTGCATGTCCGTCTCGTGATCTCCAATGTAGAACGCATAGCCGGGTTGCTCTTGACTGAGGCACTGCAGGCAGAGGAGCAGGCCTCCGGGATCCGGCTTCTGCTTCCTGAGCGGCACTTCCGCATACCCCACAATCACCTCGAAATGATCTTCGAGACGGGATTGCGAGAGGGTGCGCTGGATGACCTCACGGGCGTTTTGAGACACGATGCCATGGGGATAGTCTCTTAGAGCGGCCAGCGCCTCACCGACTCCTTCCAGGGTCGGCACCTGGTGGACATCTTTTAACTGGTAGGCGGACCAAAGCTTCCCGGCCCGATCGGTCTCTTCCTCGCTCAGCCCCAGATAACGGCGGTAGAACTCCCTCCAATTGGCGGTGCGTCGCTGGGCCTGGTCGTATTGGTGAGGAGAGGAAAGGGCCGGGACATCCCGAACCGGCGCACCCAGATCCCGGACAATCCGGCGCGTCACCTCGAAATTCCGCCGACGCGTGTCCACCAGCGTGCCGTCAAAATCCCACAAAAAGGCGACCACTTTCCTGTGTGTCATATTCTTATCCCGCATTTCTCACCCTAGCTGGAACTGAACCGAAGCGTCAGCGCCCGGCCCAACCGGATGGCCACTCACGTGGTTCAGTCACCGGGCGGCAGAATCGCTCAATCCAGGGGTCAGATATCTTTTGGTCAGGAGTTGGGACTGTCTTGAGATGAGATGCCTCGCTTGAGAATTGCCTTCCAGCAGTGCTCTATTCCCTCGAGCCGGGGGTGATCTGGAACCTGAGCCGACGCTCTCCCCTCAAGACGACGATTTCGACTGTGGCGCCGATCTTGAGGGCCTCGATGGCGTAGGTGTAATCGTAGATGTTCTCGATCTTACGGCCGGCCAGCTCCACAATCCTGTCACCACCTCTTACGCCCGCCTTCTCGGCCGGTCCGTTCTTGGCCACCCCCGAGAGCCGCAGTCCCTTGCCGTCACCCTGGGCGTAATCGGGAATCGTCCCCAGGTAGGCGCGCAGCCCGGCACGGCTGCCGGTACCTTCGGGTTTGGCTTGGGCGACATAGTCTGGAACCTCCTCCCGGGTAGCCAGCGATCGCGCCATCAGGGCCATGAAGCGTGCCACTCTGGCCGCGCCTTCATAGTTGAGCTTCTCGGCCTGATCTCGGGGCGTATGGTAATCCTCATGGGTACCGGTAAAGGCACTCAGAACCGGAACTCCCTTGATGTAGAAGGAGGTCGCATCGGTGGGCAGGTAACTGTCTCTGTGGGTCACGATGGAAAGACCCACAGGGGCATTGCGACGCTCAATCTCGGACATCCAGATCGAACTGGAACCGACGCCCTGCAGTGAAAGGGAGCGGTCCAGCCTTCCAATCATGTCCATGTTCAGATAGGCGGCAACAGCGGAGCGGAGGGAATCCGCCCCGTCGGGAGAGGTATGGGGATCGTGGGAGTAGGTCTCAACGAAATGGCCCGAACCGAGCAACCCGAGTTCCTCACCCGACCAGGCGGCAAAGAGCACGTCCCGGCGCATCCGCAAGCGCCCTCTGGTTTTCTGATCAGCCAGATATTGGGCGATCTCCAGGACGCCGGCCGTTCCCGAGGCGTTGTCGTCGGCCCCGTAATGAATGCGGCCCTGTTCCTCAGGGCGGGCGCGGGAAGTGCTCCCCAGACCCCGCCCCAAGTGGTCGATGTGGGCACCCACCACCACGACATCCCTGCTCCTCTCCCCGCCCGCCTTCAGCCGCGCCACGACGTTGCGTCCGTGTCGCTTCTCCTGCTGGATGTCAAGGGTCGCGCTCAGGCGCAGTCCTGGCAGCGCAAACCCTCCTCCGGGGGTCCCCTTGTCCAGCTCATCCTGGAGGGCCTTCAAATCTTTTCCGGCAGCCTCCAGCCAGCTCGATGCGACTTGATCCGTGACAGAGATCACAGCCACGCTGGTACTGGCAATTGAGGCGTCGGGGCTGAGCTTCACCAGCTCCTTCTTGACTTAAGAGTTGGGGCCGCTGACGACAATGAGCCCGGCCGCCCCCTTGTCCCGCGCCACCATAGTCTTGTAGCGAAGATCCGCATACTGGGCCAGGTGCTGTCGACGGGCCGGGACGACGTCTTCCGGCAGATACCGAAACACCAGCACCCATTTCCCGCCAACGTCCAGATGGACAAAGGAATCATAGGCTTCAAACTGGTCGTTTCCCGGGGCCAGAATGCCATAACCGGCAAAGATGATCTCCGACGGGGACACGTCGCCGTTTCGGGAGAAGGCCAGGGGTTGCCAAGCCTCTCCCAACTTGAAGTCCCGTCGGGGTCCCTGACCCTCACCCAGGGTGAGCCGGTTGCCTGAGCCCAGCGAGACACCCGCCGTAAACTCGAAGCCTTCGAAGTAGCTCCCTCCATCACCGGCCGGCGCCAACCCCAAAGAGCGAAACACGCGGGCCACATAAGCCGTCGCCAACCGCTCCCCTCTGGTGCCAGTCAGGCGGCCCTCAAGACGATCTGAAGCCAGATAGCCGACATGCAGGCGCATGTCGGATGGCCGAATTTCCGGTACGGTTGACTTGAGGTCCGGCCCCCCTGTCCAGTCTGAGGCAGCCGCGACAGCGGGTCTCGCCGCCGACAGGCCCAGCAGGCGCCTTGCCTCGGTGTCAGCCCACTCGCCGATAAAGAGTTGGGATTGTCGGTCGGCGCCGCGGTTGCTGGTCCAGGCCAACCATTTGCCATCGGGAGAAAAGACCGGCAGTCCGTCAAAGCCATCGGTGTGGGTCACGCGAACCGGCTCGGACCTCCCCTCGACGTCCACCAGGTACAACTCAAAATTGCTGAAGCCCTTCAGGTTGGTGGTGAAGATCAGGTAGTCCCCGGAAGGGTGAAAGAAGGGCGCCCAGGACATCGCACCCAGGTGGGTCAGCTCTCTGGGATCGCTGCCGTCGACGTTCATGGTGAAGATCTCCGCGGTGGAGCCGTCTTCGGAAAAGCGCCGCCAGCAGATCCGGCGGCCGTCGGGGCTGAAGAACGGTCCGCCGTCGTAGCCTGGTGTTGTGGTCAAGCGCCGGACCCCGGTTCCATCCGCCTTCATCTTGTAGAGATCCACCTCATAGGAGGGATCTCTCTCGAAGATCTCCCTTTCCCGCGGCGAGAGTTCCCTTTTGAAGGCACGCCGGTTGGAGGCGAAAAGGATCCACTCTCCGTCGGGCGACCAGGAACCCTCGGCATCATAGCCCCGGGTATGCGTCAGGTTCTTGAGAGAGCTGCCGTCCAGATCGGTCTCGAAGATGTCGAAAGACTCATCAAAATCCCAGCTGTAGCGCCTGGCCTTTCCCGACGCGCGCAGCTCCAATTCCCGCTCCTGTTTCAAGCGGGCCCGGGGATCTTCGTGAGTGGACGCAAAGAGAATTCTCCGGCCGTCGGGATGAAACCAGGCACAGGTGGTCTTCCCATACCCGGGAGAGACTCGGCGCGTATCGCCGCTCTCCAAATCCATCAGATACATCTGGAAGAAAGGATTCCCGGGCTCGCGCTCACTCTGAAAAATCATCCGGGAGCCGTCGGGACTGAAGTAGGCCTCTCCGGCCCGGCGGCCGGCGAAGGTCAACTGGCGCACGTTGCCGAGCAGCTTCGTCTCGCCGACGACGTCCTGGCCCGGTTTCTCCACGGGGCCGGATGAAGCCGTCAGGGTCAACGAAAAGGCCAGCCCCACAGCCAACGCCGTCGTCGACCTCCAAATCCAGGGAAATCGACCCCGCGGAAACCAAACGGGTTGCCTGCCCTTCTCCGCGCCTCTACTGCACATGTCCACTCCCGCAAACGTTTTCGTCCTTTCCATCACCAGCTCCACTCACCGTCACTCGGAATCCCGCCGACCGCCGCCGCTGAGACGGCGCTGGTGTCGAGAATCTTTGCGAGTCGCCCGGTATTCATCCTTTCAGAGCCTTAAAGTATACTTTATACCTGAATTGAGCGATTCTCGACGGCGGTAAGCACCAATCTGTTGCGCCCCGCGGGTCTTGTCGATCCTCGACATACCGCGGCGGGTATCCCTGCGGTCTCCGCAACCCGCGGGAACACAACATCTTGGCGCTTCCCATCCGCCACAATCGCTCAACTCAGGTTATAGGAAGACGCTTTGAGCAGACACAAATCTGAGAAAGGAGAGAGACGAACAATGATTCGTCGACACACATCCGCGATCCTGGCCCTACTCGTGTGCTTCCTGCCGGCTCTTCTGGCCGACACGCTGCGCCTCCGTGACGGCAGGCAGATGGAAGGCACCTATCTGGGGGGGAACTCCCGGGAAGTTCGCTTCCTCAGGGACAACGGACAGACGGAAACCTACAGCCTGAGCGAAATTGAGAGCATCCGCTTCGGCAAGATGGGCGTGACCGACACCACCACCCTGGAGGATGGGACCATCGTAACCGTGCGCATGATCGACTCCGTCGATTCGGACCAAAACCGGCCGGGGGAGACGTTTCGGGCTACATTGGAACAGCCTCTGACGGTGGCCGGAAAGACCGTCGCCTCAAAAGGTGCGGAGGCACGGGTTCGGCTGATCCGGGTCAAGCAATCAGGAACTCTCAGAGGGAGTGAAGAGATTGCTCTCGAGCTGGCGAGCCTTGAAATCGAGGGGAGAACGTACCGAACCAGCACCGAGTTCGCTGAGTTGGCCAGTGAGGGGAAGGGCGGCCAGACCGCCAAGGTCGTCGGCGGCACCACTGCCCTGGGCGCGCTCATCGGGGCCATTGCCGGTGGCAAGAAGGGGGCCGCGGTGGGGGCGGCGGCGGGCGCCGGAACGGGTGTTGGAATCCAGGCACTGCACGGCAAGCGGGTGCGAGTCGAGTCCGAGACCGTGCTCGCCTTCCGGCTCAAGGAACCGATCCGGCTGCAATAGAGCCCGACCCGTGAACCCCTCACTGGTTTTCGCCTGGATTTCTCACACCGGTCGTAGCGAAGAGCCGGAAGCGCCGCGCTGACAAGGCGTTACGACCGGGTCCCCGGAAGTCTAGTCATGACTTGCCTGGGCAAAAGGGTTTTGCGGGTTCCTACACACGGAATCGGACCTGACCCCCTCACTGGTTTTTGAGGCCACCGGCTGGCAAAGTGGTCGCCGGAAGGGGGGTCGATGAGAGCATCACCCTTTCCGAAATTCATGATCTCCGACGAGTTCAACTTGCCTGTAGGCCCCTCTTACAGCGTTGAAGAATCGTCGGTCCCCGGTGAGGAGTCGGGCGCCCAACTGTTCGGCCAGGGCCAGATAAGCAGCGTCGTAGGCGCTGGTCTGGTACTCTTCGGTGATCGCCAGGATATCCACTTCCAGGTTCGCAACATCCCTCTGCTCGAGCCCAATGGCGTCCATGGCCGCCAGAATCTCTTGAGCCTCTCTCAAGGAGATGCGTTGTCCACTCTTGAGGCCACGGATGGCCCGGGAAAGTGCATTGAGTACCTCGTAACGCGCCAACGTCGGCACCACCAATTTCAACCCGCCGGCTGTAGCTTCCTCCAAGAGTGCGAGCACCTCAGTCTTGTACCGCTCCGCGGGCAGATAGAAGGCCAGCAACACACTGGCGTCGATCACAACCAGCTCGGGTTCGACCTTGACGCTCAGGGCCGTCGCTCCTCAAGTTCGGCGCGGGACTGACGCACAAGTTCGGGGATGTCGATGTCGACGTGGCCAAATTTCTTGGAGAGACGCAGCGCCTCGAAATACGCGTGCAGCCTCTCGTACCGCTCATAGTCCTCCGGAGCCAGAATGGCGCCGGCAAATTCACCTATTCGCCGATTGAAGATCAAAATAGGAATTTGCTTCTCCCGAGCCTCCCTGAGGAGCTGGGTGAACCCCTTCTTGCCCTCAGCCACCGACACTCGCTTGGCGTTCATTAGGGTATCCTTTGTAACTATTTTCATAGTCACACTGTATAGTCTTGTACCCTCGACGTCAAGATCTGGCGAGTCGGGGACCGAGAACAAAGTGTAAAAATGCCGGCTGTCGGAGAACTCGGCTTCCCACGAGACTCTTTTCCGAGGGACGACGCAACTCTGGTTGGGCGGCACGATCCGAGGGCGCTTGCGATTCCCGCCAAGGCACCGAACGGATTACCTTCGCCGCCGCCTGAATTCCGCTTTGACCTGGCGGTCGGCAGACATCTCGACCACACAGGGCTGAAAGATGGGAGTGCCGGCGCAGGCTCCGTCCCAGCGTCTCAGTCTCCAGCCGGGATCCGGCTGAGCAGTCAGGGCGACAAGAGTTCCGCTCCCGAATGTCTGGCTGCAATCCCCGGGGCAGCTGATGCCGGCGGGGTTGCTCGTCACCCGACCTTTCCCTCTCACCTGCACGGTGAGATCAAAACCCGAGGCGGTCAAGTCCGTCACCTCGCGATCCGAGTTATTGTTCACATTGGGGTCAAACTGATCGGCCGAGACAAAGGCATCGGTGCCTAGAGACCCCAGAGACATGGGAGCGATGGAGTCTATGGTCACCGCCGCCGTCACTCCGGCATCCAGGGAGCCCAGTTGGCAGAGGATCATGTTGAACGGATCGGGTCCGCCGCAGCTCCCCTGGCTGCTGGTGGCCGAGACAAAGGCCAGAATAGGGTCCAGGCGCACTGTCAATTCCACCGAAGTGGCCCCATCGGGACCGTTGTTGGGCACCAGGAGGGTGTAGGTCAGGGTAGCCCCCATGGGCACCGGATCGGGTGAGTCCGAGATGCTCACAGCCAGGTCGGCCGACACCGGGGGAGGGCCCGTGTCGCTGATCTTGGTGAGGAAGCCATCCTCCCGGTTGAAGCCGCCGCCGATGGTCCCCTGAAACGGATTCACGGTCGGAAAGTCGAAGGAGGAGGTTTCGCCCGCGATGTAAGCCGCCCCCGAGGGGTCCAGGTCGATTCCCCAGGCCTCATCGGTCGTCGCACCACCCAGATAGGTCGAGTAGACCAGCCCCGTTCCGGTGGTATCGAACTTGGTCACGAAAGCGTCAAACAGCCCGCCGCCCAGGGTTGGCTGCGGAGCGTCGGGCGTCACCGCAAGGTTGGAGGAGTCGGTCCGGCCGGTGATGATAGCGTTGCCGGAAGCATCCACGGCAATGTCCCAGGCCTCGTCATCGGAACCGAAGCCAATCACCCCGGCTCCGAAATAGGTGGAGTACTCCAGGGAACCGCCGGGGCTGATCTTGCTCAGGAAGGAATCGTAGCCGCCCACAAAGCTGGTCTGGAAGGCTCCCGGGGTGGTGGGAAAGTCTCCGGCAACAGTCACCCCGGTGAGGTAGGCGGCACCGGCGGCATCCACCGCGATAGCGTGACCCTCATCGCTGGTGCCCCCGCCCAGAAAAGTGGAGTAGACCAAGGCCGAACCGGCAGGGTTGACCTTGGAAACAAAAGCATCCGAGCTCCCCCCAATCTGTGGCTGAAGAGGATTCACCAGCGGAAAATCGAAAGAGTAAACCAAGCCCCCAATGTAGGCATTTCCCGCTCCGTCGACAGCAACCGAAAAAGGGATCTCGGAGCCGCTGCCCCCTAGAAAAGAGGCGTAAAGGAGGGCCCCCGAAGCATCCAGTTTCATCACGAAGCCATCGCTGTCGCCGCCACCGAAGGTCTCCTGAAAGGCGCCGGGAGTGGGGGAGAATCTGAAATCAGTGATACCGGTCAGGTAGAGGTTGTCTTGATCGTCCAGCGCCAGGGCCACGATCTCGCCGCCAATCACCTGAGAATCCAATAGCGCCGAGCCGCTGGCGTTGAGCTTCAACAGATTTCCGGCGGCACTCTCCACCCAGGCGTTACCGGCGCTGTCGACTGCCAGGGCTAGGCCCGAAAACTGGATCAGGGCGGAGTAGACCAGAGCGTCTCCTGCCGGCGTGAACTTGCTCACAAAGCCTCCCGCGCCGGGTGCCTGGAAACTTCCGGGCGTGGTCGGAAAATCGGTCGAGCCGACGACACCCGTGATGTAGGCGGAACCGCTATCATCCACCGCGATGTCCAGGGCCGCGTCATAATCCGTGGCTCCAAAGTAGGTCGAGTAGACGAACACCGGGTCAATAAAAAGGGGTCGGCCGCGGTCGTAGGCACCGATTTCAAACCCCACTTGATTCCCCTCTTCCAGCAGGTAGTGGCCGGCGACCTGCTTTCTGGATCCACCCACCGACTGGTAAATGATGGGGCGGCGCTGGAGGATCTCTCCGGCGGCCGTGCTCAGAACGAGATTGCCCTCCCCATCCAGCCGGAGCCGGCTGGCGCCTTCGAACAGGAGCCGCACCCGGCGGGGGTCGGCTCCCGGCGCCACCACAAAGTCGTACTCCAGTTGCCGCTGGTTGCCGTAAAAGAAGAGGCTGATGCCGGGGTAAACCTCTTCGTAACGCACCTTGCCATAGGTGCGAATCTGCGTCCGCCACGCTGACGGGTCGTTTCCCACCAGGTAGTTGACCCGGCCAGCCAGCTCCTCCATCCCCTTCACCCGGGGGGTGGCATTGGCCCCCACCATTTTCATGCGCACGATCACGGGCGCCACGACCTTCCCGGTAACCGGTCCCTTCTCAGCGCTCGGACCCGAGCCGACTCCGCCAAGCCGGGCATGGCCTGGCGCCCGTCGACCCAGTGAACCGGAGGAGGGGCGGAGGGAGAAAACGGCTTCATTGGAGGTCAGAAACACGACATGACCCGAGTTGCGGGAGAGAAACCGGACCCGGCTGTCGGTCTGACCCCGATTCTCTTCGAATCGGAGGGGCAGCCTTCCGAAAACCTGATGGATCCTGGCCGCCAGGGGTGCATCGCCTCCGGTCGCCTTCGGGTGCGCCCACACTGAGGAGATCGTGCAAGCCGTGCCGACCAAAAGGGAAAGAATTGAAAGACGTTTGACCTGAGTTGAGCGAATCTTGCCGATGAGAAGCGACAAAAGGTGGTATCCCCGCAAGTTGCGGAGAGCGCCGGCGGACTGGCCGGGTCTGTCGAGGATCGACAAGACCAGAGGGGCGCGACAGAAGGGCACGAATCGCCCTGGAGAATGGCTCAAGTCAGAGAGTTGTAACAGGGTGACTTGCATTGGCTCTTCCTCCTTACCTCCCCCATTCTGGCGCGGCCCATTGCTGGGAAATTCCTGGGGCGCGCTCTTATGGTGTCAAACATCTTCCTTAGACGGTACTCTGACAGCTTCCGGAACAGTTTCCCCGATTCTCTGCTGTAAAACAATCCTCCGCTGTTCCGAATCCGACTGAGAGAGGGATGGGCACAACTTTCCGGTCGAGAACCCGATCCAAAGCCCTTGGAGCCAGAATTCGACGCGTCAAGCTCGCTCCCGAAGGCTCGGATTGGACTCCCTCGACTCATTCCAGAAGGGTTCGTCTCGACCCGGGAGAGGGCATCGCGGCCGACGCTGAAGGCCATGCCATGTGTGGGGGGACAGGTCCGGGTCCGCAGTAGATTGGGTGTGAGAAATCCGGCCCGGAGTTCGCCAAGACAAGAACGACGAGCCACCTTACCGCCGCCGCCGTCGAAACTCTGCTTTGACCTGGCGGTCAGCAGACATCTCGACCACACAGGGCTGAAAGATGGGAGTGCCGGCGCAGGCGCCGTCCCAGCGTCTGAGCCTCCAGCCGGGATCGGGCTGGGCAGTCAAGGCCACAAAGGTTCCGCTCCCGAAGGTCTGGCTGCAATCGCCGGGGCAGCTGATGCCGGCGGGGTTGCTCGTCACACGACCTTTGCCTCTCAACTGCACGGTGAGATCAAAACCCGAAGAGGTCAAGTCCGTCACTTCGCGATCCGAATTATTGTTCACGTTGGGGTCGAACTGGGCCGCCGAGACAAAGGCATCGGTGCCGAGAGACCCCAGGGACATGGGAGCGATGGAGTCTATGATCACCGTCGCCGTCACTCCGGCATCCAGTGAACCGAGTTGGCAGAGGATCATGTTGAACGGATCGGGTCCGCCGCAGCTCCCCTGGCTGCTGGTGGCCGAGACAAAGGCCAGAATAGGGTCCAGGCGCACTGTCAATTCCACCGAAGTGGCCCCATCGGGACCGTTGTTGGGCACCAGGAGGGTGTAGGTCAGGGTAGCCCCCATGGGCACTGGATCGGGTGAGTCGGAGATCCTGACGGCCAGGTCGGCCGACACCGGGGGAGGGCCGATGTCGCTGATCTTGGTGATGAAGGCATCCTCCCGATTGGAACCTCCACCGATGGTCCCCTGAAACGGGTTCACGGTCGGAAAATCGAAGGAGGAGGTGCCGCCGGCGACATAGGCCGCCCCCGAGGGGTCCACGTCGATTCCCCAGGCCTCATCAGTCAACAGACCGCCCAGATAGGTCGAGTAGATCAGCCCCGTTCCGCTGGAATTGAACTTGGTCACGAAAGCGTCGGAGAGGCCGCCTCCCAG
>JBHHYX010000087.1:0-15461 GCA_046757765.1 Acidobacteriota bacterium | reverse complement strand
GCCGCCCTCCTCTACAGCCTCTGCCTGGGTGGGGAAAGGGATGAGCGGGTCTTCGACATCGCCATCGACTCGGCGGGAGACGCCTACGCCACCGGCTCGACCCTGTCCGACGATTTTCCGGCGGTCAATCCCCCGCTGCCCAAAGACATCGGTCACGACGCCTTCATCATCAAGATCGCCGATCCTCCCTGCGCGGCCAACTGTGCCCGCTCCGCCAATATCCTTCTCAACCAGCTTCCATTCGGCCGCTTCGCCCTGACCAGCGGCAGCGTCCTGGTGCGGGACGAAAACGGCAACCCCATCCCAGGCGCCACGGTGACCGCCACCTACAACCTCCCGGACACCGAGCAAACCGTCACCAACGCACTCGGCATCGCCCGCTTCCGCAAGATCGATTTCGTCCCCTTCGGCGACCCACCTCAACGAAAGCTCCTGATCACGGACATCGTCAAGGCAGGTTTCACCTTCGACCCGGGCCAGAGCGTCTTGAGCAAGAGTACGCAGTAGTCTCCGCCGGCTGGGACAACTCCAACTCGCAATCTGCAACTCCAGAGGATCGGTTGATGACGGCCCGTCCTCCGAGTACCTCTTACAGCCTGCCAGGCTCTATCCGATCGGGCCGTTTGACACGTGTAACTGGAGGGGTTACACTAGGCATAGAGAATAATGATAACTGGGTTTAGGCACAAGGGCTTGGAGCGGTTGTTTCTCAAAGGTACGAAATCCGGCATCCGGCCCCACCATGCCAAACGCTTGCGGCTGGTTCTAGGCCGGCTGCACGCTTCGACGGGACCCAAGGACATGAATCTTCCCGGATTGTATCTGCATGAGTTAAGCGGCGACCGTCGCGGGACCTGGTCGGTACGGGTGAGTGGAAACTGGCGGGTGACATTCCGATTCAAGGGTCGGGATGTCGTAGATGTCGACTATCAGGACTATCACTGAGGTAATGATATGAAGATGCATCATCCTCCCCATCCCGGAGAAGTCCTTCGGGAGCTGTGTTTGGAGCCCTTGGGTATCACGGTGACCAAGGCGGCGGAAGCGCTCTGTGTGAGTCGCAAGACGCTCTCCGCGATTCTTAATGGGCGCGCGGGTATTAGCCCCGAGATGGCTGTGCGCTTGTCGATTGCTTTTGACACCTCGGCCGAAAGCTGGCTCAACCAGCAAACGCAGTACGATCTGTGGTTGGCCGAGCGGAATCGGAAGCGGCTCAAGGTCAGGAAGATATCGGCAGCCTGACAAACCAGTCGAGCCGAGGCAAAGAAGCTTTTGGGCCGTGGCGATTGGAAGCGGGGGATCGCCTGGCTCGACAAAAACGAGAATCGCTGTTGCCCGGCAGCCGCTGGCTTCCGGCGGGGCTCCCTCTCCGGGCGAGCGGTGGGCGTGAGCCCCCCGTTTCCCCTGGCTGATCGTGGCCTCGGCGCCGGCGATGAGAGTCACACACTCCGCGGGGGACAGAAAAGGCGAAACTGACCGTTTCCGAGCGCCGGCTACCCGAACCGGAACGAACGAGGACGGGATACTCCTCGGCCGCCGTCGTCGGGGACGACCGCGACAAAGGACGAAGCGTTTTTCCGGGCCTCTCCGGGGGGGTTTTCGGTTGGCGATGTTGAGGGTCCAGCCGAGTGCGAGGAAACGGCGGGCTGACGCCCACGGCTCGCCCGGATGCACTCCAGTGGGTATCGAAAGTTCTCGTCACGAGTGACGAAGACTCGTCATTTTCCGCTTCTGCTGGTGAGGCGCTCTTGCTGGATCCCTACATATCACCAATCTCGAGGGAGGTGTTTTCATGGAAAAGGGGAGATTCCTGGTACCCACCTGATGGAAAAGAGTGCGAGTCGGGTTATACTCAAAACGGCATGAATTGGGAGCACAAGGGCATCCGTTTCCAAGTGACGATTGAAGCCCTCGGACCTTTCTATCTGGCCTCGGCCCGAGCGCCCTCTGAAGGCCCATTTATCCGCGTGCGCCCCTTTTCGGCACTGGGACGAACGAAAGGAGAATCCCTTCAGCTGCTGGAGAGTCAGATTGCCATGGAGTATCGCAAGGTCCCCGACTTTGTGTCACGGGAGACAGGATGACGTCCGCGACCCCGACCCGAGGGACGATCCCCATTCCAGAGTTTGCCGGTGGCGTTCCCGCCAGCTCCAAAGAACTCATGAAATCGGCGCTACAGATTCTCCGCGGCGGGAAGGACGCCTGGATCTCAGCATCCCTGGCGCGGCGCGTTCACCTCCTGGACGAGCTGATCCAGAGCTTCAGTGAGGTTTCGCGGGAGTGGGTCCTGGCCTCGGTGGAGGCGAAGGGGATTGGGATGGACTCTTCCCTGGCGGCCGAGGAGTGGTTGGCGGGGCCTTTCGCTATCCTGCGCAATTTGCGTCTGTTGCGCCGCTCGTTGGACGACATCCAGCGGCTGGGGCGACCGGGCTTCTCGGGCCCCGTTCGGACTCGCGCCGACGGTCAAGTCGCCGTCCAGGTGTTCCCCCACGATGCCTATGATCGCCTGCTCTTCGCGGGCTTTGGCGCCGAGATCTGGATGGAGCCCGGTCTCACTCGTGAAGAGCTGTCCGAAAGCCAGGCCACAGCCTACCGGGGCCGCCGTCGGGATGGAAAGGTGGTGCTGGTTCTGGGCGCCGGCAACGTCTCTTCCATCGCCCCCATGGATGCCCTCTACAAACTCTTCGTAGAGACCCACGTGGTTCTCTTGAAGCTGAATCCCGTCAATGCGTATCTGGGTCCTCTGATTGAGAAGGGACTCAGGCCCCTCTTCAGCAAGGGGCTGTTGCGTACCACTTACGGGGGCGCGGCCGAGGGGGCCTACCTGTGCCATCATCCGCTGGTGGACGAGATCCACATCACTGGCTCGGACAAAACCCATGATGCCATTGTGTTCGGTTCCGGTTCCGATGGGGAGTTGCGCAAGGCCAGGCGACAGCCGCTCCTGAACAAAAAGATCACGAGTGAGCTGGGCAATGTCAGCCCGGTCATTGTGGTCCCGGGACCCTGGTCAACGGGTGACCTGGATTTCCAGGCCCGCAACCTGGTCTCCATGCTCACCAACAATGCGGGTTTCAACTGCAACGCCACACGGGTCATCATCCAGCAGGCCGAGTGGAGCTTGCGCCCGGATCTCTTGACTGCCATCCAGAAGCAGCTTTCCTCGGTGTCCACCCGCACAGCCTATTACCCGGGTGCGGCCGGGCGCTATGCGTCTTTCCTCCAGGCCCATCCCGGGGCTCTCGAGTTTGGAAAGCGGCGTGGGGAAATCTTGCCCTGGTGCTTCATTCCCGGCGTCAACCCCGAAAACGAAGCTGATATCTGCTTTTCAACCGAAGCCTTCTGCGGGGTCTTTGCCGAAACGACCCTCTCCGCCAAGACGGTGCCTGAATATATTGAGTACGCCACCGACTTCGCCAACGAAACCCTGTGGGGAACCCTGAACGCTACTCTTCTAGTGCACCCGGCTTCCCTCAAAGATGCGGCGGTGGCGCGAGCGGTGAAGAGGTCCATCTCGCGCTTGCGCTACGGAACCGTTGCCTTGAATCACTGGCCGGCCATCGGTTACGGTCTGGTGATCACGCCTTGGGGGACTTTCCCGGGCCAGGATGTCTACGACATCCAGTCCGGAATCGGCAGCGTTCACAACACCCTGATGTTCTCTCGGCCTCAGAAGTCGGTGATTCAGGGACCTTTCCGGGTCAGACCAACGCCGCCCTGGTTTGTTGGCCACCGGACGGCCGGTCAGCTTTCTCCCCGACTGGCATCTTTCCAGGGAAAGCCCTCTCCCTTGAAGCTGCCTGCAATCGTGTGGTCCGCTCTCCGCGGTTAGCCCGAGCGGCGACGCTTGGGATCAATGAGGCGGGCGCGCACAACTCCCGAGGGGCGCGGATCACGAACTCGATCAGCACGCCGTCAATGCAACTTATCTGCCCCCAAGTCACTGAACCACGAACGTCAGTGAGTGGCCATCCGGATTGGGCCGGGCGCTGACGCTTCGGTTCAGTTTACAGTGTTGCCTGGAGTTTTGTCCCTCGGCTGCCGGGCTCTGACAGCGGGGCAAGGGGGCATATGAGCGAAGCGGTCTTGGCCTCACGGGACTGACCATTACCAGTTCCAGCCCTCATTTGAGAAGGTGCTCGGCATGAAGGATCCGCCGCGTGCGGGTCTGGTAGCGCAGTGCAATCGATTCCGTTCGCGCCTCACGCCCGTGGTAACGGATTCCACGGAGCAGAGGGCCGTCAGTGATTCCGGTGGCGGCAAAGAAGATCTGAGTGCCGTGGACGAGTTCCTCACAGGTAAGAATTCGGCCGGTGTCGACACGCTGCGCTGCGACCGCGTCCCTCTCGGGTTCGCTCTGGGGAGCCAACCGGACCAGCATGGCTCCGCCCAGACACTTGACTGCGCAGGCGGAGATCACGCCCTCTGGCACGCCTCCGATTCCCATCAGGATATCCACCCCGTCGTGACGGGAGGAGGCAGCCAGCAGGGCTCCCGCAATGTCGCCGTCGATCCGCAGCATGACTCTGGCGCCGGCGGTTCGTATTTCGTCCATCAAGTCTTGATGCCGGGGCCGATCGAGTAAGAAGACGACCAGATCGCGAACCGCCTTCTTCTTGACGCGGGCTACCAGCGCCAGAGTCCAGGCCACGGGCGCATCCAGGCACTCCGGGACCAGTGCTTCCGCGACCTGGCTGTCCACAACCAGTTTCTCCATATAGACAGCGGGACCGGGCGACCACATGGCGCCTTGAGGCGCCATGCCTGCAACCGCAATGGCACCGGGGCGTCCTTGCGCCAGCAGACTCCTGCCGTCAATCGGGTCCACCACCACATCCACCTCCGGACCTCTGCCGGTGCCTACCTTGCGTCCACTGTCCAGGCTGGAGTGCTGGCCCATCTTGGCCTCTTCGCCGACAACGACAGTGCCATCGATCTGGAGTCTGTCCAAGTCTTCAAACATTGACTTGGCCGCGGCCTGATCGGCCTCTTCCCCACGACCCAGACCCATCCAACGTCCCGCGGCGATGGCGGAAGCCTCGGTCGCTCTGACCAAATCGAGACCGAAATTGGGGGAGAGGAGATCTTCGTTCATGGGCTCAATCCTTGGCCGGCAGATCAACCGCTTCCAGCAGCCGAGTGGCCTCCCAGGCTAACATGCCTCCCTCCAGGATCAGGACATTGTCGTGACCCTTTTGTCCCAGCATGTAGGCGGCGCGCGTGCTGCGGCGCCCGCCGCGGCAGACCAGCACAACTGTGCAGTCAGTAGGGAGTTCGCCGCTCTTGGCGAGCAGCTGAGGGAGCGGGATGAGACGAGCCTGAGGGATATGACCCCGCTGGAATTCGCGAGGCTCACGAACGTCCACAATGGATAAAGAGGAGCCTTGCCGCAATTGATTCCACAGGTCGTGAGAGGCAATCGTCTCCACCGCCTGGGCGGGAATCTCGGTGTGGAGGGGGACTTCGACCGGGTACTCCCGCTTGGGTAGGTTCTGGCACTCCCGGAAGGCCCGGAAAGGACACTCATAGATGCAGACAGCCGGGTCCAGAATCTTATGAAAAAGATGCCTGATCGCCGCGTCCCCCGGCAAAAAATGATCCGGCCCCAGTTCTTCATGGAAGCCCGTTGATTGCATCAGTTCCAAAATGGATTGCTGGAGGCGGGTCAGGTACACGTCTCCACCCCGCTTCCTGAAACTCCGGGTAATGCTCTCGAGGGCATGAATGCCGCTGAAGTCGCATTGGTTCACCCCTTTCATGCGAAGCAGCAAGAAACGATAATCGGGCTGCCGGCTGAGAAATCGGTCGATCGCTTCCTCCACATGATGGACGGCGCCGAAGTAGAGATCACCGCGGATTTCCATGATGGCCAGTTGAGGACAGGGGGACTGGCCCGGGCGCTGAACGAAGTGTCTGAAGTCCAGATCCGGCAGGACGGGCACGACTTCCGGAACGCTGGTCTTGATGATATAGACGGCAAAGGAGAGCAGAATTCCGGTCAGGACCGCAAACTCGATGTGAAGGAACAGGGTGCCCAGAAGTGTCACCGCCAGAATGGCAGCATCGCTTCGAGCGCCGCGAGAGATGCGCAGGATTTCACGATGGTCGATCAAACCGACTGAGGCGACAATCAAGACTCCGGCCAAAGCAGAACGGGGGAGAAAGGCGGCCAGCGGAGCCACTGTGAAAAGAGCAATGAGGACGAAAAGAGAGGAGAAGATCGCACTCATTGACGTTCTGGCACCGCTCTCGTAGTTGACTGCCGATCGCGAGAAAGAGCCGGCGCAAGGGTATCCAGAGAAGAGCCCGGCTGCCATGTTGGCCAGCCCCTGACCGACAAACTCCTGGTTGCTGTCCAGCCTTTGGCCGCTTTGGGTGGAAATCGAGCGAGCAATTGCACTGGTTTGCACCAATCCGATGGAGCCCACGGCAAGAGCGCCGGCCGACAAGTGGCTAATCATGTCGCGGTCCAGCGGCAGCTTGGACAAGGGGGGGAAACTGCTTGGCAGCTCTCCGATGACATTCACCCCCTGTTGGTCCAAGCGGAAAAAGTAGACAACAAGCGACGTCGAGATCATGGCGATGAGGGAGCCGGGTAGCCGGAGCTTCCACTTACGACAAATCACAACCGTGGCGATGGTGAGGACTCCCAGGGCAGTCGTAAAGGCGTGGGTCTGGGGAAAGTGAGTCACCAGGCCGCTGATCGTGTCAGCGAGATCGCGGCCGGGGAAATCCAGACCCAGAAAGTAACGAAGCTGTTTGAAGATGATCAAAATGCCGGCGCCGCTGGCGAATCCCGCCACCACGGAGTGAGAGACGAAGCTGACCAGAACTCCCAGTCCGGCCAGGCCCAGGGTCAGTTGAAACAAACCGACCATGACAGCAAGCACTCCAGCTGCCACCGCAAACTCAGGAGTACCCGGCGCAACCGTCGTGACCAGGGAGGAGAGCACCAACAATGAAATCGCATTGGCGGGTCCGCTTTGGACATGGTTGGACGATCCCCAGAGGGCGGCAATCACTCCCGCTACAATGGCGGCATAAAGTCCCATCTCCGCGGGCAGCTCAGCAATCGATGAGAAGGCGATCGCCTGGGGCAAGAGGATGACTGCTACTGTGATCCCCGCCACCAGATCGGGACGAAGGTTCTGACGATCATAGGTCGAGAGAAACCGGAGCGGGTGCAGAAGGTGGGACGTCCGGTAGCCCATGGGTGCTGAGATCGATCGTCTTGCCACAAGAACTCCAGTTGGGAGATGCAAGAATCTGACTCGTTGCCGGTCTTCAACCGGGGACCAGTACGGCGGCCCCTTCGAGTTGGCCGGACTCGAGGCGCTGGAGAGCCTGGTTGGCCTCTTCCAGAGCGAAAACCTCCGTTTTCGTCTTCACCGGCACTTGGGGGGCGATCCGCATGAACTCCTCGCCATCCTTGCGGGTCATATTGGCAACCGAGCAGAGGAGCCGCTCGCCCCACAGAAGATGGTAGGGAAAAGAAGGGATGTCACTCATGTGAATGCCGCCGCAGACGACCCGCCCTCCTTTGCAGACCGCTTTCAACGCCAGAGGGACGAGTTCGCCCACGGGCGCAAAGAGAATGGCGGCTTCCAACTCCACGGGAGGGTGTTGGGTCGAATCCCCGGCCCATCGAGCCCCCATGCGAGTTGCGAACCGCCGCGCCTCTTCATCGCCCGGTCGAGTGAAGGCGTAGATTTCTCGCCCCTGAAAAATTGCCACCTGGGCTACTATGTGGGCGGCCGCTCCAAAGCCATAGAGCCCGAGGCGGCGGGCGTCGCCTGTTTTGACCAGGGAGCGGTAGCCGATCAGGCCGGCGCACAGAAGCGGAGCGGCTTCGACATCGGAGTAAGAGGCCGCTACGGGAAAGCAGAAGCGCTCGTCCGCCGCGGCGTATTCCGCATAGCCGCCGTCGAGGGTGTAGCCGGTGAAGCGGGCGGCGTCACAGAGGTTCTCACGCCCGGACAGGCAGAAGCGACACTCCCCGCACGTCCATCCCAGCCACGGAATCCCGACGCGATCTCCGACCTGAAAGCGCTCCGCCCCCGCGCCCACGGCGACCACGTTGCCAACGATTTCATGGCCCGGGATCAGGGGCAGCTTGGGCTCGGTCAGCTCGCTCTTCACCACGTGCAGATCAGTGCGGCAGACGGCACAGGCGCGGATCTTCACCAGAACCTGGCCGGAGTTCACCCGTGGCATAGGCACCTCCTCCAGGCTCAAGGGCTGTCCCGGGACTTTGAAAACCATGCCCTGCATGGAAGATTTTGCCGCCATCGCTTGCTCCTGCCGCCTCTTGAGACCCTCGTTGGTCGTTCCACTCCCAACCTCGCGTATTGTCTCACACGATCCACGTCAAAGGCATCGAGATTGGAAGTGCAACGTACAATTTTCACTGCAGAGTCGCCCCGTCCCCAAGCGTCCCCAATACCTTGAAGTTCCGGGCGGGGGTGGTTAGGGTAAGAAAGGCAGTTTTCACCCAAAACAAGGAGAAACAAATGAATCGACGAGCGTTCCTAAAAGTTTCCGCGGCGGGACTGGCCGCTTCTCAGACCTCGGGTTCTCTGGGCGCGGCCGTTGAAGGTGGCAGTCGGCCCGCTGTGATTTCCAGCGCCAACGGGCTGCGGGCCACAGCCAAGGCGATGGACATGCTGCGTCAGGGCGCCGATACTCTGGATGCCGTGGTCGCCGGCGTCAACATTGTCGAGGCCGACCCCGAGGATACGTCGGTCGGTTACGGAGGACTCCCCAACGAAGACGGGGTGGTTCAACTGGACTCGTCAGTGATGCACGGTCCCACCCGCGGCGCCGGGGCGGTGGCCGCCCTGGAGAAGATCGTTTACGCCTCCCGGGTGGCAAGAAGGGTGATGCGGGATACCGACCACGTCTTGTTGATGGGAAAAGGGGCTTTGAAATTCGCCCTGACCTTGGGTTTCGAACCGCGAAACCTTCTCACCGAGAAGGCTCGTCGAGTCTGGCTCAAGTGGAAGCGCGATCTCAGCCCCAAAGACGATTGGATCGACCCTCAGGAACGGCTTCCCGATCACCTCGATCCAGAGGAAAGGCAGCAGCTGAGTCAGATGCTGCGGCACCACGGGACCATCAACTGCAACGCCATCAATTCGAAGGGCGAAATCTCCGGGGTGACCACGACCAGTGGGCTTGCCTTCAAGATCCCGGGACGCGTGGGTGATTCGCCCATTATCGGTGCCGGGCTTTACGTCGATAACGAGGTTGGAGCTTGCGGCAGCACTGGACGCGGGGAGGCCAATCTCAAGACCTGCGCGAGTTTCATGGTGGTGGAGTTCATGCGGCAGGGAGATTCTCCGGAAGAAGCGGGACTAAAAGTGCTCCAGCGAATTGCGGAAAACACCGTGGAGCCTTACCTGCTGGACGAGAAAGGACGGCCTCGGTTCAATGTCAACTTCTACGCTGTCAATAAGAAAGGGGAGTTTTCGGGGACCGCCATCTGGAGCGGTGGTCGATATGCGGCCCACGACGGAAAGGCCAACAGGCTTCATGACTCGGCCTACCTGTTCAAGCGGGATTCCGGGACACGCCGTTGACTTCTCTGAACCCAGGGTGTGAGAGAACTAACTGAGACCGGAATGAAATCGCGTTACAGTGAAGGGCATGAGGAAGAGGTCGGAAAAGGAGCGGGGTGAGGGAAAACTGGGCTGTCTGGTTCTCCTGATCCTGATGGTCAGCTTCGCCTACATTTGCATTCAGACGGTCCCGGTCTACCTGGACAAGATTAATTTCGAGGAAGGGTTGGCCCGGATGGTGAGCAAGGCGGGTGTGAACAACTGGCCAAATACCACCATCACTGCGCACATCAACGCCCTGGCTCGGGTTAAGGATTTTGAGATCACGCCCTATGATGTCACCATCACTCGTCCGGAACGATTTCAGGTCAACCCGGAGATCAGGATCGAGGTGAACTACAGGCGGCCGGTTGAGTTCCCCGGTTACACCTATACGTTTCACTTCAGGTCGAAGGTGTCCAGCTTTGTGGGAAGGCTTTGAGCCCTGGCCCGAGGGGAATCCATCCTCCTTTCGAGTTCTCGGGGCGGACAGAAAAAGCGAAAACGTCCTCCCAACCAACCGTGAGCGCAGGAGGCCGGACCCGCCCTCAAAGCGCGCCGTTTCTTCGCTCTGCCCAGCAGGGCACATCGCTGCTTCCGACCCAGCCAGAAGTTAAACGAAAACACCCCCCGTTCCGTCGTGGCCATCCTATCACGACCCGCTACCCACGCCCCCCTTTGAAGAGGCCGAGACGCCGGTCGAAGGCGATCCAGCTAATGCCAAAGCTCGATTTCGTCGATAGCGGATGGAGGACCCGCGGGGTGCAGCCAGGTGTCCCGACCCACATCCTGGTCCTGGAAGAGGTCGGGCCACATCTGGATGGAGAAACGGAAGCGCTCGAGATCTCCAGCTGAATAATACCTACTCTTCCCGCATTGGGACGCAAACAGAGAGTGGGGCGATGGCCTTTTTTGATGACAGTCTCAGTGCGAGTGCCAAAGGCTACATCTTATTGGTCGTTGTCTTGGGAACGCCCCCGTTCGTCTACTCTCTCTACAAATCATTCCTTCGCACTGAACCGACCTGGATGTTTCTGGCTGGACTGACCTTGCTGGCTGGTTTTTGGCCAGTTCAGTTGTCCTTGCCGAGCCACAGATTTCAGTCCTTTACCCTAACCCTGAGCGAGCTCTTTATCTTCACGTCACTCCTCCTCTATTCGCCGGAGGTGGCCGTTACCATCTGTGTGATTGATGGCGTCCTGGTCAATCGGAAGGTCAGGGAGTTGTATCGCAATGTCTTCAATTTGAGCCAGATTGCGCTGGTCAGTTTTGTGGTTGGACACACGTTTTATTGGCTGTGGGGGCAATCCCCCCCACTGGATGCGGCGCTCGTTCCCAACCTTCTCCCCCTTTTCTTCGCTACACTGGTGTCTGCCCTCCTGTATTGGATTCTCAACTCCGGCATCGTCGCAGTCGCCATTTCGCTGGTCTCGCGAGAGGGTTTGGTGGACCTCTGGAAGCAGCATTTTCTCTGGGCCTGGGTGACCAGTATCGCCGGAGCCTTGGGGGCCGTCGTCATTTTTCTCAGTTTTCAGCGTGGAGGACTGCTCTCAGCGGGTCTCGGTGTTCCCGTGATCCTCGTCATCTACCATGCATACAGGACCAACCAGCGACGCATCGCCTCGCTAAAAGCATCGCAAGAGTTTCTTCAATGCACTCTGGATGCACTTCCTAACCATATCGCCATTCTTGATGAGTCGGGTCAGGTCATCTCCGAGAACGCGGCCTGGCGTCGCTTTGCACACATGAGTCAGGCGTTTGGGGTGGGCTACAGGGTTGGAACCAACTATCTGGAGGCCTGCGAGTCAGCTTCTCCTGAGTATGCGGCCACTGGGGCCGCAATCGCCCGGGGAATCCGCCAGATCATGGCCAGGAATCGTGACCGCTTCGAGGTTGAGTATCTCTCTCCCAAAGAAGGCGAAAAGCGCTGGTTCCTGGTAAGCGTCACCCGTTTTGAAGCCGAGCAGCCCCTTCGACTGGTGGTGGCCCACACCGACACCACCGAGCGCAAACAGGCGGAAGAGTCGGTGCGCCTGAGCGAAAAGAAATATCGGACCACATTGCAGGCCATCAAAGACGGCTATTACGAAGTGAGTCTCGAGGGTCAGTTTTGCTTCTTCAATGAGTCATTGTGCGAAATCCTCGGCTACTCCAAGAACGAGCTCATCGATATGAATTGGAGGCAAATTGCCAGCGGGGACGAGTCCTCCCGGCGCCTCCTCGGAGCCTTCAACCAAGTCTATCGTTCGGACACATCCGCAACGGCGGACTGTGAAATCTCGAGAAAAGACGGGATGAAGGGAATCGTCGAAGTCTCCATCTCACTCGTCAAAGATGACAGGGGCAGCCCCATCGGGTTTCGGGGGATCGCCAGGAACATTACCCAGCGCAGAATGATGGAGGCGCAACTCAGCCAGGTTCGCAAGTTGGAATCGATTGGCCAGTTGGCGGCGGGAATCGCTCACGAGATCAACACCCCGGTCCAATACATCGGAGACAATATCTGCTACCTGGAGCGATCGTTCAAGAAACTGAGTGGGGCTCTCGAGAGCTATCGGAAGCGCCTGGATGATGCCAAACATTGTGCTTCTCTGGACGACCTGGCCAACCGGTTCAAGCCGGTTGGCCAAACCGTCGACCTCGACAACCTGATGAAAGAGATCCCCCAGGCACTTCGAGAGTCGCTGGAGGGGATCTCCAGGGTTACGGAGATCGTGCGCTCCATGCGGGAGCTGGCTCACCCGGATACCCTCGAGAAGCAGGCGGTCGATCTCAACCAAACCGTCCAGAACTGCATCACAGTGGCACGCAACGAGTGGAAATATGTGGCCGAGATGGTGACCCACCTTGATCCTCAGCTGCCACCCATCCTGTGCAGTTCCGGAAAAATCAACCAGGTCGTTCTCAATCTCATTATCAACGCAGCTCATGCCATAAGCGACGTTGTGGAGGATGGGGCGAAGGAGAAGGGAACCATCCAGGTGACGACCCGGCATCACGATGGATGGGCGGAAGTCCACATCAGCGACACCGGACCGGGCATTCCCAAGGAGATTCAGGAACGGGTGTTTGATCCGTTCTTTACCACCAAGGAGGTGGGCCTGGGCACAGGGCAAGGTCTGGCGCTGGCCCACAATATTGTGGTGAAACAGCATGATGGCACTATTCGCTTTGAGACGGAGGTCGGGAAGGGAACTACCTTCATCATTCGGCTTCCCCTCCGATGCCCAACCCGGCAACAAGAGACTGACCTGGTTTCACCCGAGTTGAACTCACAGCCAGGGAATCGATCGGATGCCAGAGCGAATTCACCACTTCGACCATGAAGTGAACCGATGTCGGAGCTGGGTTGACAGAACTGAATTTGAGAGGAGAAGCCATGACCGAAAAGGTCCTTTGCGTTGACGACGAGCCCCACATTCTAAGAGGCTATCAGCGGAATCTGGGGGCGGAATTTCATATCGATGGCGCCCCGGGAGGGGAGGAGGCCCTGTCGATGCTCGTGTCTCAGGGTCCCTACGCGGTAGTCGTCTCCGACCTTCGAATGCCCGGTATGGACGGAATCCAACTCCTTGCCAAGGTCAGAGAGACTGCGCCAGAGACCATCTGCCTGATGCTCACCGGTCAAGCTGACTTGAGGACGGCGATCGATGCCGTTAACACAGGGAACGTCTTTCGATTTCTAACCAAACCTTGCCCTCACCAGCCTTTTTCCCGGGCCCTCAAGGCCGGTATCCAGCAATATCGTCTGGTTAGAGCCGAGAAGGACCTGCTGAAAAAGACGTTCAAGGCTGCGGTGACGGTATTGGTCAACGTTCTGGAACTGGCCAATCCATTCGCCTTTCGTCGCACTGCCGTGGCCACCAGATATGTCCAGACCCTGGCCAGGCAGCTCGAAGTCCCCGATGCCTACCAATTGGAAATCGCCTCCCTGCTTTCCCAGATCGGCTGTATTACCGTACCCTCCAGCACGCTGAAAAGGCTCCATCAAGACCAGGATCTGACGCCCCGGGAGAAGCGTATTCTGGAGACGCATCCCCTGGTGGGCAGCAGCTTGATTGCCAACATCCCCCGCCTCGAGGAGATTGCCAGGGTCATCGCCTATCAGGACAAGCATTTTGACGGCTCGGGACTCCCGGACGATTCGCTCAAGGGACAACAGATTCCACTTGGGGCCAGGATTCTGAAGGTGGCGCTGGACCTGGCCGCCCTGGAATCGGCCGGTTTCTCTAGAAGCCAGTCCCTTAGGCAGATGAAACGGAGAGAGGGTTGGTATGACCCGGCCATTCTTCGCACGCTCGAGGTTGTTTCGAAAGGTGAGTCCAACGAGGTGAACCACTTTGTGAGAGTGGGAGAGCTGAAGCCTGGCATGATTCTTGGCGAGGATGTGTTCAGCAAGACCAAGCTGCTTCTGGTCTGCCATGGGACCGAAGTGAGCCCGGCGCTCATCCAGCCTCTTCGCAATGTCAACCTGACCGTGGGAATCAAGGAGCCGATATCCGTGGTGGTGCCGGTGAGAGTGGGCGAGGTGCTCCACCAATGAATCGCTCAACGCGGTCAGGGGCGGTGTATAATGTGGGCGGGTTTCATGAATCGACAATCCACGGAGCGAAGGAGCCAACAGGGTGTCTGGTGACGCTGTTCGAGTCTCTCGAAAGGACTTTCGCAGATGCAAAACATTCTGGTCACGGGAGGAGCCGGTTACATCGGGAGCCACACGGTACGGGAGCTCTCGGCAGCCGGTTTTTGTCCGGTCACGATTGACAATCTCAGTGAGGGGCACCGCCAAGCCGTCCTGGAGGGGGACTTCGTCACCGGAGATCTCGGCGACCGGTCCTTTCTGGAGGATGTTTTCCAGAAGTATACGTTCGAAGGGGTCATCCATTTTGCCGGCCGATGCTACGTCGGGGAGTCGATGGAAGATCCGCTGCTGTACTATCGACACAACGTGGCAAACGGCCTGCGGCTCCTGGACGTAATGCGCCGCCGTGGCGTGAAGAAATTCATTTTCTCGTCCAGTTGCGCCACCTACGGCAACCCGCAGTCGGTTCCCATCGATGAAGGCCATCCGCAACAACCCGTGAGTCCTTACGGGGAGAGCAAATATTTCCTGGAGCGGATCCTGCGGCAGTGTGACCGAGCCTACCGGTTGCGCTCGGTTTCATTACGCTATTTCAACGCCTCCGGCGCCAGCCTGGATGGATGTCTCGGAGAATCTCACCATCCGGAGACGCACCTGATCCCCCGCGTCCTGCAGGTGGCAAAGGGGGAACTGGAAAGGATTCAAGTTTTTGGCGGAGACTACCCCACCCGGGACGGCACTTGCATTCGGGATTACATCCACGTGGTGGATCTGGCGGCAGCTCATGTCCGGGCCCTTCAGTGGCTGGCAAAGAATGAGAGGAGCGAAGCGTTCAATCTTGGAACGGGGCAGGGGGGCAGTGTAAAAGAGGTGGTGGAGACGGCACGCCGCCTCACCGGCCGAGAGATTCCCCTGGAGATCGTGCCCCGGCGGGCTGGGGACCCACCCGAACTGGTCGCCGATGCCCGCAAGGTCAACGAGGCGCTGCAGTGGCGGCCCCGCTACTCCGATCTGGCCACTATCCTGGAAACGGCCTGGAAGTGGGAGAGGAATCGGCTTTACTAGACTCTGGCGGAAACGATCCAGGTTGCGCGCCTCCAGGCGCTCCCTGTTGCAGGGACCATTACCGAGCGACCTCATACCGCCGAGAAGGAGGCACCCGAAGAAACAACGAAAACGGAGCCGGGAGCGTCAGCGACCGGAGGCCAACGACGAGTTTCAGCCCTGATACCCCTCCCTCACGAGGGTGTCGTAAAAGGAGTGGTCAGCCGGTGGGAGTGCAT
>JBHHYX010000086.1:0-15497 GCA_046757765.1 Acidobacteriota bacterium | reverse complement strand
AAACAAATCCCAAGGACCAAGCTCCAAACCCCAAACAGCTCTTGCATTTGCGGTTTTCGTATCGACATTGGTCACGCACGATCAACGGCGATAGCGATTACGAAACCGATTCCGATAGCGATGAAGACTCGACAACCCGACAGTCTGAAGGTCAACCTCTTTGGCCTTGGCTTCATGAGGTCCATCCAGGCCGCGAGACTCGGTTGACAGATTTCTGTTTTCTTGATATGGATATCTGTATGAAAACGACTTTGAATTTTGATGACCAGTTGATTCGTGCCGCCAAGCGGCGTGCGGCGGAGAATGGCGACACCCTGACCGGGTTGATTGAAAAGGCGCTTCGTGGCTACCTGGCGCCCCCGCCACAGAGACGCTCACGGTTCAAGCTGGATCTACTGACGAAGAAAGGGCGTCCGGTGCCCGGGGTCAACTGGGACGATCGCGACTCGCTTTATGAGAGGATGGAAGGCCGTCTGTGATTGCGGTCGACACCAATATCCTTGTCTATGCCCATCGGGAGGAAATGTCAAAACATGGGGCGGCCCGCGATCGACTGACCCGCTTGGCCGAGGGTGCCGAGCGATGGTGCATTCCGGTCTTTTGCATGGGCGAATTCCTGCGCATCCTCACCCACCCTCGCCTCTTCGATCCACCCTATTCCTCTCAGGAGGGACTGGAGGCGGTCGAGCGCGTTCTGGCCTCCCCGAGCCTTGTGATCCTCAACCCAGGCCCTGACCATGTGCGGCTGCTGGTTGAGGCCATTCTCGAGTCCGATGCCACCGGCAATCTTGTTTTTGACGCCCAGATTGTCGCTCTCTGCCGTGAAGCCGGGGTGCGCTCCTTATTGACTGAAGATCGAGATTTCGACCGCTTCCGCAACTTCCCGACCGAGCACCTCCGTTGAGGCGTGTCTTCAGAGCCACACGGGTGAAGAGGGGGCAGGGGGAAATGTCTCTTTGCGGTCGGGCGAAGCGGCGGGCGGGTGTTGACGTTGGTTTGGGCGCGCTAGAGTAGACTCCTGGCGTCGTCCTAATCCGAACCATGAGTCAGACGCTGGTAGATCGATCGTTCCTTGGCCGCCTCATCCGTTCGTCCCAATCTCTCCAGCACGATGGACAGGTTGTGATGGGCCAGGGCGAAATCGGGATCGGACTCCAGCGCTTTTCGGTAGTGGCTTTCAGCTGCGGCAAACTCACCTTTTTGAGCCAGGAGATTACCGTAGTTGTAATAAGCGGACGGGTAGTCCGGCCTGAGGGCAATCGCCTTTTGATAGGCTTTCTCGGCTGAGTCCGCCAGCCCGGCGCCCTGGTAGTTGGTGCCCAGACTGTTCCAGGCTTCGGCGTCCCGGGGGGCGACATCGACCAGTTTCCGGAAGATCTCCACCGCCAGCAGAAACTTTCCCTGCTGCTGGCGCAGCGTCCCCAGGTTGAAAAGGACCTGGCGGTTGGATGAACTTCTACTCAGGGCCTGCTCAAAAGCCTGAACGGCGGCTTCAACCTGGCCCTGCCGGCTGAAGGTCACACCCAGCAGCTGCCAGGGCTGCCAGTTAGCCGAGTCGAGCTGGGTGGCCAGTTGGAATCCTGAGGCTGCTTCCCCCAGCTGACCCGCCTTCAAATACGCATAGGCCAGATTGGTCACAATCTCGGCCCGCCGGGGAGCCAACTCGGCAGCCTTCTTGTAGGCGCTGATGGCCGAGGCTGTGTCGTCGAGCGCCAGGTAGGTCGAACCCAGATAATCGTGAGCCAAGGGGACGAGGGAATCCTCCGAAACAGCCTTCTTGAAGTGAGCCAAGGCGCGCCGAAAGCTCTTCCCCGTGTAGGCCTCCATGCCTCTGTAAACCTCGGCGTAGACCCCGATCTTCTCCTTGGGGTCGGCGCCGGAAGCGGTTTCCAGCGCGGGCGTATCGGTCGACAACGTGAGATAGCCCAAAGCGCCAAGTCGTTCCCGGAGCTCCGGATCCAGTTCCACCTTCTGGGGGGTCCGCCCGGCCGCGAACTGAGAACGGAGAGTCCGCAGGCGGCCTCCAAATTGGTTGGCCAGAGCCCGGCGGCTGGCGTAAAGGTTTCGCTTCTCCTCTGGATCCTCCCGCAAGTTGTAGAGTTCCGGCTGAGGCGCCTGGATGAATTTGAAACCCTCGGCGCGCAGGCAGGAGAGGCTGCTCCATCCAAAATGAAGGCTCGGATACAGAGTCTCGCTGTAGGACTCCAGCTGCTCCGCCCTCTTTCCGAGGGCTGCCCCAAGCAGTCCTTTTCCCTGCCAGACCGGCGAATCCGGAATCCTCAGTACCTGAAGAATGGTGGGCGCGACATCGATCAGCCGAACCTGATCCTCGACCCGCGTGCCTGCCGAGAGATTGGCCGGCAGTTTGACAATGAGAGGGATGCGCAGCACCGTATCATAGATGAAAAACCCGTGGGTGGGCTCTCCGTGCTGGTTGAGATCTTCGCCGTGGTCGGAGACCACCACAATCAAACTGGAATCAAGCAGTTGCTGCTTTTTCAGCTCTTCGAAGAGGCGGGCGATCTGCCCGTCGACATACTCGATTTCACCCTTGTAGCCCCGATCCAGGAACGAGCCGGGCGCCTCATAAGGAGCGTGAGGGTCGTAGAGATGGACCCAGAGGAACAGCCGCGGGCTTCGTTTTCTTCTCAGCCATTGGATCGCCCTATCGACCACTTCGTCGGCCCGGCGCTCTGCCAGGACGCCCCGCAGGACTGAGGTCTCTCCAAACTCATCTCCATAGGTTTCGAACCCTCGATTCAAACCGAAGCGATGGTCCAGGACCGCGCTGGCTACAAAAGCGGCCGTTGTGTAGCCGCGTTTTTGCAGGGTCTCGGCGAGAGTCGGGATCTCTGGGGGGAGGCGGTAGCCGCTATTGTCGCGCACACCGTGGAAAAGCGGATAGGTGCCAGTCATCAGGCTGGTGTGGGCGGGAAGTGTCAGCGGCGTGGACGTCACCGCCTGAGTGAACACAATCCCTTTGCGCGCGAGATCCTGGAGGGCCGGGGTCCGAACGTCCGAGGCCCCCAGCATGGGAAGATAATCGGCCCGAAGAGTATCGATGCTGATCAGGATAATGGGAGGTAAAGCTTCGGCTCTCGGGCCTGCCGGGAGAAGTGATGCGGCCAAGATCAACGCCAGCCCCGCGAAAAGTAGCCCGCTTTTCTCATGAAGGGTTGTGGCGAGGCGACGGAAGTGCCGTGTTGACCATGCATTATGGGCGAGCGGCCCCGCACTCGTAGCCGACGGTCCGTCGGGGAGGCCGAGGCCGGTCGGCGCGGTCGGCACGGAGGATCCCGGTGCCGCGGCGGACGCCTCATGAGAAATGGGGCACAAGCAGCGACATCGGTCTTCCACACACCTTCGGTCGCCTGATGCGTGACTTCTCGCAGCACCCGGGAACACCATCTCCTCGCTGCTTCTTGTGACCGCCGCGGCCCTCATTTTCGGAATCTTGGATCCAATCTGGAAGCGGTCTCCAGCTCCCGTTGAGCCTCTTCTATCCGACCTTGCGAGTGGAGCAGGCGGCCCAGGTGAAAATGCGCCGCGGCACTCTCGCCATCCAATTCGAGAGCCCGTCGCAAGGCCTTCTCAGCTTCCTCGAAAGCCTGTTTTCGCGCCAGGCCGATCCCAAGATTGATCCAGCCTGGAACGTACGCGGGCGCACCCTCTACAACGCTTTGAAACTCTGACATCGACTCGGCGTCCCGGCCCTTCAGACGGAGTAACATGCCCAGGTTGTTTCGGACTCGATAATCCTCGGGGTCCCGGCTCAGGACGGCGCGAAAAGCCTGTTCAGCCTTTTCCGGCTGGCGCAACTGGATGTAGATTCGTCCAAGATTGGCCAGCACCAGAGTGTTTTCCGGATTCTCCTCCACCGCTCTCAGATAGCTTTGTCCGGCCTGATCCAGCCGGCCGCTCCGTTCATTGGCTAACCCTTCCAGGAAGAAGAGTCCCTGGATCCGGGGGTCCCGCCGTCTCAAGTCCGCAATCATTTCAAAAACGCGGCGCTCCGGCTTCCGATGCAGCATTGCCAGGACCTTCTGGTACTGCTCAAAAAGCTGGATTCGGTCCTTCGGGTCGGCACCGCCGGTTGTGTCGCGAGGGCTCCCGGGAGAGGCCATGGCGACGTAACCCAGAGCCGCCAGTCTTTGGGCCGATTCGGAATCGACCTTCAAACTGGCATTGCCGGGATCCTTTCCACTGTAACGCCCGACATACTCTTTGAGTTGATCCTGCAAGCGCAAACCAAGCGCTTGTTCCCGCGGGAAGAGGTTGTCTTGCTCCAGGGGATCGGCGGAGAGATCGAAGAGTTCGGGTTGGGGAGCCTCGATGAACTTGTGCCGCCCGAGGCGGATACTGCGCAGCGGGCTCCACCCGAATTGGAGCTGAGGCAAATAACACTCGGCATAGAGGGCACGAGGTTGTACCGGGCGCGCCAACATGGGCCCCACGGCACTTCGCCCCTGTGCCTCCGGCGGGGCGGAAAACCCCAGAAGCCGAAGCGCCGTAGGCAGGACATCCAACAACGAGAACTCCTGGGAAACACGTTTTGTCCGGGGTGTAAAACTCCGGGCGGGGCGGACAATCCACGGGACCCGGAGGGTGGAGTCGTAAACAAAGAAACCATGGCCCGATTCACCGTGCTCCCCCAGTGACTCTCCGTGATCAGAGAGAAAGAAGACATGCGTGGTCGGCAGCAGGTTGCGCGCCCGCAGTGCCCCGTCGATGGCACCTATGTTCCGATCAACCCGGGACACCTCATGGTCGTAGCCGCTTGGATAGGGGCCGTGCGGATCGTAAAAATGGACCCAGACAAAGAAGGGTTTCTTGGCTCGATTTTCCAGCCAGTTCAGGAACTCCCCGGTGGTCTCGTCAGCGGTGCGGCGGAGGGAGCTGGTGGCCTGGAACGCCTTTTGTCGCGGCTCCAAAGGCTCGTTGTAGGTTGTGAACCCCTGCGCCAGCCCGAATCGAGAGGCCAGCACGTAGGCACTGACAAAGGCCGCCGTCTCATAACCCCGGTCTCGCAGCACTTCAGCCAGGGTGGTTCGATCTGCCGGCAACCGAAATCCGGCGTTGTCACGAACTCCGTGATAGAAAGGCAAAGTTCCGGTGAAAAGGGTGGAGTGGGAGGGCAGGGTGAGCGGGACTTCCGCATAGGCTCTTTCGAAGCGAACGCCTTCGGCCGCCCAGCGGTCTATGTTCGGCGTTCGGTTGAGCTTGTAACCGTAGCAACTGAGGTGATCGGCACGCAGGGTGTCGACGCTGACAATCAGTAGGTTGTCTTTGCCTTTCAAAGTGAGCCCTGTGGCCAGCAGAACCCACGCCATCAGCGCCATCCTCAAAACCCGCATCAGAGAAGAAATTATAACCCGAGTCGAATGATCTTTGCGGATGTGGGGACTCAGCCTTACCCCGGATTTCTCACACCCCATCTACTGCAGAGCCGGAATCATCCCCGCTGACTGCGTTGCCCGCCCTCGGCCTCCTCGACGTAGTGCACGACTACGTCTCCGGGGGCCTCGGTCGTAACGCCTTGTCAGCGTGGCGCTTCCGGCTCTTCTAGTGGCTCGTTTGCGAAAAAGGGAGGAAAGAAAAGGCTTGGCGCTTCTGTTGCCAAATACTACACAGCTCGATGCTCCATACCACTCCTACGGAGTTTCTTGTTTTCTATTGCCCATGGTAGCTATAAACATATCACTCCTAACGGAGTTGAGCTGCCCGGGTTTGCTTGCTATGCACTCCCACCGGCTGATCACTCCTTTTACGACACCCTCGTGAGGGAGGGGTACCAGGGTTGACGCTCGCCGTTGCTCCGGTCGCTGACGCTCCCGGCTCCGTTTTCGTTGTCGCTTCGTATACCTGCTTCTCGGCGCTATGAGGTCGCTCCCTACTGGTCTAGTAGTAACCCGTGAGAAATGAGGGGCTTAGCGTGTTGCACCGCCTCATTTCGCCAGGGCTCCGTCGAGATCTTCGCCCCCGCTTCTGGCCAGCAGAATGAGAAGCCGAGACGTTCGGCTGTAAGAATCGATTCCGCCCTCCACGCCATGCAGCTTCAAATAAGAGTCATTGACCGTCGCGCCAAGCTTCGTACCCGCCCCCTGAAACCGTCTCCAGTAGTCGCGCACGGCCTTCACGTCTCGCTCAACACCCGGTAAACGTTCACCGAGTAGCTGGCGTGCTTTGCTTGGATCGAGTCTGGCCAATTGAGACACCAGCTGGCCTTGAGCGAAGAAATAGCCGGAGTATCTGACATAGAGGTCGGGACTGAGGACGCAGGCCAGGAATCCCATGAAGCCGGCCTCCTCCTCGCTGGCCAGGGCGCGCTGGTGCGCCTTCTCATGGGCGATCACGTGGCAGCGCTCAGAGTCGGGCAGAAGCCGATTGTAGTTGGCCTCCCCCGTCCACGGAAAGTAGAATCCCGCGATTCCCAGATAGCTCAGGAGAACCGAACTGAAAACGGGCTTTGCAGGGCCGAGCGAGACATCCAGAGACGGGCTCAGGCCCAGCTTCCCGCGCGCCACGCGAAAGCCTTCGTCGATGGCCGCGTCGATCTGGCCGCCCGTCAGGTTGACCTTGCTGGGGTAGCCCTGGTCCCGGCTGCCGTTGGCTTTCACATAGGAAAGGTTGGTTCTCGTGATGACCTGCGAGCACAGTCGGGACAGTTCTTCAAGGTCTTCCGCCGCATCTTGATGCCGCTCATACTTCTGCCAGTTGAGTCGCTGAACCAGGTCGGCCCGGGCGTAGTTCAAGCCCCAGAGGAGGTATCCGAGAACCAGGACGGGTCCCACCCCGGCAGCCAGGCCCAGGGTGGCTCGGATCAGAACCTCCGCGCTTCGTCTCCCGTGACGCAGGATCGTCACAACGGCTCTTGTTGTGGCCCAAAGCAACCAGGCGGCGAAGAGAGCGGCGAGGGTCTCGGCCAGACTGAATGGAAAGGGGGAAGAGAGCCTTGCCAGGATTCGGGCAGCCAACGGAAACACCAGTCCAGCATAAACCGACTCCACCCACCAGGCGGAGCGCGAGAGTAGCCACATCAGAAGGAGCAGAAACATGGAGAGGGTCAGGCTGAGAAGCCTTCCTTTGACCCTCCCATCGCAACGCCACCTGCCGCGCCTCTCTGAAGCGTCTGGTCTCTCATCCGCCGGCAGGCGATTCGTCATCTCTGGACCTGGTCGAGCAGGCGTTTGCGCCAATAGCGCATGATGCCGTCCACCGACATGTCCAGTGGATTGGCGATCGAGTACTGGTGGATGATTTCGGGCTTGAGCCCAGCCTGGAGTGCCCTCTGCCCGTTCCAGTGGCGGTATTCCTCGACCAGATCGTCCCGTTCCATGCCCGCTTCCATCCGCTGACGAACAAAACGGGTGGATTGTTGAAGCAATTCCCTCAGCCCCGCCCAATGTTGGGGCAGACCTTCCTGGCGCCCAACATGAGTGGGAAAGATGGCCGACAGTGGGAGCCGCTCCAACCTTGAGATCGACTCCAGCCAAGCCTCCAGGTCGAATTCGGGTGGTGGGGCGGGAAGAGCGATCAGGTTGGAACCAGGCAGTCGCAAACCCGCGACATCTCCCGTGAAGGCGAGATCTCCAAGGCGGTAGGTGTGATGGTGACGGGCATGCCCTGGTGTCTCCAACGCCTGGAACCGGAGGCCGCCAACTTCGACCACCTCCTCATCCTCAACCGTCGTAACCTGCTCCGGCAGCGCGGGTTCAGTCGTTCCCCACAAGCTCTCCATCCGGTCACCGTAGATGCGCTCCGCGCTGCCCAGAAGTCGTGCCGGGTCGATCAGGTGGCGCGCCCCACGCGGGTGGACGTGGATGCGAGCCCCCTGTCGAGTCCACCACCCGGCCGCGCCGGCGTGATCCAGGTGGATGTGGGTGAGCAGAATGTGCCCGATATCGGGCGGCTGCAGCCCCAAGTCTCTCAAGCGATCCAGCAGAGTCGGAAGTGTGGAGGCCGGACCCGTTTCCACCAGGACCGGGCCGGCTGGTGCAATGATCAGATAGGCGGCCACGGCCCGGGAAACCCCCTGGAACTCAAGATCGAGGGTGTGAATCTTCATCCTTCGATCTTACCATGGACGCGAAGGGTGAAACGCCGGCAACGAGACAGGCCCCGTTGTTGTCAAGACAGAACCGAGACCCGGGGAGCCGAGGGATGGGTCCGACCGCAGCGCCGTTGTGACGCGTCTCATCAACAACAATCGCTCCCCTCAGGTATAATTTCGCGAATGCCGCCAGGTTCTCTTCTTGTCGTCGCCTTCGGATTGGCCCTCGGAAGTTTTCTCAACGTCTGCATCTACCGCATTCCCCGCGGCCTCTCCGTGATCCTGCCCCGCTCCCATTGTCCCCAATGCGATCACAAGATTCGCCCCTGGGAGAACATCCCCCTCTTGAGTTACCTCTTCCTGGGCGGCCGCTGTGGTTCCTGCGGACGTCCGATCGGCTGGGTTTACCCGGCGGTGGAAGCGCTGACGGCACTCCTCATGTACCTGCTCTTCCTGAAATATGGATTCAGCTTCTCACTGATGGTCAACGCCATTGCCTTTTCTCTTTTGGTGGTGCTCATCTTCATCGACCTCTTCGAGAGGCTGCTTCCCAATCCACTCACGCTGGGCGGAATGGTGCTCGGCTTTCTGCTGGCTCCCCTTCAGTCGAGTGAATTTTTCATCGCCTCGACTCCGAGCCTGTGGGAACCTTATTGGCAATCTTTTTTGGGGGCTCTCATCGGCGGTGGGGTCCTTTGGGCGGTGGCCAAGGCCTATTTCAAGGTCCGGAAAGTGGAGGGGATGGGTTTCGGTGACATCAAGATGATGGCCATGGTGGGTGCCTTTCTGGGCTGGAGGTTTGCCTGGCTGACGATCTTCCTGGGATCGCTGATGGGGGCGGTGGTGGGCGCCTTCTTCATCTACTCGTCCGGGAAAGATCGCCGCTACGAACTTCCTTTCGGCAGCTTCCTCGGAGTCGGCGCGGTCATCGCGACCCTGTGGGGTAGAGACCTTCTCAGCTGGTACTTCGGCTAGGGCCGCTAGGCCCGAATGCGGTTGTTCGTCCGCCAAGTCTCCAGCAGTTGCTCCAGTGCGTCTTGCATTTCCATTACTGTGGGCCGCTCCTTGCGAACCCGGGCACCGGTCGCGCCTTGACCGCTCCCCCAACCCTTTTCATTCCCAGCAGCCTGCGCGGCAGAAAGTTGATCTGCTGCGAAAGCCGCGGAATCCGCCAATGTTTCCCCCAATTCTTCGGCAAATAGTACCATTATTCACCTCGAAATCGGTAAAATCCGGCCTCGATTCCCCACGCAGTAGATCGTGTGTGAGAAACGCAGGCTAGAATCTGTAACCCAACAGATTCCAGTAGTGGAGTAGAGCGACGAAGAGAAGGGATGCCGCTGTCACCACACCGAGGTGGAGGCGTTCCGTCATTGCGCAGCCCGGGCTTCGCCAGGCCGGGAGCAGAAAGAAGAGAAGAACGCCCGTCAAAAGCGAGCTGAGGATGGGGAGGAGAAGCAGCAGCTCGTAGCTGACGGGAACGCCGAAGCCAAATTCCCATGGAGAAATGAAGAGAAGTCCTCCCACCAGTCCCAGCAGAAAAAGCAGGTTCAAGAGAGAGACCGCTCCAATCAGACCTCGGGCATATCGAAGGGCTCGGCTTCCCGGAGGCTGGCCTCCTCGACGGTGCCGCCGTCTGAGCCGAAGCGGCCACACGATCCAGGGAGACAGGAGGGCGGCCAAGACGATTCCCAGCAGGACGATCTGGAAGTGAGTGTCTTCATACCAGGCCAGCCTCTCACAAGCCATTGGGAAGAAACCCCGATAGGCAATGAAGAGATGGGTGATCCGGCCCCGGTCGTCCTCTCCAAAGGCCATCTCACCGTCCGTTCCATCGGCCCGCTTGAAAAACAGCGGCTCCACCTGGACCCATTCCGTGGGGCCGTAAACCTCCGTCAGCTGAGGGGGATAATGCAGGGTCAGCGTCGAGCCGTCGGAAGTGATGCGAAATTCTTGATTGAATTGAATGACTTTCTGAAGCGTTCGCCGGGAAAACCGATTCCAGCGATAGCTGCCCACCAGACGATCCGCTCCCGTCAGCCCGGCAGCAAGGGGGGCGTGTCTCTCAACGGGATAGTAGTGGTCCAGAAAACTTCTCATCACATGGTCATTCAGCCGGTGGTCCACTCGATTGTAAGAAATAAAAAAGCCCAGATTTTCCTCGGGAATAAGGAAGAGTACGCTGGCAAAGCCTGGAAGCGTTCCGCCATGCAGGATGGCAGGCTTGTTGTTTTTGAAGCATTGGTAAAAACCGTATGCAAACCCCGGCAGTCCAGGGTGGTGAGTGAAGTGCTGTCGGTGCATTTCCCGGGCTGTTCGCTGCTGGAGAATCCGTGCAGGCCCCAAGCGACCGTCTTGGAGCTGGGCAATCATGAAGCGAGCCATGTCGGTAGCAGTGGTCAGCAGGCTCCCCGCCGGCTCCACGTTCAAGTAGTAGTAAGGGACACGCCAATAGGCGCCTTTCTGATAGCCATAACCGGCCGCCAGGTGCGCCGCCAGTGCTTCATTCAATTGGAAACGAGTTCGATCCATTCCCAGAGGGTCGAGGATGTTTGCCCTGACGTAACGCGTGAAGGGTACTCCTGTGACCGTCTCCACGATGTAGCCTGCCAGGGCCATCCCATGGTTTGAGTAGCTGATCACTTCACCGGGGGGCATGACTCGAGGCGGCATGTCGGTCTCCAGGTACTGTCCCAGCGGAAGAACCTGGCCCGCGCTGCGGGCCAGGGCCCCGATGCCTCTCTCGTCAAAACCCGCCGTATGCGTCAGCAAGTGAGCCAGAGTCACAGGCTCGCGATAGTTACCTGCAAGCTTGAATTGGGTCAGATAGTGGTTGACGTCCTCGTGCAGATCGAGGCGTCCCTGTTCGTAAAGCTGCAGGACAGCGGTAGCGGTCAGCAGTTTGGAGATGGATCCCACCCGAAACACCGTCTTGTCTGGGTCTACTGGAGTGCCACTCTCCCGGTCCGCCAGGCCATACCCCTTGGACAACACCGTCTCCCCATCTTGAACCAGGAGAAAAACCGCCCCTGGAATGTGAAGTTTCCCCATCCAGGTGGCAAAGATCGGATCCAGGAAGTTCTCCAACTCTCCCGCCACAATCTTGCGGCTCGAATGATTTCCAGGCTTCCCCGTCAGCGGGTCGGCATCTGTTCCATCTTGGCGGCTGGAACCGTGGACGAGCCCAAAAACCGAGCAGAGAACCCACAAGGTGAGAACGCTCCGTCCCCTTTTCATGCTTTTCATCGGGTGAGTACTTCTTTATCGGGTGAGGATACCGACAGGTCCCCTATCTTCCGGCGCCAGAGGGCGTAAGAGGGGGAATTCTATGTCGGCCCTGCGGGCCTGGGAAGCCCTCCGATCGGTCTAGCCCGCGTCTATTGCCGCCATCTCGGCTCTCAACTCGTCCACCGACGGGTAGCGTTCTCCAAGGTCTTTGGCGACGCTCCTCGAGACGAGAATCTGCAAGGCCGGGGGGGGCTCACCGACGTATTGGGAGAGCTGTGGAAGAGGCCGCTCCAGCACTGCCTCCACCGTTTCCGTGAAAGAGCTTTGTCTGAACGGGTTCTCACCCGTGATCATCTCGTAAAGCATTACCCCCAGACAGAACACGTCAGATCTGGCATCCAAATGGTGGACCCGGAGTTGTTCCGGTGACATATAGGCCATGGTGAGAAGCGCGAAACTCTCCTTCTCCTGGCCAATGTTCACGTAGTCCAGAACCGGAATGCCCTTGGTCAGTCCAAAGTCTGTGACCTTAACGCCTTCCTCTGAAAGGATCACATTGGATGGTTTCAGGTTTTGATGGATGATTCCCTGCCGGTGGGCGAGGGACAGGGCCTCACCAATCTGGGTCGCTATTTCCAGTGCCTGTTCGAGCGGCAGAGCGCCTTCTTCGAGCTTCTCCTTGAGGCTTTTCCCCTTCACGAACTCGCAGGCGACAAAGGTTCTGGCGCGTTCCTTCCCGACTTGAAAGACTCTACGGATGTGGGGGTGGGCGAGGCTTGCCGCTTCCTCGGCCGCCCGCACAAAACGAATGCGCGCGCTGGGATTCCGATGTATGGGTTTGGCCAGAACCTTGATGACACGCTCCGCCTGGGACTGAGGGTCTTCCGCCACGAAACTCTCACCAACCAGGCCTTCGCCCAGGGAGCGAAGGATACGGTAATCGGCTATTGTTGTTGCGTTCACTTCTTCTGTTCTCCCCCCGGCGTCGGTCCGGCAGCGTCTTGGAAGATCTTGATTGGTCTCACCCGTCTGTTCCGGAGAGGGCGAGAGTGTCCTCCAGTTGAAGAAACTCTTTCATGTGCTTCACCAGTTGTTCCGGCTCTTCCAGGGGACCAAAGTGGCGGTGTCGGCTGGCTGGAAGCAGAAGTGCAGTGCAGTTCAGCAGAAGTGCACGAAGGGCGTCGAAGGTTCCCAGATAAGGAGAGAGGCGATCGTAGACAAGAAGCTTGGGGTGAGGAATCGTGGCCAGATTCTCCAGCGTCAGATCGCCCACGACTTCATAGTCGGCCACTACGGTGGTGGTGTCCAAGAGCCGCAGGATGGGCTCCTTCTTCCTGGGCAGTCCCCTGGCCGGGCCGTAAATGATCGGCACCTCCATACTCTGCCTGACCATATATCGGATGTCATTGCGCCTCTCGGGCGGTACCGACTTTCCGGTGAACTCCTCCAGCATCTTCGCCCAATAGGACCATCCTTCCCAGGAATCGTCTTTGCGCATATTGACCAAGGCAGGTATTCCCGCCTCGATCAAAACCATTTTCTCCACTCTGTCCGGGTGATGGAGGGCAAAATGCAAAGACACATCAGCCCCGAGACTGTGCCCTACGAGGTGAGCCCGCTCGATCCCCAGGCCGTCCATGAGGCCGAGCAGATCCTTGGCCATATCTTGGGTCGTGTACCCATTGGAAGGCATGTCGCTGCGGCCATGCCCCCGCAGGTCGTAGGTAGTGAGGCGAAAATCGTTTCGCATCATGGGACCCATTTTCAGATGCCAGATCGCCAGGTTGCCTGTCAGGCCGTGCAGCATCACGACGTCGGGGCCGCGGCCGATCTGGAGGTAGTGGAGGTGAATTCCGTTTGCATGTATTTTCCGCATGAGTGTTCCTCTTGGTTGTTAGTTGTTATCCCCATTGGGCGCGGTAGCAAGTCCTTCTCTGTTCGCCGCGGTCAGGATTCTGCACGCCAGAAAATCGATCTGCTGCGAAAGCGTTGGAATCAGCCCGTGTCTTCGGGAGTCTTCGGCAAATGGAACCACCATTGCCCTCGAAATCGGAAAACCTGGTCTCGATTCCCCACTTCTCGCCACCACCATTTTCTGCCGCCCGGACTCCGAGGGCCAGGCCTGAGCCCGGCACACGCAGAAGGGCAGTGAGGAGATCTCCAGGCCAGCCCGCATTTCTCACACCCAATCTCCCGCAGAACCGGAATCATCCACTCTGACTGCCTTGCCCGCCCTCGGCCTCCTCGGCGTAGTGCACGACTACCCTTCGGGGGTCTCGGTCGTAACGCCTTGTCAGCGCGCCGCTTCCGGCTCTTCGCTAGGACCATGTGTGACAAATCCGGGCTAGAGATGAAATCGCCATCCCGTCCGGAGGCCTAAGCGGACTTCTTTGAACTTACCGTGACCCTCAAAGATGAACTTGGCGTAGCCGCGAAAATGGTCGATGTTCACGGCCTTCAGTCTGGGACTTGTAGCCTTCGCGTGGACGGTTACCGTATCACTTTCGACTTCAATCTCCTCCACTTCCGTCACCACCATGCCGGCTTCAAATCGTTCCTGGTGCCACTGCTTGATCTCTTCGTATCCGGAGAAACTCCCAAACCCGAGCGTGCGCGGCCCAAAATAGAGGGTGGCATCATTGGTGTAGAAGCCCATGCATCTTTCCAGATCCCGCTTCTCCATGGCGTCCAGGTAATCCTTGACCAGTGATTCCCGATCAATCTCGTTCACCCTGGTTTCTTCGTTCATAACCTCTCCTTCATCCGGCTCGATCTCCCGGGAAATGCGGGAATTCAAAAGATTCCCTGAAGTAAAGGATTTCCATCGGCCACCAGGCTGACGCCGTGTTCGACCACGGGGTCGGTGGTTCTGCCCAGTTGACGCAGCCGATCGGCGATCCAGGCTTCCAACTCAGCTTCCATGCTGGCGGCTAATTCGGGCTTCTCATCCACCAGGTTGTTCACTTCTTTGGGGTCTTCGACATAGTCGTAGAGTTCGCGCATGGGGGTCCCATAAATGTCCTGCTCGCGAGACAGGATGAACTTGTGGGGCTTGGTGCGCAGGCTCCATTTGGCCTGCCAACTGCACTCCAGGCTGACGACCGTGTCATATCCGGATGCTTCTTCCTCACCGCACAACTGTTTCCAAAAACTGCGTCCGTCCATCTCAGGGGGAACGCGGGTGCCAACCGCTTCCAGAATGGTGGGGGCGATATCAAAATGCTGACGCGTCACCGGCAGGCGAAGGCCTTTCGGAATTCGCCCTGGCAGTCGAGCCATGAAGGGTACACGCAAGACCGACTCATAGAGGCCGTGGTGCTCATAGAAGATGTTGTGCTCATCCATGCTCTCGCCGTGGTCGGCCACAAGGATTGTCAACGTGTTGTCACTCAAGCCGAACTCATCCAGTGCCCCAAGGATCTGAGCTATTCCGTCGTCCATGTGCCGAATTTCCTGGTCGTATAGCGCTTCCACATAGGCGGGGTCCCGGACTACACCCTTCGGTGTGCGCAACCAGGTATCGCGGGCGATCGACCCGAAGGGGGCCTTATACCACTGATCCAGAGAATGGTCGCTGGGATCGGCCGGGTTGTCTCCTTCATAGAAGAGATTGCGGTACTTGTCTGGTGGGACAAACGGATAATGGGGGTCCCAATAGTGAAAGAACATGAAGAACGGCTGCTCGTCACGATACATCCTCAGCCACTCGATGGCCCTTTTGTTGATTTCTTCACAGGTGATATTGACCACCAGGGGCCGGCGCAGGCTGGAGTCTATGTAGAACTCGTAGCCCCGACCGAACCACGCGCGCGCCCTCAACAAGTTGTCAAAGGCCACGGTGTTGTACCCTTCGTCCACCAGGATCTCGGAGAGAAAGGGGGCTTGCCTGGATAAGACATTTCTGCCGGCATGGGCAACAATACCGTGGGTCACGGGGTGCTGCCCCGTATACATGGTGGTATAGGAGACATGTGTCGGAATCCCGGGACAAACAAAATCCTCGACCAGGGCCCCTTCCTCGGCCAAGGCATCCATTCGGGGGCTGGTGTCGCGATGGTAACCGTAAGCTCCAAGGTGGTCCGCCCGAAGCGAATCAATAGTCATCATGATCACATTCAGTTTCTTCGTCATTGCTCTCCCATCACTCAGAATTATGGAAAACTAAGGGCTCGCGCAAAAATAACTTCACATTTTGGGCATCTCATCTTCACACCATCTT
>JBHHYX010000085.1:0-15508 GCA_046757765.1 Acidobacteriota bacterium | reverse complement strand
AAAGAGGGTGCGTACTTCCTGAAGATGTACTCCTCGCTGCGGCCGTCGATGCAGGCCCATGTGGCCCGCGAAGCCCGGGCGCTGGGGTTGCCTCTGGCGGCGCACGGGATGAGCATAGGGGAGATCGTACGCTGCGCCACTTGGGGTTGTTCGGTGGTCGAGCACTCCCTGAGTCACGGTCGCATTCACGAAGACCTGATCCGGCTGCTTGTCGCGACCGGAATGCAGTGGGACCCGACGCTCGTCATGCACGGCGGTTACATGGCCATCCGCGGTATGCTGCTGGCGCCTGATGTTTATCACGTTGGTGTAGCCGGTGCGCCGGTAACGGACCTTGCAGCGCATTGGGCTTATGAGTCCCGAATGGGCCCAATCGAGAAGAATAAAGAGGCGTACACCCACGCATCGAATCTCCGCTTGGCTGACCATCTCAAAGGAAAGCTGCTACTCACACATGGCACAAGTGATGTCAACGTGCCCTTCTCCCACACGGTAAAAATGATTGAGGCGTTGATCCAGGCGGGAAAATCCTATGACCTACTCGTCCTGCCTGGGCAGGGCCACGACTTTACAAAGCAAAGCGTGGCCGACTATGAGCTGGAGGCCATTCGCCGGTATTTCCAGGAGCACCTGAAACCGTAATGGTGGAGAGGAAGATGTTTGGACTAACAGCACGAGGCATTGTCCTTCTCGTCACACGTATCGCGGTGTCCAAGTATCCCGAGCGCGGAGTCATACAGCTGGTGCCGGTGGACTCACTTCGATACCCACTCCGGTACAGCGCCGGGGTCAACCGGGCACCCCAATGACTCGAATTCCCGCGCTTTCAGATAATGAATGATGGGGTGAAAGGGGCCCAGGATTCCGGGCTGATTGCGGCCCACGAGGGACTGATCGTAGGATTCGGCCGACCAACTGCCTCGCTCCCAGGGGATGTTCTCGTCGCTGGGGGAGAACTCTTCCATGGAGTGATCCGGGAAGACGCTCTGCCAGCGAAGGCCGGCCCTCTGAACCGATTGTGGCCCGAAGTCCTGCCAGGTCACGCCACACTCCTCGCGGGCATTGGAGGGCCTGTCTTCGGGGCGCGACCACACGATGATGTATTGCCGTTCCTCGTTGGTCGTGATCTGGTCGTCCATCAGGCAGCCGTAAACCAGTCCATTGAGAGGGGCCGGGTCGTCGGGTAAGTCGACGCTGTGGCAGATCGACCAGAAGCGGGCTTCGGCGGCCTCCATGGTGGGCTCGCCCTTTCGAGTCGGCGGAGTGGTGGGGAGCTTTCCGGTGATGGCGTAGACACTCCCCAGTCCCATCCAGAAGGGCCGGCTCAGGTAGTTATTGTAAGGCTCGTCGGTGGCGCTGTGCCCGATGTTCCCGGGGGGTGGAAGGTCCGACCCCTGGTTGTAAAAACAGGCGATCTGGTCCCGGATGGCTTGCTTGACGCCTTCCGCCGGCAGCTCGCCAAAGGGCTCGGCCATCTGGTAGCCGCGACCCTCCGCGATGAAGAGCAGGATGCTGAACATCTTGAACCAACCCAGCCCGGGGCCCACCAGCTCGGTGGGCGGGGACGGGAAAGTCGTAAAGCCGGAACCCGTTGTGCGCTGCCGCTCCGCAGCCAGTGAAAAATCAGGTTGCAGCCAGAACGTTTCGCCCGTGTCCAGTCGCAGCAGCGCCTTGGGAAGAGCCACTCCCGCCAACGGGTCCACCGAACCGTCGGGATTCAGATCCGGGCCGTAGTACCTGAGCCAGAGCAGGGAGGGGATAATGACTCCACCGCCGAAGGAGCCGCTGGCGGCCAGCGGGCCCCCTACCCGCACGTTCCGCTCCCACGGGTCCGGCTCGTCCGGATTTCCGGGGGCTCTGAAATGCTTGTCCTGGAGGACCGGGTTGAGATCGAAGGCGTTCCCCTCCTTGAGATCGAAGGTGACGTGATAATGGCGCTGGGTGGCGCTGCGATCGGCCCCCACGACGAAAGGGTTGACATGGCCCGGATCGGGCTGGATGTCCACATCCACCAGAGGCACCTCCATCACCCCCATGTTGGTGGTCACCGGGAACTCCGGATCAAAGGGCTCCAGGATGTGGAAAGACATCAGCCGCGAGTGGCTGAAGTCTCCTTCCACCAGCAGCTGAGAATCGAAGGGAGCCATGAAGATGAGTCGCAGGTAAGTGATGTTGGTGGCGGCGTTGTTTTGATAGAGCTCCCGAAATCCATCCGCCGAAGGCTCTCCTCGAGCCGGCATGATGAACCATTGGTCCTCCGCCCGCACTTCCTCCGGAGGAAGCAGCTTCCAGCTGTGTGTCTTGGCATTGTCGATGGAATCGGGAAGCAGTCCGGCGGGAATCTCGGCCGACACTTCTCCCCTCAGCCAGGACCGGATGTAGCTCTCCAGGTCATCCGAGATTTTTCTGGCCGCCTGGCCCTCTTGTTTTCGGAAGTCCTCGAGTTCATTCGGCGGCAGTGCGCAGAGCTCTTTTTGTTCCTCGGTGGTGAGATCGGGCAGGTCGACGATGAACCAGAAGTCTCCGGCGGGGGGGAGGTCCAGCTTGGCCGACGGCAGTGCTGTATTGGAGCCGCTCAGGGCGGAAAGCGACAGGTCGGGCCTTTGCCTGAGCCCCAGCAGCGAGAATTCTCCCTGCTGAGCGCGAAGTTGAAGCGTTCCGCTGAAATCCGAGCCCACTTCGGGAAACAATTCATCCAGCAAGCGCGCCCGCTGCTCCCCCGCCGCCAGCGACATCGACCTGGCATTGATGAATTGGCCTTCCCGGCCGGTGAGCAGAGCCACCATATCCACCGTGGCCGGACCCGGGTTGACCACGGCGATGCCGGTATTGGCGGAGTCATCTTTTTCGACGAAGACATGATAGGCGTCGCTCAAAGGCGAAGTGGGGACGGAGATCTCGGACCCCTCCAAGGTGTAGATGATGTTTCCGCCCAGGCGGGAGCCGTCCCCCAGATCAGACTCCACCAGCGCATAGCCGTTCTTGGCCCCGCCGGCGCCATCCGATTCAATCTTGAAGCCCCCCCCGGCGGGAATGGAGTAGGCCACCGAAGTGCGCGTCACCGAGTCGATCACCAGTTCCAGCGGCTGCCCGTCGGGACGGCGAAAGAAGAGGGTTCCGGCATCCAACTGCTGGCCCGAGTTCAAGAGCAGAATCTCGAAGCGAATGCCACCTCCGTCCGCCAGCTGAGAGAAGACGAGACCGCTGGTGCCTTCCGAGCTGGATGTGCCGCTCAAGATGGCCAGCGAACCACTCACCTTCTGCCTCAAGCCCACCATCGAAAAGCTGTCGGCGGAAGTGGCCCGGATGCTGCCGATAAAGTTGAGAGGAACATCGTCGTTGAAGATCTCCTCATCGGTGATGAACCTCGGCAGTTGCTCTCCAGATTGGAGATCGACCGAGGTGTTGGCCAAAGGCTGCCCCCTCTCGTCCAGCAGCTCCAGCGTAACGATGATCGCCTTATCCCCGGGATTGGCAATGGCGATACCCGAGTTCAACAAACTCGTCCGCTCCACAAACAGATGAAACTGGCTGGCCAGCGGCGAGCTGGGAACAGAGACCTCAAACCCGTTCAGGTTGTAGACGATGCTGCCGCTGACGGCGGGCGAGCCTTCGTCGGGAACCACTGTGGCGTAGCCCGCCTTGGCTTCTCCTATCGCGTCCGACACCATCCTCAATTCTCCGCCCGCCGGGATCGCATAGGGGATGATGGATTCCAGCTGTCCATCCAGGGAGATGGCCAGAGTGTTTCCGTCGCTCTGCTTGAGAAAGAGGGTGCCCGTCGCCCGGTGACCACTGGCATTGGTCAGGATGATCTCGGATCGGATCCCGCCGCCGTCCGCCAGCTGGGGAAAAACCAGGGTTTTGGTCGCTGCGCCAAGAACGTTGTGTAGTAGAGAGCACCCCAGGAAGAACAGCGGCAACCAAGAGATCAGGTGTTTGAATCCACGGTGCCGGGAAAGTGCGTGGACCCACCGCCGGACTCCCGCCCAACAGTCCAAGCATTCTTTGAGTGAGTGGCTTTGAGTCTGCATCCGTCTTCCCACGAACCTGCGCAATCCACTGGTCGACGCGACCAGAGGGCCAGCCGGAGGCGGTCTTTCAATTCCCCGTTCTGCTTATCGGTCTCCAGGACAGACCAGGTTACGGGTTCCAGCGAGCAACCTCACACCGCCGAGAGCTGATCTCTGCTGGCGAAGCCAGCCTGGAGTGCGGCGGTGGCACTGCCGCTTTCACACCCAGTCGACAATTCAAGCCCCTCCAAAAAAGCGGCAGGGGAACTGCCGCACTCCAAAAAATGCCCCCCGGCGACCGGCCATAACCGCGGGAGACCTCATATCGCAGGGCGGCCATTGAGGTGACGGCTGGGTTGCCATTACGGCCCTTTGTGTCGGCCCTCCGGGCCTTTGGCAAGGTTGGTTACGCGCGCGTCTTCAGGCGCCGAAAGGTGCCGCCTTCGCTACCACCGGGCGTGAGCAATCCGGACTATCCTGTTCAGATGAGGAGCGGCTGAACTTTTTCCCAAGCCAGCCCGGGCACCTGCCGGCCCCGGGATCCTCACGGCTTGATTTTCCAAACTGAGTGCACTAAAAGAATGAGAAGAAGTCCATTTTTTCTTGAGCGACGCCGTTTCTGGACGGTCTCAATCTGAGTTTCAGGCAGGGGAGGATCTTCTTCGCCGCGACGTGGAAGCAAAGGGCCAGAGCCGCCTCGATGGCCACTAGCAGCCGGTAGCTCGCAATGTCGAGCCAATCCTGATTTGACAAGAGCTCTTCGACGGGCACGTCTTGGAATTCCTCCAGCCGCTGGACGGATTGTTCGATCTCCCCACAGCGTGCTCGAATCAAGTCGGCGTTCAGACTCATCTTGAAAAGGCTTCCCGTGTGCTGCGCACAAGCAAAGGAGCGATGTCCAAATAGGCTGCCGCCGTCCTTTCCATCAGGGTGCCCAGCAGTTCCTCATCCCGACAAACAATCAGCCTGCCAAGCAGTGCCTGGTAACGGAAGGACAAGGGGGCAGCATTCAGCACTCGAACGTCTACAGGCAATTTTGTCCGTATGCTGAGCTGATCGGCCAGAGCCTCCGCCTTGCGGGCCGCGGACTTCAGATCCACGGCCCGCAGGGAAACTGCTAGATCCACGTCGTGAAACGGAAGCGACCCTTCGAATGAACCGTACAGCAAAGCAAAGGCGATCTCTGGATCCTCGCCAAGGATTTTCGCAATGATCTTGATGACCTGTTCCCTGGTCTCCGGGTCGGTTGCATAGAGACGCCGTTTCATTCTGTCGATTGTGCCACAATCCGGCCGAAATCTGCAGGACTTAAGAGCATCCCCAACTGCCGGTCGAGCCATCCAGAATGAGATCACGCGTGTAGGTAATGAAGCGTAACCGACCTTGCCAAAGGCGCGGAGGGCCGACATTCGAGTAGCCCGGTCCGTAGCTGCCCTCAGAGGCGTTGCATTGATGGCCTGCACGCCGTTGGCCATGCCGTGCCAACTGAACCGAAGCGTCAGCGCCCGGCCCAATCCGGATGGCCACTCACTGACGTTCGTGGTTCAGTCTGACTTGGCGGCAGAATTGCTCAACCGATGGAATCAAAATTTCAAATATTTTTGGTTAGTATTAATATTAGTACCAGCGAGGCTCCGCCTCAGACCGACCAGCGGTGCAGCGACATTTCCGTGGCTCTCAACCCCACCGGCCCTGTGCCGGTGGTTTCCCGGTTTGGCAACTAGCCGGGGGTCGCCAGCCCTTCTCCGGCCCCACCGGCCCTGCGCCGGTGGTTCCAGGGTTTGACTTCGATCGGCCCCGAGCGGGCTCTCTGGACTTTGATGGCACCGTCAGACCGGGCCTCCACCGGGGCAGGCCCGGTGGGGGCAAAGTGGGAGGCCGGTGGGGGCCTCCGCCCCAACCCTCGACCCTCGTTGTCTATTTCACGACCACTCAAGAGTGTTGGGATGGGAACTAGCGCCGGTCCTCAATCCGTCGTTGGCCACACGGTTCCCTGGTCTTTCTTAGTGACCGCTCCGAGTCCCTTGTAAACGAATTTCTGGACCCGTTTTCCTTCGTAGGTTTCGGTGGTGTAGATGTTGCCCTTCGAGTCGGTGGCGATACTGTGCACGGCGAAGAACTGACCCGGCTGACGCCCCCCGTCACCGAAACTTGTCAGAACTTCCAACGTTTCGCGCAGGAGGATATACACCTTCATGTTCTTGCCGTCGGCGACATAGAGGTACTTCTGCTCCGGATCCTTGGAGAAGGCGATGTCCCACACGGAACCGTCGCCCAGCGTTTCGGGCGCGATGAAGACTTCCTTCACAAAGGCGCCGTCCTTGTGGAAAGCCTGGATCCGGTCGTTGGCCCGGTCGCAGACGTAGACGAAGTCGTCCTTTGAGGGCTGGGCACAGTGAACTGGATTTCGGAACTGCTGGGCCGGCGGTGCGTCTGGATCGTATCGCCCCAGATCCGCGTCGTCGGGTGGATTGCCGTAAGCGCCCCAATAGCGCTTGAACTTGCCGCTGTCCAGATCTAGTACCGCCACCCGTTTATTGCCGTATCCATCGGCCACGTAGACTTCATTGGCGGCAGCGTCGATCGAGACCTCGGCCACGCGGCCAAAGGTCTCGGTATCGTTACTGCCCCGGCTGGTGCCCGGTTTACCCAGCTGCATGAGGAACTTTCCGTTGCGCGTGAACTTCAGGATGTGGGCATCGTCGCGGCCGTTGCCGCCGATCCACACGTTGTCCTTATAGTCGACCGTAATCCCATGGTTGGAGCTGGGCCAGTCATACCCCTCACCCGGGCCTCCCCAATATCCGACCAGATTGCCCTCAGGGTCGAATTCGAGCAGGTTCGGGGCAGGGATGCAGCACTCCCCGGTGGGGGGATCGGTGGCGGCCCCAATCTCTGTTCTTTGGTTGAAGGTCGTTCGCCGGTGGACGACCCAGACGTGATCGCGGGAGTCGACTGAGATGCCGATGGTTGAGCCCAGGATCCAGTGGTTCGGCAATGGCTTCGGCCAGAAAGGATCTACTTCGAACCTGGGTGCGACGACGCCGGTCTCCTCTTGAGTCGCAGCCTCTTTCTCAAGCTCCCTCGCGCAAGTCCCAAGCGCGAGTGCGAGGACAAGAAAGGTTGCAGCAACAAGAAGTTTGGGACGACGGTTGATTGAGCTGGCCATTTTCTCCCTCCAAAATCCGGAGCCCGTTTCCCATGGAAACAACGTGTAGCCCAGTATATCTGGTTGTCCCTGAGATGGAAATCGCCGAGCACCAGGTATTGACAGATGGCCACAGGATGGGGGTCAGACTTGTCAGGTGGTCTCTGGACTCATACTCTATCTTGGACAGTGAACTTTCGAGACCCATATGCGGCAAGGAGTCACGGGATCGTGAGGTGGCGCATCAGAGTCTTCTTGACGGCGCTGGGGATGACCCTCGCCCTGTTGCCTGCCGCGGTGGTGGCCCACCAGATCCCCAATGACGTCACCATCCGGGCCTTCCTCAGGCCGGAAGGAGCACGCCTGAATCTGCTGGTCCGGGTGCCCTTGGAGGCGATGCGAGACCTGCAGTGGCCGACCCGTGGACCAGGCTATCTGGATCTCGAGGGCACCGACGCCGTGGGGCGCGACGCAGCCACTCTGTGGATTGCCGATAATATCGAGCTGTTCGAGGACGGCTTCCCGATCTCGAAACCCCATGTCGTCGCAACTGGGTTGGCCTTGCCCGCGGACAGATCCTTTGGAAGCTACCAGGATGCGCTCGCCAGGGTCTCGGGCCCCGGGCTTCCCAAAGACACCCAGCTCTACTGGGAACAGGGGATGCTCGATGTGTGGTTACAGTATCCGATAGGGTCTGATCGATCCGAGTTCTCGATCCGACCGGCCTTCGCCCGCCTGGGCCAGCGTGTGACTACGGTGATCTTCTTTCTTCCGCCCGGCCGTGCCGAGCGGGCCTATGAATTCCTGGGTGATCCGGGACTGATCCGCTTGGATCCCCGCTGGTACCAGGCCGCCCTGCGTTTCGTCCAACTGGGCTTCTTTCACATTCTCGAGGGAGCCGACCATCTCCTCTTTCTACTCTGTCTGATGATCCCCCTCCGGCGCTTCCGACCGCTTGTCCTGGTGGTGACCTCGTTCACCGTCGCCCACTCGATGACTCTTCTGGCGTCAGCCTTTGGCGTTTTACCCGACGGATTGTGGTTTCCGCCCCTGATCGAAACCCTGATCGCAAGCTCAATCGTCTACATGGCCATCGAGAACGTCATCGGAGGGGATCCCGAGCACCGCTGGATGATCGCCTTCGGGTTCGGCCTGGTTCACGGGTTCGGCTTTTCTTTCGCTCTGCGGGAGACGTTGCAGTTTGCGGGAAGACACCTGATCACCTCGTTGTTGTCGTTCAACATTGGTGTGGAGATGGGACAACTCCTGGTCCTTGCCATCCTGATTCCCGTTCTCCACGGTCTTTTTCGATTTGTGGTCACCGCCCGGATGGGTACAATCATTCTCTCGGTGCTGGTGGGCCATTCGGCCTGGCATTGGATGATCGAGCGCGGCCAGGCTTTGAGCCGCTACTCGTGGCCCGAACTGACTCCCGCCACACTGGCCAGTGGAGTGCGCTGGCTCATGGCCGGTGTGATCCTTGCCGGCCTCCTCTGGCTCCTCTCTCCTTTGCTTCGGCACCGGCTGGGGGAGAGCGAGGGAAGGGTCGGAAAGGACTGAGCGATGGAGATACTTTCCAGATCAGCGCTGTTGAGCGTCCTATCAGTAGTAGTGGTAGTTGGCATCGCCTTGTCCGGGGAGGCCCAGGAACAGCCATACCGCTCGACTGCCGACGGCGTCTACACCGAAAGGCAGGCCAAGCGGGGGGAACGGGTTCATCGAAGAACCTGCCGTCGTTGCCACATTCCTGATTTTTATAAGGGCGGACTGATCGACTCCTGGGCAGGCAATACGGTGGGTGCCCTCAACACGCACATTGCCAATACGATGCCGCAGAACCGCCCCAGCAGTCTCAAGCCCCGACAATATGCGGACATCATGGCCTTCATACTCATGATCAACGGCTTCCCGGCCGGGGAAGACCGACTTCCGAGCGATGACTCGGCCCTGGCAAGGATCAGAATCGAAAGGAGCAAGAAGAAATGAGAAAGCTCTTCCTTCTCGCCATGACTGGAGTGCTGTGGCTTGCGGCGGCGGCCCCGGGGCGGTCCCAGCAGTACAAGGGAACGGAAAACGGTGAGTGGCGCTACTGGGGCGGCGACGAAAAAAGCACCCGGTATTCGCCGCTGGATCAGATCAACGCCGACAACGTGGCCGACCTCGAGGTCGCCTGGCGGTGGAAGGCGGCCAACTACGGGCCGGCTCCTGACTTCATCTACCGGGCCACGCCCATCAAGGTGGGTGACAAGCTCTTTACCGTGGCGGGATCCCGGCGAGCCGCAGTTGCCATCGATCCGGCCACGGGTGAAACGCTTTGGATGTACCGGATGAAAGAGAACCCTCGTTGGGCCGAGTCGAGCCGGCAGAGCTACGGGAAGGGCGTGGCTTATGCCAGAGTCGACGGTCGAGACGTCATCTACCTCATGACTCCAGGCTATTGGCTGGTCGCGCTGGATGCGGAAACGGGGCGTCCCATTCCCTATTTCGGCATTCATGGCGTCGTCGACCTGATGCTCGGCCTGGGGCCCTACCCCGTCGATCCCGAGCGGGGAGTACTGGATTACGGAGATATCACGTCCTCGGCTCCGCCCATCGTCGTCAACGGCGTGGTTGTGGCGGGCAACTCGCATGAACAGGGTTACCAACCCGCCAGCCCCAACAACATTCCAGGCCACATCCGAGGCTACGACGCCAAGACGGGCAAACACCTCTGGACCTTCCACGTTCTGCCCCAACCCGGCGAGCCCGGACACGATACCTGGGAGGGGGATTCCAGGAAATACACGGGAAACATCTCCTCCTGGCCGCCACTCTCCGCAGATTCTGAGCGGAATCTGGTCTTCATACCGACCGATACGCCAACCGGTGATTACTACGGTGGCCACCGGCACGGACAGAACTTGTACGGCACCAGCATCATCGCCTTGGACGTCAGGACGGGGCGGAAGAAGTGGCACTTCCAGATGGTGCATCACGATATCTGGAACATGGACAACCCCGTTGCCCCCAAGGTCGTTGACGTCAACATGGCCGACGGGCGCCGGGTGCCGATGGTCATTCAGGGTACCAAGCAGGGATGGTTGTACGTCTTCAATCGGGAAACGGGAGAGCCGGTCTGGCCCATTCAAGAGCGTCCCGTCCCCCAATCCGACGTACCCGGAGAGAAGACCTGGCCGACGCAGCCGTTCGTGACCAAACCGCCCGCCTTCGAGATGCAGGGACTGAGAGAAAACGACCTCATCGATTTCACCCCCGAGCTGCGCCAGAAGGCTCTGGAGATCGTCCAGGAGTACCGGCTGGCCGACCACCCGTTCAATCCCCCATCGGTGTACAATCCCGACAAGGGGCAAAAGGGTTCGATTGTCATGCCAGGGGCCAACGGTGGAGCCAACATCCCCGGAGGATTGGCAGTCGACCCGGAGACCGGCATCCTCTACGCGGCCACCACCCGGGGCGGGAGCGTCTATTCACTGGTTCCGGGATCCGAGCGGAATATTGTCGGCCGGTACCAGGGCGCCAAGCCCGGGCCCTCCACCATGAACTATGTGCAAGGCCCGGGCGGGCGCCCGAGAGTCGCAGGCCTGCCCATCTGGAAGCCTCCCTATGGGTCCATTGTGGCGACCGACCTCAAGACAGGAGAACAGTTGTGGCGGATTCCCAATGGGGACACGCCCGATTTGATCAAAAATCATCCGGCCCTGAAGGACGTCGAGATTCCCAATACGGGTCAACGCTCACACGCCAACATCCTGGTGACCAAGACGCTTCTGTTCTATGGTGAAGGACGATCGGGACGACCCCTGTTTCACGCGCTGGATAAAATCACGGGAAAAGAGATCGCGCAGATCGAATTGCCGGCCCAAACGAATACCGCGCCAATGACCTATCTGCATGAGGGCAAGCAGTACATCGTCTGCGCGATTGCCGGTCGGGGGGTCGAGGCCGAGCTGGTGGCTCTGAGGTTGCCTGAAGCAGAAGAGGAACAATAGTCAGGCCTGATCTTGGCGAGGGGGGAGGTGGCAGGTGTGGAGGGTAGGACAAAGGCAATCCTAGGTTCCTGACACGCCAAACACATACCAGGGCCTTTGGGCTTGTTGGCTTGTCGGCATCGGGAACCGCTACAGAAATCCGAACCCCGGGGTTCAGGCGTGCCATTGCCGCTTTCAATGAGGAGAAGAGATGTTAACCGTAGCTCGAAATGGATGCTTGCTGCTCACCCTGGTGGTGGTTCCCGCCGGGTGTTCAGGGGAAGTTGGGTCACCGGCCCCGGACCAGGCGGAGGCGAGTGAGCCTTACCGTGTGGACCCCGACTGGGCACAACTGCCGGAGGGCCGGGAGTGGGGAGCCACCAGTGCGGTCTTTCCAGCCGGCGACGGTAATCTCTGGGTGGGGGAAAGGTGCGGACAGAACTCCTGCGCCGGTCGCGACGACGTGGATTCGATCCTCCTCTTCGACCCGTCGGGAAAGCTGGTCAAGAGCTTTGGAGCCGGTTTGATCGTTTGGCCCCATGGCATCTACGTCGACGGCCAGGGCAACGTCTGGATAACCGACGCCCGTGGGGAAGGCGACAAAGGTCATCAGGTCATCAAATTCAGCCCCCGGGGAGAGGTGCTGATGAGGCTCGGAAAGGCCGGGGTGGCGGGCGACGGCGAGGACACCTTTAATGGGCCTTCCGACGTCCTGGTGGCGCCCAATGGGAATATCTTCGTGGCCGATGGACATGGCGCGGGCGGCAATAACCGCATCGTGAAGTTCTCAGCCGACGGGACCTTCATCAAGGCCTGGGGGCAGAAGGGGTGTGGGCCTGGTGAGTTCAGCGATCCTCACGCCCTGGCGATGGATTCACAGGGTCGTCTTTTTGTGGGCGACCGCGCCAACAGCCGGATTCAAATTTTCGACCGGGAGGGAAACTTCCTCGCCCAGTGGACCCAGTTTGGCCGGCCGAGCGGCCTCTACATCGATCGGAACGACACCCTCTATGTGGCCGACTCGGAGTCGAACACCAGGCGCAATCCGGGCTGGAAAAGGGGGATCAGGATCGGAAGTGCCCGAGACGGCTGGGTGACCCACTTCATTGAAGACCCCGAGCCGGACCCCGACAACTCCCCCACCAGCGGAGCAGAAGGCGTCGCCGCTGATGCCATGGGCAACATCTACGGCGCCGAGGTCGGACCCCGGAGGCTCGTCAAGTACGTCAGGCGGCCCGGGCCGCCTGACTGAAGACCTCGCCGAAAACTCTTGTTGCCCGTTTCATTTCCTCCATGGTTCCCAGGGAAACACGAGCGTGGGTCCACAGTGGTGGAAAGGGACGCCCGACGCGAACGCCGCGCTTCTTGCACGCCTCTCTGAACTCTTCGATTGGCATCCTGACATCCACGAAGAGGAAGTTGGTCTGCGAGTCGGTGACAGGCCGCCCCGAGCGGGCGAAGAAGTCGGTCGTGAACTCTCGAACCAATTGGTTTCTTTTCCTCTCCTTTTCGATGAAAGAGGGGTCCTGCCCGATGGCGGCGATGGCGCCCGCCAGGCTCAGGGCGCTGATACTGTTGCCCATATGCCAGGCGGCCAGCTCCTTGATGGTGTCTCGATGAGCAATCGCGTATCCGACTCTCAGGCCCGCCATGCCGTAGGCCTTTGAGAAGGTTCGGGCCACGATGACACGAGGGTCCTCCAGGGCCATCTGGATCATGGACTCGTGGGAGGAGGCGGTGACGTAGTCGATATAGGCCTCATCGACCAGAATCCGTGTTTCGGGCGATCGTCGCAGCATCCGCGGCAGGAAGTCTTTTGTGTCGCCCGCCGGCACCACCGTTGCCACCGGATTGTTGGGGTTGCAATAAAAGAGCATCCCGGCACCCTTGGCGGCGTACAGCATGTGCTCCAGGTCCATCCGATAGCGGCTGTCCAGCGGAACCGACTTGACGGGCGTACCGATGACCGACGCGTAGCCGGCACACTCTTCGTAGGTCGGCAGGGAACCGACCAGGGGTCGATCCTTGGAGGTGTAGACGTGAGTGGCTGTGACCAATACCTGGGTGGATCCGCAACCGACCAGAACATTCTCGGGCTGGACTCCGAACCTGGCGGCGATCGCTTCGGCGATGGGATCGTCGAAGTAGTCGCCCGGGTAGCGCGCCGCCGTCAAACCATTCGACCCGAGTGCCTCGTCGATGGCGCCGACGACGGTCTTCCCGGGACCGAGCGGATTCTCGTTACTGCTCAGGAGGATCTCGCTGCTGTCAGGAGGAGCCGGCTCTTCAGCGCCCCATCTCCAGGCTTCCAGACCGCGGGCGTTGATGAACGATCCGGTCATCCCGCTCACCGCCCCGACACCAACCGCTTTCATGAACGAACGCCGCGAGAGCGCCATGGTAAACTCCTCCGCTTGAAAAGGGCAGCCGAAGCTGCCGTGATTGTCCTCCCCCATTTCGGGTTGCCGCTCCGTCACAGTCCCTCGACTGAAGACTTAGCCCGTATTATTCACCGACTGTCTACTGCAGCGGCGCAATCATCCGGGCTGGCCGCGTTACACTCGGTCGGCCTCCTCGACGTACTGCACGAGTACGACTGGGGGGGCCTCCCTCGCAAGCCTTGCCAGCCCGGCGCCTTCACCGCTTCGTGACGAAAGCCCGTGAATAATCCGGGCTAGAGCCCTGACTTGGACGGCGCATTGGCTACCGGTTTCCTTCGACCCGGCTCGGACGTGTGGGTCGTTGTCGCTGCCAGGACCTTTTGGAAAACCTTCACGGCCCGTTCCATCTCGTTCATTGTTCCGAGCGATATGCGCGTATGGGTCTTCTCGAAAGGGGGAAAATCCCTTCCAACCTCAACCTTGTACTTCTGGCACGCCTCGCGGAATTCGGAGGCGGGACGTCCTATGTTGACAAAAATAAAATTGGTTTGACCGTCCGTCGCTTTGAGTCCCACCGACTCGAAGAACCCCACGGTGAAGTCTCGAACTCCGGTGTTTCGGTCTTTTTCCCTGGCGATATGGCCTCGATCGTTGAAGGCGGCCATGGCGGCCGCGATTCCCAGGACGTTGACGTCGTAGTTCAACTTGTACCCGGCCAGTTTTCGAACGGTCTCGGGCTGGCCGACGGCGTATCCAACACGAAGGCCTGCCATCCCGTAAGCCTTGGAGAAGGTTCGGCTCACGAAGACACCAGGCCGGTTTATCGCCAACCGCATAGCCGTGCGGTAACGCGGCGCACTCACATAGTCATGGTAGGCCTCATCGATGAGGATGGCCGTTTGAGGGGAGTCCCTTTGCAGGCGGGACACGAACTCGGCTACCGCTCTAAAGGAGTGCACGGTGGCGGTAGGATTGTTGGGGTTGCACAGGAAAACGAGGCCGGCCCCATTGGAAGCCCGAGCCATCTCGTCCAGGTCGAGCCGAAACTCGCGATCGACCGAAACAGCCTTGACCGGGCTGCCGATCAACTCGGCGGTCTTAACCGGGTTCTCAAAAGAAGGATCGGCGGTCACCAGCGGTCGCTGGGGCGAAGTGAAGGCCCTGACCGCGATGCGGAGTATCTCGGACGAGCCCGCCCCGAGCACGATGTTTTCCGGCTTGGCATGGAACTCCTTGGCCAGCATCTCTTTGAGTCCAGAACTCGACTTGCGGGCGTTGAAGGGATACCGGCCTGCCTGATTGAAGGCCGTGCGGATGGCCTCGACCGCAACCTTGCCCGGGCCGAGGGGATTCTCATTGCTCTTGAGACGAATCTCACCGGCGGCCGGGGGTGGCACGAAGCGGGGCTCCATGAGATGGGCCTCGGTCGCCTCCGACGCCATGGCCTCACGGCCGCGGGCCGCGATGAGGGTCGCTGTGGGAACCGTCTGCAAGGGTGTGCTCAGAGTGGTGAAAAAACCGCGGCGGGAAACTGACATGGCAATCTCCTAGCTGTCTGATGTGGGCTGCTGGATTGGAAATGGCCTCGCCGCTCGGGCTTGTACGGCCGTCCCAACTCGGCCCTCTTGGGGCGTCGGGTCAGGTGGTTTGGCGCAATGACGCCGGAACGATTGAAATACGACCACCGACTCACAGACTGGGTTCACTTCGGTCATACCTCCCCAGGGCCGATCTCCAGCAATTGTGTAGCCGGAGTCTACCAAGCATGAATGGATTACTCAAGGGTGATCTGCATTCCGAGTGTTCGGTGACGTGATCCGGTCGTTGAGTCCGGCCCCTCGCTCCGGATAGCGGCATTGTTTGCGCACAAGTATGTAGCGAGCAACCTCATACCGCCGAGCGGCCATTAAGGTGATGAGTGGGTTACCATTACCGCTCTTGTATCGGCCCTCCGGGCCTGTCGGCGAGGGACATCAGTGCCTCCCGGCCCTTACGGAC
>JBHHYX010000084.1:0-15655 GCA_046757765.1 Acidobacteriota bacterium | reverse complement strand
TTGGTTCGAGGGTCAGGGAGTGAATTTTTGATTTTGGTGGTGGCCGGAAGTTTGACTCCCTGGACCCCCTGGATGCATCACCTGAGAAGGGCATCTGCCCTACAATGCCGGTTTACGACGCCGGGGAAACGGCGGGTTGACGCCCACCGCTCGCCCGGAGAGTGGTGGCGCTGGGGACCAAGGAAGAGGGAGGCAAATCTCAAATAATGTCCGCAAGGCGCAATTTTCAAAGCAAGTCAACCGGGAGTCATTGGGAGTGCGGGTAAACGGCACTGAAAATTTCCGCCAACTTTGTGCTCTCTTGTACCCGCCGGGCCGGCTACACTCCGCTGAGCATCACCGCCCGGGCCTCTCGAGGCGATCCACTCGTGCCGTCGGATAACCATCAATCTTGACGCGCACGGATTCCAACCGGTGATCAATTGACCGTCATCTCCAGGTCGTCCAGACCCAGCCGCGCCATCGTCCGGCCCGCGTCGTCAATAAACACGAACCCAACCAACTGTATGCTGGTAAGGTCGAGCGTGGGCATGCCTAAGCGGCCGGTAAGGAAGTCGGAGAGCCGGATGCGCACGGTCTCGAACTCGTTGTTCCATCCCGCGCCCGAGCCGGAGCCGGTACGCTGATAAGGTTCCTCGATTCCGCCGCCGTAGACCGCGAAGTCGATCCAGCTCGAGTTGCCGCTGGTGTCGCGCAGAAGCACCCGCCAGCTCTCGTCTTGTTGCCTCCCCGTGGTCAGCGGATGCCGCGTGCCCTGGGCGGCGCGGAAGGACAGGTACTCGAACCCGCTGAAGTCCTGCGAGCCGGCCGGCACAGTCCACAGCATGACGTTAACTCCCGCACCCGTCCCGACTCCGAACACGGCGCCCCGCGTGTCGTCCGTCGTGAGCGCGCGCGTCATGCCGTTGAAGGGATCGGTCGGTGTCCAGGTCAAGTCAGTGTTGTTGTCGGCCAAGAGTCCCTCGAGAAGGGGGTCGGTGCTATCGACGCGGGAGAATACGAACCCACCCGAGCTGCTCACCGACAGCCCCGGGGCCGTCTGGTAGTCGTCGAGGACGAACTTCCCCTCGACCGGGCTCTCCTTGTACTCGCTGACCACCGTCGTCTCGCTCGACACGCCGATCGGCTTGAAGCGCTCGTATTGCCGCCAGAGGAAGTCCCTGCCAGGGATATTGCCCTCGATGTAGTGCTTCACCAGCGGCAGGGTCACGCCTTTCAGCACCTGCTGGGCCTCGGTGCGCCCGATCTCGGTGCCGGGCGGGCCCCGGAAATCGTTGAATCCACAGCAGTTGAAATCGTTGTGGTCCGCACCGTGCACGTAGGTGGACTGGCGGAAGCCGTCTGCTCGCTCGAGAATGCGGAAAGGCTGACAGCATGTCAGGCCCGGCGAGCCGTCCACGTCGCCGTCGGCCGAGCCGTAGATGATGTGGTAGGGCGTGTCTTCCGGATCGGCGATGAACGTCGCGAACAGATCGGCGAAGTCGGTCGGGGAGATACTTGACATCAGCGCGATGTCGTTGATGTTGTAGTTGGAGGGAATGTAGTCGCCGATGGAGATCCGAGTAAACGCGGTGACGATCCCTTCGCCGCCGCGGCTGTGGCCTATCCAAGTCATCCGGCTCGAATCGATGTGACCGTTGAGCACCCCGCCCAGAATCGTGGCCTGTTGCCCGATGATTGCGTCGGTGTGTTCCAAAGTCGTCGTGGACGCTGTCGTGATGCCGGGGCCGGTGTTGTTCTGGTGACTCATCACGATGTAGCCGTGCGAGGCGAGGTGACGCTGGATGTAGTCGTACCAGGTGTACTGATGGCCGTTACCATGGCTGATGACCACCAGTGGGAACTGCCCGACGAACGCCGGCGGCACCAGCTGGGTCGGATAGCAGGTGATCTGGCGCGCGAAGCCGGGGGTCACACCGGTTACGGTGTAGTCGCCGCAGGTGGTCGACAACGGCCCCAGCGTGGTTACGTCCTTGACGACGTACAACCCTGCCTCGCCACCCCCGGCGCTGGCGGTGTCTGCTCCCTCAGCCGCCGCCGCCGCCGTCACGGACTGTGCGTCGAGAAAATCGCCGTCGCTGAGCAGGCCGTCCTGGTCGACGTCGATGACAACGTCGTAGGCAACGCCGATGTTGACACCCGCGTCACCGGCCAGCTCGCCGCCGCCCACAATCTGGAAGATGTTGCCTGTGATCTCCGCGCCATTGAAGGTTCGGGTCTCCGCTCCGATACCTGCATCGACGAGCGGGTCTCCCAGCACCCAGGTCGCTTGCGCCTCTACCACGTAGATGTCGGCGGTGATGCCGGAGATGCTGGGGAATCGCAGAGGGTCCACCGCCACCTCGATGGGCTCGTCAACGTTGAAAGCACGGACATACTCGAAATGTGGATAGCCGCCCAGCGAATTCCCGGCCAGTTCGGTCTCGACGACAGCCGCGGAGCCTACACCGACGCTCAGCGCCAGCACGATCAAGACGAGAAACGTAAGTGGTTTGTTCATGAATAGCGTCCCCTTCTCATACAGGCTTAACGAGGAAATACGAAATCGAACGAGCCGAGGCTCGCCCTCCCTGTGCCTTCCTGGCCGCGCCGACCTAGCAATCTAAATATGGACAACCCCGACGCAAGAGGCAAACCTCAGGCCTTCTCATAGGGAGCCGGAAGTCACTACGCCTCACGGCGAGCACCACGTCCCAGTAGTCTCGACCAGTCCTACGACTGAGCGGTCGGAGCGGCTGGACGCCGTGACTTGACTCGTCCTGGCTGGCCTCCAATTTCGGGTATCAGACCACACCGGGGCCGTTTTTTGACAGCCCTGCTCTTCCCATAGGACCACTGGAGGTTGGCGAAAGTCAAGGGTGTTTGCGTTTATCTTCAGTCCGGCTTAGGATTGAGGGCCCATTCTCAATTGGATACGGAGGTCCACCTGATGAAGAAGGGTTTTGTTCGCAGCTTTCTCGCGCTTGCACTCCTGCTGCCGGACGTCAACTTCGCCCAGATTGTCGAGACTCAGCTGGCGGGGAACTCAACGATTGGGTAGCTGGCGCGCTGAACGAGTTCGACACTGTCCGCATCCGCTTGGAGAATTCCTTACCGGACGTGGCGGCGTCGCATCCAATCTTGACCTGAGCAACGCCCGGCTGATGGCTCTTGTTTTCCTGGACGGCGGGCGGCAGGGAATCGACAATCTCGAAGTCATGAGTGACGCCACGAGGCATGAGGGTGGCCACCGGACCAGGGTTTGTCACCTCTGGCCATTGAAATCCGCCCCCTTCGGGGTAGCTTATGCAGGAGAGGACAGGAACGAGACGCTAAACACATACGTTGCCCTGGGTCTCCGGCCAAGGTCAACACACAAAGCCCTGACGGGGCGACATAAGATCTTGACTGCCGCTTTAGCCCCACCCATCTCTCATCCGTCCGGATTACTGTTTCGCGCAGATCCCTTGAAATCCTTCTTGAAAGCTCGTTCTTTGTGGGCCATTGCACTTACTGGTCAACATAAATGATGTATAATCATGTGTTTAGATCAGTACCGCCCAATTGTTTTGGAGTCACTTCTGCCGCTTGCGAGACCCCAAGCTGGTCAGAAACCAGTCGCCTTCACGACCGGGGCTTGACGAACAATCGTCAGTCATCGGATAATCCACTATGTAATGGCGGATAATCCACCGTTTATTCCCAGAATTCAAGCGGATAAGTTGCGCGCAAGCTTGGCTAGCTTGAGGATTGTGGTTCTCACGGGCGCGCGGCAGACCGGCAAAACAACGCTCGCTCAGAAGTTGGGTCGGGAAGACGGCCGAGCGTTTGTCACTCTCGATCGCCCCGAGTCTCTCGAACTCGCGCAGCGGGATCCGGAGGCACTCTGGGAAGGTCTGGATCGAGTCACGATCGACGAGGTGCAACGTTCGCCCGGTCTGCTCAACTACCTCAAGATCGAAGTCGACCGGAAAACGAAACCGGGGCGCTTTCTGCTCACCGGCTCGGCCAACCTTCTGCTGATGAAGTCGATATCGGAATCTCTGGCGGGGCGAGCCGGTTACATCAAGTTACCACCATTGACTCTGGCGGAAAGGCTGGGACGACAGGGCGGAAGACTTCTGCGATTCCTTTTAGCGGCTTCCAACACCGGGGTGGTTCTCGAACAGCGCGCCCAATATCCATCGGCGCCGTCGTTCTCTGCGCTGCAAGCCATTTTCGAAGGGGGGTACCCGGAAGCCATTCAAATGCGAGATGATGACGCGCGAGACCTGTGGCGCGAAGGCTACGTTGCCACCTACCTGGAAAGGGATTTACGGAACCTCTCCCAGATCGCCGATCTGCCAGACTTTCTTCGCCTCTTCAGGCTTGCCATCTTGCGATCAGGACAACTCGTCAACGTGGATAGCCTGGCTCGCGATGCGGGGCTCGCCGCTTCAACCGCGCGTCGCTACCTGAACCTGCTCGAGGTCAGCTTTCAGATCCTCAAGGTTCCGGCATTTGCCACCAGCAGAAGCAAGCGCTTGATCAAGTCTCCGAAGCTGTTTGCCACGGACAGCGGTTTGGCCTGCCACTTGTGCGGCATCACAACCGCCGCGGGTTTGAGCCGGTCCCCTCTGCTGGGTGCGCTGCTCGAGACCTATCTGTTTCAGCACACCCTGGCGTTCGCACACCTCGTGCCCGGCCATCCCCAGCTCCTTTACTGGCGAACCGTGCGGGGCGAGGAAGTTGACTGTGTCGTGGAACTGCCCGGTCGCCTGCTGCCGATCGAGGTCAAGGCGACGCGTTCGCTCGGGAAACGGGATTTGCGGGGTTTGACGGTTTTTCTGAGAGATCATGAAGAGCTGGCACCGTTCGGGGTGATCCTCTACCAGGGCAAGGAATGGATGCGTCCGGCTCGCAACGTGATCGCCGTTCCATGGTCCGCCTTCGCGGGGAACTGAAGGGTGTAAAACGAGGAAGGGAACTCGTGCTGGTCCCGGCAGGACCAACGGGCCGGGCCAAGGGACCAAGGACCAAGGGGCCAATCCCGAAAGGTTTTAGAGCTGGACGAGGTAGCTAAGTTAAAGCTCAAGCATCAACGCTTCAAATCTCAAATAATGCTTCAGGCTCCAATTTTCAAGGCAGTCAAATGGGACTCATTGGGAGCGCGGGTCAGTAGTACTGCTACCTCCCGGCGGGTATTGGACAAGAGCCCGGGATTGTGACAGGGCCTTCCGGCGGGCCAGGAACGAAATGTCTTGTTGCAGGCGGTGAGTCTGTTTGTTATTGAGGCTTGGGAACCCGGCGAGCGGTGGATGATGACGTTTGTTGCGGTATTGAGGACGGTTGGGGGGTGGGAGGAGAAGGGCGGGCTTGCGCCCACCGCTCTCCTGCGGGGGGGAACACTTATGTCGCTGGTTCGACACCGTTCCCGGGCCTCACAGCAGCCGCTCCCGCAGGCCTTGGCCACGGCGCGGCTGCGCGAGTGGACGTGCAGTTTGTCGTAGATGTTGCGGCTGTGGGTGTCCACGGTGTGGAAGCTGATGTAAAGCTGCTTCGCTGGCTCCTTCATCGTCAGACCTTCCACCATCAGCTGGAGGATCTCCGCAGCCATTGTCGGCCACCACGAGGTCGGCCCCGCGGTTCTGCCGAGCCTGGGCGGATCGAAGCGGACGAGCCTCTATGCGCTCTTCGAGTGCGGCGGCCGGACCCTTCCAATTCGGCACTCCGAGGGCTTTGGTCCTGTGTCTTCACTCGGCGACTTCTCAGTGTTCGTGAGGCGTAGAGGGCGGCACATAGGTCAACTCCGAGAGCTTTCCGGAGTCATCCAGCTGCAGGAAGAACTCTCTTTCAGCCCGATCAAAGCTGACTTTTAGGTAGGCGCCGGGAGGGTCCAACTTGGAGAACTCGATGCTGCGAATCTTTCCAAACTGAGCCAGCACACGAGAAGCCGAGCGCCAGAGCTCATTGGGCTGCATCCCCTTCGGATTGTCAACGAAGAGCTGATCGAAGCGATCGTAGTCATTGCCCGCCACGGCCAGGACCGCTTGGCGAAAAGCCTCCGCGAAAGCGCGGTCTCCGTCGTTACCGGCGATCACCTTGAGATCGGCGGGGACCCAAGGGCCGTCCAACGTTCTTTCCAACAGCAACGACAAGACGGAATCCTCCGTTCTGCAATGACTGTCGGCGCTCATGAAGTCGCCGAATCGGGTCCGGCATTCGTACTTTTGGCCCAGGAGATCGAGATTCCAAAGCAAGTCACCGGACTCGAACCGGGGGCCGGTATCGGTTCTGGTGGCGCGACCAAAGGGTGACTCGGTTGCCACTAGATCGACGGCCAGCGAGGGTTTGCCGGCCGGATCGACTTTCAGATCGAGCCAGACCTCGATAACATCGCGGGTAGCGGTTTCGATCTCACCTTTCCAGCGGCCGACCCAAAAGGCTGTGCTGTGCTCAACTGAGCCTAGCGCCGGTTCTCGGACGAGTTTGAGACGCATCGGGCCCATGCCCAGATCGGCATTCTTGAGGAAGTACACCTCGCCGAGCCGGTGTCCGTCGCTTGGGGACAACCAGATCGTGCCCGTGGCTGTGACCGGGTTCGACCCTGCCGCCTCCTCGATCCGGACGTCTACTCGATGGGCGTTTGTGCCGTAGTAGTTCTCCCGTCCATGGTAGGTGTAGATGAACTCGGCCTTGCGGGCGCCTGTGTCCGCGTTCTCACCCTGGCGGTAGACCCATGTCTCCCCGTAGGCAACACCCTTACGCAGAAGAACGACCGACAAAAGGCTCTCGAGCCGCCCGCCCGTCGTGCTCCCCCCTTCAGAGAGGAGAAATCTCCCTTCCCTGGCAAAGTGCACACTGCGATCAGGCACCCCGACTCGGATTCGGTCGTTGGGACGGCCATTGACGGTGACTTCGGGTTCTCCATTCACCCTCTTGAGGACCACCTTGTCTTCACTGACATCCGTCACGGCCTCCGTTGAAGGGTAGATCACCTCGATCAACCCGATCGACGACAGATGACTCATTTTGACCTTGTACTTGGCAGTTTGACCCTGTTGAGGTTTCCACTGCAGGGTCGCGTAGTCCTGCCCGTTAATCGAGGTTGAAACGAGCCCGCTCCCGAGGGGCAGGCTGAGAAGGATGCTCAATTTCTCGGTCATGCCTTTGTCCTCCAGGTAGCGATTCCCTACGCAGGCGGATTTGACAGCCTTGCCAAAGACCGTCTCGAGTCCCGTGACTCGTCACTCTACTACGAAGAATAGTAAGGATAGTTCCTTCTTGGAAGGAGGGAGGCAAAGCTCAAGCATCAAGCTTCAAATCTCAAATAATGCTTCAAGCTGCAATTTTCAAAGCCGCCAAACGGGACTCACTGGGAGCGTTGGTAAATGGTACTGAAGATTTTCACCAACTCGGTGCTCTCTTGAATCAACCTTACTCGTAAGGACGACGTTCTTCCCTCAGCCTGCAAGAGCCGCAGCCAATAGCCACTCTCTTTGGCTTCCTTCAGACAGATTCGGATCCGCATGCGGAAGTCCTTCTTGCTGAGACTGTTGTTGGCTTCCAGGTAGTTGGCTCCTACGGAGCCTGAAGCCCGTATCAGTTGCCTCGCATCCTCCCGGTTGGCGGTCGAGCCAGGCAGTTCCTTGACCATCTTTCGAACCTGATGAGCGAATGCAAACGTCCGTTCTTCAAGATCGTAATCGCCCGGTTGCCTCCGTGATTCAACCATCAAGCCTCAATCTTCAAGAGAGTCAACGGGACTCATTGGGGGTGGGGGTAAATGGTACTGGAGATTTTCACCAACTCGGTGCTCTCTTGTACCCACCAGGCTCGTCAGGATGACAATGCTCCCTCGGCTCCCTTCTGCCTATAACGTTTGAGATCTGAGATTTGCGAGATTGAGATTTATTTGATGCTTGAGACTTGTGATTTGAACCTTCGGCTTGCGGCCCGCAAGCCGTGGCGCGCCCGGCAGGATTCGAACCTGCGACCTACGGATTAGAAGTCCGTTGCTCTATCCAGCTGAGCTACGGGCGCGGGCAGTCAGGAACTCTTTGCAATTTAGACGAATTTGCCGCCAATGTCCATTTGTGCCGGTTCCGGAATTCCACTCGACTGTAGCGCCGGCCGGGTCCGGATCCGAGCTATGTCTCCGCCCGCGCCTGGAGGTTCGGCGGGATCGTTATCCCGTTCCTGATGTGGACTATTGGGAGGGCTCCTGGGCGGCCAGTTTTTGGAAGGTGGCCATCTCAGCCTTTGCTTTTTCCGGCTCTCCGGCCTCCTGGTAGAGCTGGGCCAGGAGGTAGTGGGGGGAGGAGAGGTTCGGGCTCAGCTGTATGCTGCGCCGGGCCGCCTCAATGGCTCGCTGGGGCTGGTTCTTTTTGCGCCAGGCCTTGGCCTTCAGCCAGTAGAGTTTTCCATTGGGAGGGCCGGCCTTCTCGGCCGCCTGCAAGTGGACCAGCGCCGCGTCCGGCTGCTCCGTCTGGAGCAGCACCTCGGCCAGCTCCAGTTGGGGGAGAGGATTTTGGGGAAAGTTTTCGACCTCTGCCTTCAGCTCTTCCAGGGCCTTCTGCTGGAGGCCGCTGTTGAGGTAGATCTTGGCCTTGTGGTAGTGAAGCGTCGGGAAACGGGGATTGACCTTTTCAATGGCGTTGAACTGCTCCAGGGCACGCTGGCTGTAGTTCAAGTTGTGGTAGACGCGTCCCAGGTAGAGGCGGCTGAGCAGGTTGTCCGGAGCCAGCTCGACGGCCCGTTGCAAAGGCCCCAGGGCTTCCTTCTCCTTGTGGCTTTGCAGCAGGGTCATGGCCAGGTCGTGGTAGAGGTCTCCCCGGCCAGGCGCCAGTTTGACGGCCTGGCGCAGATTTTGCTCGGCCTGGCTGAACTGCCCCAGCCCCGCCAGCGTGAGACCGTAGAGATGGCGATAGTCGGCGTTCTCGGGCGCCTGGTCCACCGCCTTGCGCGCTTCCGTCATGGCCGCCAGATACTGCTTGGCCCGGAACTTCTCCAGCGCCTGCTGGTAGCTTTTCGACTGGGCCTGCAGCTGAGGGCAGAGCCAGAAGGGAATCAGCAGCAACAGGGGGACGATCCCCTTCGGCTTCAAGGCGAGGGAGGAGCCGAGCCGCCAGGCGCGACCTTCTCCATTCCTCGCGCTCTTTTCCCGGGCCGTGATGGGATGGACGCCGGTTACCCACATATCGCTCTCTCGTCGTTCATTCTTCCCGTCTCTTACGACTGGGGTAGAGGGGTCTCCCCTCCTCGTTCGTTCCGGTTCGAGTGGCTGGAAACGGTCAATTTCGCCTTTTTCTGTCCCCCCTGGAGTGTGTGGCTCACATCGCGGCCGAGGCAACGCCCACCCGGAGGAAACGGTGGGCTCACGCCCACCGCTCGCCCGGAGATGGTGACCACGCCGACAACCAACTCCGGCGATGGCGAGTAGGGACTCCGGTTGGGGAATAGGGACTCCAATTGCTTGTGGGTATGTTTGCGTCGACACCTCCTAAACACGTACGGGTAGTGCGGTAGTGAAACTACCGCGCTCCAAAGAGCTGGCCAGCGCCAATTTCTCAGCGCGGCAGTCCAACGGCTGCCTTCCACGAGACAGCTCCAAAGGTCTCCTATTTGAGACAGCAGACGATCCAAACTTGACTCAGAATGGTCCGGGTTTCTCATGAGCCCTCCACTGCAGGGCCGGGATCATCCGCCGTTGAAGGGCCTCGGTCTCCCTTCTCCATCGCTTCAGTTCCTACCCGAGTTTCATCGGCTGCTCGGCTTTTTCCCCACCCCTCCGCTCAAGGGCGGCTCCAGAATCTTCTGAAAGATCGGCTTGTCCCCTTCTCGAAGCTGGTAGTGGTGGTCCCCTTCCAGGTTTGCGAAGGTCTGGACCGCTCCGCTGGGCCAGCGCACCTGGAGCGACTGGACGCGCCGCGCCTTCCCCAGTCCGAAGTGGAGCCTCAGGTCGTGGCTGGCCTGGTAGCTGGAGCCGGCCTGGAGTTCCTGGACCCGCCGAGTGTCGCTGGTTTCGAGGGTGACTCGCGCCCCCGCCGCGGTGCGGTTGGAGTGGACGCCCTCGAGAGCCAGCGTGATCCAGTGCCCGGCCTGGTTTCCCCCCTCGTTGCGGAGCAGAGAGGGGGGAGAATCCATGTTGTTGACCGCGATATCGACGTCTCCATCGTTGTCATAATCGGCCAGGGCCGCGCCCCGGCTGGAGAGGATCTGGCGGAAGGCGCCACCCATCCGCGCGCCCTTCTCCTGGAACTTGCCGTTCCCCAGGTTTCGGAAGAGCTGGTTCACCTGCAGAAAGGAAGTCCCGATCTGATAGTCGTCTACCTGGGGGTAGATGTGCCCATTGGAGATGAAAAGATCCTCCCACCCGTCATTGTCGTAGTCGAGGAAGCCGGTTCCCCAGGCCAGATACTGCCAGCTGGGAAAGGCCAGGCCGGCGGCATAGGTGACATCCCGGAAGATTCCCTGGCCCAGGTTCCGGTAAAGGGTGTTGTAGTCGTCGGAAAAGTGGGTCATGAAGAGATCCAAAGCACCGTCGTGGTCGTAGTCGCCCCAGGCCAGTCCCATGCTGGCTTGAGCCTTGCCGTCTTCGTTGTAGGCTACCCCGGCCAGAAGTCCGACTTCCTGAAAGGAGCCATTGCCCTGATTCTGAAAAAGGAAGTTGGCCATGGAGTCGTTGGCGACCACCAGGTCCGGGTCGCCGTCGTCGTCGTAGTCGAGCCACAGCACCCCCAGCCCATAGGCGGGGGGCACCGCCACTCCCGCCTGCCGCGTCACATCGCTGAAGGTGCCGTCGCCCTTGTTGTGATACAGGACGTCGGGGGCGGCAACCATCCCTTTGGGCCCGCAGTGAACCTGAATGCCCCGATACTGGCAGCGGGGAGGCGGGGCGTGGGCCGAGTCGAAGCGGACGTAGTCCGCGACATAAAGGTCCAACCGCCCGTCTCCGTCGTAGTCGCCAAAGGCGGCGCTGGAGTCCCAGCTGGAGTGGCCTACGCCGGCCGAAGCGGTGACGTCTTCGAAGGTGCCGTCACCCCGGTTGCGGTAGAGCGTGTTGGGGCCGTAGTTGCAGACATAGAGATCGGGCCGGCCGTCGTTGTCGTAGTCGGCCACGGTGGCCCCCATGCCCCAGTGGGTATTGGCGACGCCGGCCCGGAGGGTGACGTCGGTGAAGGTGCCATTGCCGTTGTTGTGGAAAAGCGCGTTGGAGACGCTCCTTTTGCCCTTCTTCAGGTCCTCCCAGCGCCCCCCATTGACCAGGTAGAGATCGGGCCAGCCGTCGGAGTCGTAGTCGATCCAGGCAACGCCTCCGCTGATGGTCTCCAGAATGTAGTCTTTTTTCGGACTGCCGCTCAGGTGGTGAAAATCCAGCCCGGACTCCTTCGCGACATCCACGAATTGGATTCCCAGGGCGAGTGCAAGCAGGCCGTGCGGAGAGAACACGCCGCGATTATACAATTCCCGCGCCCTCCCTGGCGGCGCGCTATAATGTCGGGACCATGAGACAGACCCTCGCCCTCCTTTCCCTGCTCCTTCTGATTGCCTGCTCGCAACCCGCGAACCCCCTCCCCTTCAAGGTTGTGGTACTGGGCTTTGACGGAGTCGACCCGGACCTGGTTCGGCAATGGATCGACCGTCTGCCCCATATTCGAAGTCTTGCCGAATCGGGAACGCTGAGCCCGCTCGGAACCACCAACCCACCCGAATCCCCGGTCGCCTGGGCCAGTTTTGCCACCGGTCTCAATCCGGGTAAACACGGCATCTTCGATTTTCTCAAACGGGATCCCGAGACCTATATTCCGGATATCGGTCTGGTGGACCGCCAGAAGGCCAGTTTCCTTTTCAATTCCATCCCCCTGGGGGGCCCAAAACTGACCAACAACCGCAAAGGGGTCCCCTTCTGGAAGGTCCTGGATGAGCGGGGAATCGCGACTGTGAATCTGCGCGTGCCGCTGGAGTTCCCTCCCCAGGAGCTGGATCACGGACGAACCCTTTCGGGCCTGGGGGTGAGCGATGTCCGCGATACCTGGGGGACTTACTTTTACCTGGCCACCGATCTGTCCCAGTGGGATCTCAATGACACCGAATTCGGGGGCCGGCAGGTCAAGCTGGAGATGAAGGGAAATAAGGCCCGGGCTCAGATAGACGGACCGGTGGACCCGAGGAAGGACGATTACTCCCGCGTCAGCATCCCCCTGGAACTGGAGCTGGACGAGAACGCTTCGGCGGTGACGATTCGTCTCCAGGGGCAGGAGGAAAAGGTGGCGGAAGGCCGCTGGAGCGACTGGTTTCGCTTCCAGTTTCCTATCGGATCCTTTGTCTCGGTCAAGGGAATCAGCCGCTTCTATGTGCTGGAAACCTTCCCCGAAGTTCGTCTCTATCTGATGCCCATCGGGCTTGATCCGGAGGATCCCCCCCTGACCTTCACGTCCCCGGACGATTACTCCCAAGAGTTGGTGAGCCGCTTCGGCCTCTTCAAGACCCTGGGCTGGATTCACGAGACCTGGGGCCTGAACGAAGAGCAGATCGATGAAGAGATTTTTCTGGAGGACCTCTTCCGCAACATGAACAACCTGGAGGCGATGCTGCTGGACGCCCTGGAGCGGAAGGAAGCGTCGCTTTACACAGCGGTTTTCACGGCCACCGACAGCGTTTCCCATATGTTCTATCGGCTTATCGACCCGGAACATCCCCGCTACGACAAGGATCTGGCCGTCAAGTATGGAGACGCCATCCAGCGGGTGTATGAAAAGATGGATTTCATCATCGGCGAGGTGCTGGAGAAGCTGGGGGATCGGGACGTCCTGCTGGTTGTTTCCGATCACGGCTTCCACACCTGGCGCAAGGAGTTCAACACCAATACCTGGCTGGTGCGAAACGGATTCATGTCCCTCAAAGGGATGGAAGCGGCCTCGGGCCGCCAGAAGCTGGATCAGATGTTCAGCGGGGGCAGCTTCTTTCCCAATGTCGACTGGGGCCGCACCAAAGCCTATTCCCTCGGTCTGGGGCAGATCTACATCAACCTGAAAGGGCGGGAGGGGCATGGAATTGTCGAGCCTGGAGAAGACTATCAAGAGGTGGTGAAGGAGATCCGTTCCAAAATCCTGGAGTACCGGGATCCCGACAATGGAGAACCGGTGCTGGCCAATACCTATTCCCGCCAGGAGATCTACAAGGGACCCGAGACGGAGCATGCCGGAGACATCCAACTCTCCTTCAGAAGCGGCTACAGGACGTCCTGGCAGACCGCCCTGGGCGCCGCCCCCGAGAACATTCTTGTTGCCAACCTCAAGAAGTGGAGCGGGGATCACTGCTCCTCCGATGTTTCCGACACCGGTGGATTCCTGGTCTCGAATCGAAAGGTGGCCGAACCCGATCCCGCCATCGTGGACGTGGCGCCGACCCTTTACCGGCTCTTCAAGGTCGAGGTGCCTGAGCAGATCGACGGCAAAGCCCTCACTCTGGCGCCCTGACGTGGGAGCGATTCTGCACGGCGAACTGTCGTAGAGGTGACAATTCTGAACCTTGAGTTGACGAGTCTCATCCAGAAGACTAAAATGCCCGAAGTGACACGTGGAGCGACCACAAGTATGATGATCGTTTCGTCTCGACGCCGCCTTTTTGTATCCCTTTTCTGCCTGGTTGCGGTGACCTTCTGCCCTGTCGTGGGAGCTTCACCCGGTAGTCTGAATGGGAGGGTCAAAGACCAGCTGGGCCGGCCGCTGGCCGACATTCTGGTGGCTCTCGCCGCTCCCAGCAGGGGGAATGCCCTGCCCGTCTTCACGAAAACGGACGAGGCTGGCCACTTGTGGTTTCAGAACATCAAGGCGGGAACCTACCGTCTCCTGGTCAAGAGCGCGGCCTATGCCGCCCCCGGAACCCGGTTCGTTCAGATCCAGCCCGGCAAGACGGTGGTGATCAGCCTGGTGTTGCAGCAGCTTTTCAGCCTGCAGGGATCGGAACGTGAGAATCTGTCGATGAAGACGTTGCTGCGGTCGGGGAATGACCGCCGCCTGATTTTTCGGACGCTGCCGGGAGTCATCCAGCCGGCGGATCGCGGGGGCGCCGGCTTCTTTGAAAAGGCGGCCTTTCGCGTCTATACGAGTGCCGGGTCGGGGGGTGATTACTTCGTCGATCCGAGAGGACTCTCAGTCGGGTCCACCACCAATTTCGCTGTCAAGGAACCTCTGGGTACCGGCAACGACTACATCGTGGCCGGGCAGATCAGTTCGGGCGCCGATTCCCTCTGGCGAATCAAGAATGTCCTCAAATATGAACTGGGACGTTCCCATTCGGTTCGTCTCTCCCTGGGCTATGGGCGCTTGAGCTACCAGGAACCCGGGGGTTCCTTCCTGGATCGCCCCGCCGAAGGCTACGATCTTTCCGCTGGCAACGCGGCCGGAACGACACGCATCCTGAGCCTGGAACTGCAAGACAGGATTTCCCTGGGGGACTCCCTCTCTTTCGGCTGGGGCCTTGAGCTGGACCAGGTTCGGCATCTGCAAAGCCACACCTTTGTCAGCCCCAACGCTCAGCTTTCCTTTTCTCCCACTTCCGGAACCACCTTTCGGTTGCTGATGGCTTCCAAGAGGAAGACACGGGGCAACACGATCACGCTGCCGGGTGAAGAGCCCATCCATCTGGGAGATGCGGTCTATTTTTCGAATTTCCCAGAACCCTTATCGGTGGGGCGAGCCCGCCATTACCAGGCCAGCGTCACCCAGAGGGTGGGAAAAAAGAGCCAAGTGGAAGTCGCCGCTTATCGGAATCAACTCTTCGGCCTGCCGATACCTTTTCTGACCGCGGGCGGCGAGGGCGGAGTCGAAGCCCGGCAATTGCTCCCAGAGGAGGGAAGCTACGACCGCGGCTATCGGGTGACGTTCAAACGGCAACTCGGCCCCCACCTCAAGACGACGGTGTCCTACCTTTTTGGCACCGCGGTGGGTCTCGACTCCGGGGAAACCGCATTTCTGGTGGACGAGTCGGCTCTCCGCGCTCTGTTCAGACATCGCCGTTACCACGCGCTGGCCACTCAGCTCGATGCCTTCATCCCCCGCTCTCACACGCGGCTCACGGCCCTGGTCAAGACTGTTCCCGGCGGAGCACCCATCGCTACACTGGATTCCTTCTCTAATTATTACGAGACCTCCAATCAGGGGGTGAACCTCTTCGTCCGCCAACTGGTGCCCGTGCCCGCCTCTTTTTTGAGTTTTCTGGGTCTGGATTTTCTTTCCGCCTACACGATTGAGGCCCTGGTGGACATCAGGAACCTGACCAATGAAGACGTCGGTCAGGTTCACACTTCTCAAGGAGACATGGTGTTGGTGCAGAGCCTTCGGACAGTGCGCGGCGGCATCTCCCTCAATTTCTAGCAGCCTGGGCGGCAGAAAGTTGGTTTACTGCGAAAGCGGTAGAATCGGTCCGTGATTCCCCGAATTCCCCCTCACACAGAACCGTTCAGCATCGATGATTTCTAGCGAGGCTCCATCTCAGACCGACCAGCGGCGTAGTGGCCGTGATTCGCGACCCCCCCGGCCCTGCGCCGGGGGGAGTTCTGGCTCTTACCATCCGCCGGCTAGTTGTCAAACCGGGCTTCCACCGGGACAGGCCCGGTGGGGGCCTCACGCTCCCGTCGTTGGCTGAGCGTTGCTGTACGGTGTCATTTATTGTCACGTGCGCAACTTGACTC
>JBHHYX010000083.1:0-15680 GCA_046757765.1 Acidobacteriota bacterium | reverse complement strand
TATCCATCTCGACGACGAACGATTCGATCTTGCCCGTAAAGTAATTGTACATCCAGACCGCCGGGATGGCCACGAACAATCCGAACGCCGTCGCGACCAGCGCTTCGGCAATCCCTCCGGCCACAGCCGCCAACCCGGTATCCTCCGCGGCGCTCATTCCGGTGAAGGCGTTAATAATCCCAACGGTGGTGCCGAAGAGTCCCACAAAAGGGGCGGTGCTTCCGACGGTGGCGAGTCCGCCCAACCCTCGTTTGAACTCTTCGATGCCAATCGCCGTGGCCCGCTGCAGAGCCCTCTTCGAAGACTCGACAACTTCACCGGGGATACTATCCGAGCCTTGATGCGCCTGAAACTCCTGCAGCCCTGCGGCGACGACTTTGGCCAGATGACTCTTGCTATACTGTTCCGCCACCTCCAGCGCCTCTCTCAGATTCCCGTTCTTCAACGCCTCCGCGACTGCGGGAGCAAAGTCGCGTGACTGTTTGCGCGCTTTGCTATAGGTCAGGTAGCGTTCAATCATGACTCCGAAAGACCAGATCGACATGATGGCCAGGATGCCCACAACAGCTTTGGCCAGAAAGCCCATTTGGTCCCACAGTTCCATCAGTCCTATGTCCATGTTTTCCTCCCGTTATTGGTAGTTGTGATCTAATAATTTTCTATCTAAGCACAAAGTTGACGGTTACCGTCGCGATCACCGGCACGGGTTCGCCATTCAACAAGGTGGGCGAATATCGCCACTGGCGCACGGCGTCGATCGCGGCCTGGTTCAGGAGAGGATGTCCCCGAATCAGTTTCACGTCCTTGACGGAACCCTCCTCACTGACCGTCACTTGAAGCAGCACGACGCCTGAAACTCGCGCTCTTTTGGCCAATTCGGGGTAGACGGGATCAACTTTGCGGATGAGTTTGGAGGACTGAACAGTCCCGCCGACTCGGATCGGTTCTTTCCGCTTCTTGGGGGGTGGCGGCGGTGGAGCGTCCGGGAGTCCTCCGATCACGCCTCCCACGAGTCCTCCGGGCACGCCTCCCACGATTCCCCCGGGTACACCGCCCGCGACCCCGGTTCCCGTGATACTCGAAACCACCGGGATGTCATCTGCCGGTGGCGGGATATCCTTGGGGATTTCCGTCGGTGCCATGAACTTGGTCGGATCCAACTTAACCACCTGAACCTTTCGCTGCACCACCTGAGGCTGGCTGGGAGGTGGCGGAGGGGGAGGAGGCGGCGGCGGGGGGGGCGGGGGCGGCGCCAAAAAAGTCAACAACTGGTTCTCTTCCAGGTGAGAATAAAAAATCAGTGGGATCAGCAGCAGAACCGCGAGCACCGCGATGTGCACCAGAAAAGAGAGAAAAACAGTGCTCACACCTCTTCCTGTGCGGTGAGGCGCAGATTCGATCAGATCTTCAAACATCTGTCCTTGCGTCCTTTCCTATCCTGCTCCCTGATGGAGAGGTGCTCTGAGGAGCCGCAAGCCCCGCAAAGCGCTGATATTACTATTCACTCTCCATCTAGTCAAGATAATTTTTTCGGCCTCTCTTCCTTCTAAGCCGGTATAAAACCGGAGTTTACGCCTGCACTCGAAGGTCGAACCTAGCTTCTCGCCTTTCGCGCCTCAGCGTAGTTTTGCCACCAAAGGACAATCGGACTCGCGATCGCCACGGAAGAATAAGTTCCGATGATTATACCCACCACCAATCCAAAAGAGAACCCGTTGAGAACCTGCCCTCCCAGGAGATACAAGGAGAAGACGGCCAGAAACGTCATGCCCGAGGTCAAGATGGTCCGATTCAACGTCTGGTTGATACTGAGGTTGAAGATGGTTGTCAGATCTTTCCGGCGCATCAACTTGAGGTTCTCACGCACGCGGTCGAAAACGACGATGGTATCGTTGATGGAGTAACCGACCAGCGTGAGCAGGGCCGCCACCACGGTAAGAGAAATCTCCTTGTTGGAAATGGAAAACAATCCCAAGGTGATCAGCACATCGTGGAAGAGCGTGGCAATGGCAGCCAGACCGTAAATGGGACGAAACCGGAAGGCAATATAGACCAGCATGCCGAAGAGGGAGGAGATGACGGCGGCTTGTGCCCGGCCCTGCAGTTCCCGCCCCACCTTGGGGCCCACGCTCTCCACACTGATGAGATTAAAACTCCCCACGTAAAAGTCGTTCTCGAGCGCGGCTTGGACTGCCTCGGACAAGTGCAGGGGATCCAAGTCCGCCATGTGGCGAAGAACACCGCCCTGCCGGGTTCGGAGGTCGATCAGTCGGCCTGCCAGTTGCTCATAGTAGGAGGCCGCTTCCTGGCCGGGTTTCTCGACCCCCACTTTGTCCGGATCGATCCTCCGCAGGCGCCGGGCCAGGATCGCCTTGGAAAGGTTGTTCAAGTCCAGCTTCCCGAGATAGAAATGTTGGCGCAGAGCAGCCTTCATCTCCTCGGAGAGGTCTACCTGCTGCGGCGTCGGATCCGCCAATAGAGCGTCACCCAGCCGGTCCCGGTAGTCGATGATCCTTCTCGCGATGGGGTCGTAGTGTTGAGAGAGCCGGCGCTGGTCACTCACAGCCTCCACGTCCAGCTGCTGCAGTTTCTCGGACAGGGAGGCGGAGGAAAACTCATTCAGGTTCAGTTTCGTCGTCCCTCCGTAGTCCCGGTCGTAATAGCGGCGCAGGCTGGCCAGGACCTGTCTGCTTTGCTGGTTCAGGTCCTGGGATTGCTCACTCTCGATGCGCGCCATTCGGATCTGGACTTCATTCTTTGCGGGATCGTCAAAGCGTGTGACCTGCTCTGCCTTGAGACCCGAGTCACGCAGGATCTGGCGAATGTTTTCCAGCTGGGGGGTCTCTTTGAACTTGACATAAACCAATGTCCCGCCCGTGAAGTCCACACCCAGATTCAGACCCTTGGTGAGCAAAGAGACGGTCCCCAGCACAAGCAGCACTCCCGATACGGCGATGAAAACCCACTTGAAGCCGAGCCAATCAACCTTCGGATCCTGGACAATATTCATACCTGTTGTTCCCGGATTGTTCTCTTAGTCACCACGACCTGCCGTTTGTTCCCCATCAGATGGAAAGATTTGCAATCTCGCGGCGCTGCAGGAAGAGGGAAAAAAATGTCCGCGAAACGAAGGTCGCCGTGAAGATGTTGGCCAGTAGTCCAATGGCCAGCGTGACGGCAAAACCGCGCACCGGGCCAGTGCCGAACTGGAAAAGAAACAGCGCCGCCACCAGAGTCGTCACGTTGGTGTCGATAATGGTCGAAAAAACTCTTCCAAAGCCCGCGTCGACGGCGCTGCGAACGGTTTTTCCGAGCTTGAGCTCTTCCTTGATTCGTTCGAAGATCAGGATGTTGGCGTCCACCGCCATTCCAATGGTCAGAATCACGCCGGCGATGCCGGGCAGAGTCAGGGTGGCGCGGAAGTAGGCCAAGAAGCCCAGCAGCAAGAGCAGGTTGAGGAGCAGACAGGCGACGGCATTCACACCCGAGAGCCTGTAGAAGAGCAACATCCCGACAACGACCAGGGCCATGCCCAGCGCGGAGGCCGAGACTCCGCTCCTGATCGAGTCCAGCCCCAGCGAAGGGCCGACACTTCGGTTCTCCAGTATCCGGATAGAGGCTGGAAGAGCTCCGGAACGAAGGACAAGCGCCAGGTCCTCGGCTTGCTCCGGCGTGAAGTTTCCGGTGATGCGGGCCGACTCGGTGGAAATCTTGGACTCGATCCGGGGGGCCGAACGGATCTCTCCATCCAGAACAATGGCCAGAAGATTATTGACGTTCTCGCCGGTGGTTTCACTAAAGAGACGGACTCCCTCCGAGTTCAGGAAGAACACAACTTCGGAGCGGCCGGTGAAGGGATCTTCAGAGCGACGGGCGTTCTTCAGATGCTGGCCGGTCAGGGCAGCGACTTTGCGGACCACCCTGAATTGAGTAGCGGCCGAAGGGTTGTCCCGGTCGCGGAAAGGCAGCATCTCATAGTCGGAGGGCAAGCTACCGCCGAAGACGGCCCGGGCGGCTTCACGGGTTGGAAAAGCTTGGTTGTGGTCGGGGTGGACCAGTTTCAGTTCCAGCTTGGCGGTGTTGCGGATGATGTCGACCACTCGGTCAAAGTCCTCTACTCCAGGCAATTCGACAATGATCTGATCGTTTGTCTCCCCATAAATCTGGATGGTCGGTTCGGCCACGCCGTACTGATCAACGCGGTTTTGAACAATATCCCTCACCTGGCGCACCGTCAGATCGGTCAAGGCTTTGCGTGCGGCCACATTCATTTCGAGACGGTAATCCAAGCCCTCCCGGCCCGGCAACCTTCGGTAAGTCCAATTGACGGCGTTGTTCTCCAGCACACCTTCCGCCTCGACCCGCTGGTTGGCGTCGAGACCGGCCACCTCGATCTTCAGATCCGGGGTCACCCGCACTTCATCAAAGGAGAGACTCGCCTCCCGCAACTTGGCTTCGAGGCGTTCTCTCACCTGATTGACTTCCACGGAGAGGGCCTCCTGGGTCTCCACCTGCAGCACCAGGTGAATTCCTCCCCGCAGATCCAGCCCCAGGTTGATCCCGTTGGCAAAATACATGTAGACGCTGGCTAGAACGACGACGAGAATAACGATGAGTCGATACTGCAGCTTTCTGTTCATAGGATGCGCTTTCCGGAAGGTATTTCTCAGATGAACCCGTGGGACTAGGTGGCTGGGGGTTGAGGCTTGGACTGTAACGAGGAAATCGCGTTCTTAGCGACTTCGATCTTGACCTGGTCCGCAACCTTGAGCAGAACGGTGTTCTCTCGAATCCCTGCTACGGTCCCGTAAATGCCCCCATTTGAGATCACTTTGTCGCCATTCTTCAACCCCGCGATCATCGTTTCCAGGTTCTTCTGACGCTTTCGCATGGGGCGGTACATCAGGAAATAGAAAATCAAGACGATCAGGATGATGGGGACAAACCCCACCAGCGCCCCCGTGTTGGGCGACTGCTGTGCCAGAGCAAACTGGATCATGGTCCCGTGTGGCCTTCCTTACGAAAACAAGCAAAAAATCGGAGTATACCAGACTTCAGGAAGTTTCGGTATAGGTGCCGACCAATCTTTTCTCCAGGTCAAGGAGAGCGTTACGAGTGATGCTTTCCCGGACCTTCTCCATCAAATCGAGATAGAAATAAAGATTATGGTAACTGTTCAAGAGGCTTGCCAGAATCTCCCCCCGAACGAACAGGTGGCGCAGGTAGGCTCTGCTGTAGCGTCCGCACACCCGGCAGCCACAGTTCGGATCCAGAGGCCGGGGGTCGTCCTTATAGCGGGAGTTCTTGATTCGGACCTTGCCCACGGAAGTGAACAGGGTGCCGTTTCGGGCGTTGCGCGTGGGCAGCACGCAATCGAACATGTCCAATCCCTGTTTGACGCAGAAGAGAAGGTCGAGCGGGGTCCCGACACCCATCAAGTAGCGCGGTTGTGTCTCCGGCAGCAACGGACCCAGTCGTTCTATCAGCCGGCGCATCATCCACTTCGGTTCACCCACACTGAACCCGCCCAGGGCGATGCCTGAGAATCCCATCTCTCCGATCTCCTCCAGGCTTTCCCGACGCAGGTTGGAGAAAACGCTCCCCTGGACGATTCCAAATAATGCCTGTCGCTCGCTCTCGTGCTTTCGGCGGCAGCGCCGCGCCCAGCGCAGGGACCGCAACATCGAATCTCGAGCCTCGCTTTCCGCCACAGGGTAGCGGGTACAGTCGTCGAAGGCCATGATCACGTCGGCCCCGAGGGCCTGTTGAATCTCGATCGACTTTTCCGGGGAGAGGAAGTGTCTCGAACCGTCCAGGTAAGACTGGAACTCCACGCCCTCCTCACCGACCCTGCTCAGCCCCCGATGGCTGAAAACCTGAAAGCCGCCGCTGTCGGTCAGGATCGGGCGGTTCCAGGACATGAAGCCGTGAAGGCCACCCAGGCGCCGGATAGTCTCGTGTCCAGGTCTGAGATGCAAGTGATACGCATTGGCCAGCAGCAGACGCGCGTTCAGTTGCTCGAGAAACTCCTGAGGCACGGCTTTGACGGAGGCGGCGGTCCCGACGGGCATGAAAACCGGGGTCTGGACGCTCCCATGAGGTGTGATCAGGAGGCCTCGGCGGGCGCTGGTCTGCGAATCGGTGCAGAGGATGCGGAAGTGAGTCCCCATGCGTCGCGCCGGAGCAATCACTCGAAGAGCCCGAAGGAGCAGAAGACGGCCTGGAGGGACGTTTCGGCCGCCCCGGTGGCTGAGGTGCCGGAATTCACCACTTCACTCCATACAGGTTCGTGTTGTCAACGAGATAGAGCAGGCTCTTGTCCTCATTGTATGCCAATCCCACCAGCATTGGACCCGAGATCGTCCACTCGGGTTTTCCATTGCGAAACGTGCACACCCCCTTCTTTCCCCGGTAGGAGGCGACCACCTGAAGGTCACCCGTTCTGTCGAAGGCCAGGCCCTGCGGTCGACCCAAGCCCTTGAAAAAGACTTCCACCTCACCTTCCGGAGAGACCCGATAGATCGAATCCTGGGTCGAAAGCGTGGGCCCTGTCACGTACAAAACATCTCCCTCACCGATGGCCAGGTGGTAGGCTGAGACGCTTGGCTCCAATTCACAGACAACGGAGACCTCTCTCGTCGGCTTCACTTTGAAAATACGGCCACCGCGGTCCCCCACCAGCAGATTGCCGCGAGAATCAAAGACCACGCCGGTGGCGAGTCCGAGACCGTCGACGTACTTTTCAACCTGCTTGTCAAAGGTCGACCGGTAAGCCACTCCGGTATGCCGGCTGGTGACGTAGAGGCAGTGGTCCGGACCGATCGCCATCGCCGTCGGATTGGTGATATCAGCCAGGAAAGGCTGTCGGGTGCCATCGGGATGAACCACATAGACACCGAATGGGACTTTCTCGCCGCGGGCGCCGCTCAGGGTCACGTAAACGTTGCCGAATGAGTCCACTACCGGGTTGGCCACGGCGTGAAACTCGGAAGCGATCAAACGGCCGACTTTCAAATCGGCAGTCGCCTCACCCACTTCGCCGACCACCCGGATGCCCTCTCCAGCCCCCGGCGGAATTCTGACGGTCAGAACCTCGGTAGAAGCCGCCACCAGTTCCGCCTGGACTCCACCCACATCGACCTCAACCCCGATTGGATGTTTCAGGCCCTCCAACTCGACCCGAATGATTCCTCCTGGAAGAGCTATTGCGGGCGTGACCGACTGGATCCTCATTTCGCCTCACTATAACACGCCCGCCGATGGCGTTCACGCCGATCCCCGAGCCGCCTACCGCGGCGCCAGCGGCATCCATGCTGACTGCGTTGCCCGGCCCCCTCGAGGTACGGGCCGGGTACGACTCGGAGGCGCCTGGACGTAATGCCTTGTCAGCGATGCGGCGCCTCCGACCGCCAAGTGGCGGGGTAGCCGGGTCTTCATCGGTATCGGAATCGGGTTCGCCATCGCTATCGCCGTCGATTGCGATGGCGGGGAGTAATGGGCATGATATCGATCACCGATCCCGACTCCCCAAAAACCTGGCTCAGAATTGCAGATCATCCCACCCCGAGGCTGCCCGAGTGTGATGGGGTTCGTGCTAGACTGGAGGATTCGGCATGGGCGCAAAGAGTCAAGCGGACGGCTGCATTCGTATTATTGGAGCTTGCCAGAACAATCTGAAGGACATCCAGGTCGGGATCCCGGCCAACCGGTTGACCGTCATCACCGGTGTCAGCGGTTCCGGAAAATCGAGCCTGGCCTTTGACATCCTTTATGCTGAAGGTCAGCGGCGTTATGTGGAGTCGCTTTCTTCCTATGCCCGCCAGTTTCTGGAGCGCATCCAGAAACCCCAAGTGAGGGAGATTGTCGGCATTCGTCCGGCCATCTCCATCCGCCAGAGAAATACCTCCCGCAATCCCCGTTCAACCGTTGGAACCGTCACTGAAATCTATGACTATCTTCGTCTCCTTTATGCTCGCGTGGGAACCATCTTGTGTCGTGGGTGCGGACGGGTGGTCCGGAAAGACACGGTGGACGATGTTGTGCAACGCCTGGCCCGGTCAGGCGAGGGCCGTCGGATCTACGTAACCTTTCCCTTTGCCGGCAGCCGCCTTGACCTGACTTCGGACCGGAGCCACCCTCTCCCGCTGGACCAACTCACCGACAACCTTGTCAAACACGGTTTCCACCGTCTCATTCTTGGCAGCGACCCGAAGGCGGGCTATCTGCAGCTGCCGCGCCAGCGGCCCGACTCACTTGAAGCGTTGACCGGCGCCAGAGTGCTGGTGGACCGGTTGAGGCTCAGTGGAGCGTTTCGAGAACGTCTTACCGACTCGATAGAGACCTGCTTCGCTGAGGGGAACGGTGTGGCCGAAGTGGTCGTTCTCCCCAATTCCGGGGGCTCGACCCAGCCCCGGACGTTCCGCTTCACAGAACGCCTGGAATGCCAGTATTGCCGCATCAGCTACACTTCACCGGAGCCTGGCCTTTTCTCCTTCAACAATGCCTATGGGGCTTGCCCCACCTGCCATGGTTTCGGCAATACGATCAGCCTGGATCCGGACCTTGTCATTCCCGATCATGACAAGAGCATCGCCGAGGGTCCCGTCGAACCGTTCACCAAGCCCCGCTTCCGGCGTTTCCACAAAGCCTTGGAATCCTATGCCGATCAGGTCGGAGTCGACCTGCACACGCCCTATCGACAATTACCCCACTCGGTTCGGCGCAAGATCTGGGCGGGTGAGGGGTCCTTTCCCGGTGTGAAAGGCTTTTTTGCCCATCTGGAACGCAAGAAGTACAAGATGCATGTACGTGTCTTCATCAGCCGCTACCGGGGTTACACACGGTGCCCCGACTGTGAGGGGAAAAGACTGTGCCGGGAAGCCCGAGACGTTCATGTGGGCGGCAGAGCGATCAATCAGCTGACTGCACTGCCGATTTCCGAAGTGGGGAGGTTTTTCTCCCTCCTCGAGCTCTCGGCAAGCCAGCTTCAAGTGGCTGAAAAACTGCTCCTCGAGATCCGGCAACGACTCGGCTTCCTGGTTCGGGTGGGTTTGGGCTACCTGACCCTGGATCGTTTGACCTACACTCTCAGCGGAGGCGAGATGCAGCGAATCCACCTGGCGGCTTCTCTCGGTTCTTCGCTGGTGGGCACCCTCTACATTTTGGACGAACCCTCCGTTGGCCTCCACGCCCGAGATGAGAGGATGCTGATTGAAGTCCTCGAGAGGCTCCGCGATTTGGGGAATACGATCGTGGTCGTCGAGCACGAGAAAGAGATGATCGAAGCGGCGGACCACATCATCGACATGGGGCCCGGAGCGGGCGAACAGGGGGGCGAAGTCATCCACAGTGGCGACCTCCCCTCCCTCCTTCGCAATCAGCAGTCGATGACGGGAAAGTATCTGACCGGGCGGCTGGGGATTCCCACACCCGTCTTTCGTCGCTCTTCCAAGGCCAAGGCTTTGACCGTCCACGGCGCCCGTCAACACAATCTTCAGAACCTGACCCTTCCCATCCCCCTTGGCGTGCTGGTCTGTGTCACCGGCGTCTCAGGATCAGGAAAGTCGACACTGGTTCACGATGTCCTCTATTCCGGGATCAGGAGTCTGAGAGGGGAGTGGAAGGGAGCTGTGGGAGAATTCGACTCCATAGAGGGGTGGGAGAGTCTCAGTGAAATCCTGATGGTCGACCAGGCGCCCATTGGCAAGACCCCCCGCTCCAACCCCGTCACCTACCTGAAAGCCTTCGCCACCATCCGCCAGATCTTCGCCTCACTTCGAGAAGCCCAGGCCCGCGGTCTGACTGCCGGGAGTTTCTCCTTCAACCTTCCGGGAGGGAGATGTGAAACCTGCCAAGGAGCAGGCAGAGTGACGGTTCAGATGCAGTTTCTCGCGGATGTCGAACTCATCTGTGAAGAGTGCAAGGGAACCCGCTACCAGCCGGCAACACTGGAGGTGAGATACAAAGGGAAGAATATCGCCGAGGTGCTGGAAATGACTGTGTCCGAAGCCTTGACATTCTTCAGGACACATCTGCCTTTGGTTCGCAAACTGAAGGTGCTGCGGGATGTCGGGCTGGGCTACCTGCGTCTGGGCCAATCCGCGACCACCCTTTCAGGCGGGGAAGCGCAGAGGATCAAACTCTCCTCCTACCTCGTCAGGAAGACTTCGCGGCAACCTCTTTTCATCTTCGACGAACCCACAACGGGACTCCACTTCCACGACATTCACAAGCTGCTCAAGGCCTTTGACCGGTTGACTGCGGCGGGGGCGTCGGTTCTCGTCATCGAACACAATCTGGACGTCATCAAGTGTGCCGACTGGATCATCGATCTGGGGCCGGAGGGTGGTGACCAGGGGGGCCGGATCGTAGCTCAGGGACGGCCGGAAGAAGTGGCTCGTGTGGCCGATTCCCACACGGGACGATTTCTGAGGCAACATCTCAACGGGGATCGGAGTGACGAATCCAAGCTCCATCCGGAATTGGGGACGGCCAGTTGAAAGGGGCGAGTGTTCCAGCCCGCGCGGCGGTAGCAACACCCTGACCAGACTTGGGGCCGATCCAGTCTAACCCGGATTTCTCACACCCGGTCGTAGCGAAGAGCCGGAAGCGCCGCGCTGACAAGGCGTTACGACCGAGGCCCCCGGAGGCGTAGTCGTGCATTACGTCGAGGAGGCCGAGGGTGGGCAACGCAGTCAGCGTGGATGGTTCCGGCTCTGCAGTAGACTAGGTGAGAAATGCGGGCTAAGTCGGGACTCTCAGAAATGAAAATCCTTTTTGTGGGCGACATTGTGGGACGGCCGGGCAGACAGGCTCTCAAGGCGCGCCTGTCCGAAGTTCAAGGCCGGAACGAGATTGACTTCACCATCGTCAACGTAGAGAACGCGGCAGGCGGGTTCGGAATTACGCCTCCGCTAGTGCGGGAGATCCTGGCCCGCGGGGTGGATGTGATGACCTCGGGAAACCATGTCTGGGACAAGAAAGAAATCCTCGATTACTTTCCCGCCCAGCCGCGCTTGCTGAGGCCGGGGAATTACCCGCCAGGGTTGCCCGGTGAGGGACAGGTGGTGGCGGAAAGTCGCGGCGGCATCCCGGTCGCCGTAATGAACCTCCAGGGTCGTGTATTCATGCCCATCATTGATTGCCCTTTTCAATGCGCGGAGCGCCAGGTTCCCAAGCTGTCGCGCCAGGCCAAGGTGATCATTATGGACTTTCACGCCGAGGCGACTTCGGAGAAGATGGCAATGGGATGGTTTCTGGATGGAAAGGTCTCCGCTGTGATTGGAACTCACACTCACGTCCCGACGGCGGACACCCGAGTGCTGCCTCAAGGTACGGCGTTCGTCACGGATGTCGGCATGACGGGCTCCTATGAATCGGTGATCGGAATGAAGACTCAGGGGGCCATTCTTCGCTTCCAGACGGGTGTGACTTCTCGTTTGCAGGTGGCGACGGCACAACCACGCTTCTCGTCCATGGTGATCGACGTGGACGAGTCGACCGGACACGCCCGCTCCATCCGGCGTCTCGACTTGGAAATCTAGCCCCCACCGGGCCAGCACCTGGGGGAACACTTTGCTTGCTGTCGACGTCTAACAACTCGAGGCATGTGAGGTGGGGACACCTCTTTGCCTCTCAGTGGCGGCTCGGTTGAGATGATTTGGAGAGGAAAAACGCCACCTGTGGTCTCCCCGGGGAGGGCAGGGGGCGGGCCCCTCGACAAGAGGTTGGTGCTCGACCCAAACCGGAGCGCGCTGGGCGAATCCAGCCGTGGAAGTGGACCTCCACCAGCGTCCCACAAACTGCGAGGGTCTCTCAGTGACCAGGCCACTTGGGCGACGAGGATGGACAGAATCGGGCCCAGTTTGGAATGTGTGCCTGGGAACCGCTGCCCTCGACGAGAGGGCCCAGCCGCTGGCATGCCTCCCGCTCCCTGAAAGGCGTCGTTCCGTCGCCGCAGTCTCTGACGCGGGGAGGTGGCTCCCCGCAGCGCCCGCGTGTCTGAGGCCGGGCCTCGCCGGTTGCCTTACCCTTCTTCTGACTTTTTTTCCTTTGGCTCTTGCGGCCGATCCGAGTTCGGACCCACCCAGCGTGCAACAGCGCGACTTCGTCAAGTATCTGACCTTCACGGGAGAGCTGAAGGCGGTTGAATCGGCAGCTGTCCGCAGCCCCAACATTTCCAGCAAATGGAACTTCGTCGTCAATTACATGATCCCCGAAGGCACCGCGGTCAAGCCGGGAGATCTGCTGGCGGGCTTTGACAGCTCGGACCTCGAGCTGAAGCGTCTGGAGCTGGAAAAGAAGAAGGAGGACGCCGGCACCAAAATTGCCCAGAAAAAGTCTGAGACGAGAACCAAAAGGCACGATTTGGAGTTGGCTCTGGCCCAGGCGGAGAAGGACTACCAGGTCTCGAAACCCTGGTCGTTCCCAAGAACGCCGTCTTCAAAGAAGAAGACTCCTTCCATGTCTTCGTGCGGAAGGGCCGTTCTTTCTTGAAGAAAAAAGTGGAGATTGTGGACAGCGATCGAGAACCCGAACAATGACATCTATCTCCCACTGCAAACGCTGCTGACGAAGTTTGAACGGGACCCCGTCGACAATGAACTCGACGAAATCATCCTCCAGATCCCACCCGATGCGGCGATCGTGGAGCAGGCGGCTCTGGTGTCGGGCATGATGGCGGGCATGCATCGGCAGATCGACGATTTTTCATTGGTGGTTCCGGCAAGGCTCCTGCAGCAGAACCGAAAAACCCAGCGCATTTTCAATATCGTCATGGGCGCAATCGCATCGATCTCGCTGTTGGTAGGAGGAATCGGAATCATGAACATCATGCTGGCCTCGGTACTGGAGCGGACCAGCGAAATCGGTCTGAGAAGAGCCCTGGGCGCCCGCAAGCGCGACATCAGCCGCCAGTTCATTCTGGAAGCGGTGGCGATCAGCGTCAGCGGGGCTTTGCTGGGGATCGGTCTGGGGTACGCCATTGCCAACCTGGTGGCTGGTTACTCGGGCTGGCCTACCATTGTGCGACCCGCGGCCCTGCTCCTGGGGGTGGGAGTTTCCATGACGATCGGTCTGGCTTTTGGCATCTACCCCGCCCGCAAAGCCGCCCATGTTTCCCCAATTGAAGCCCTGCGTTACGAATGAACTGGCTCTAGCCCGCATTTCTAACACCCCCTCGCCTACGGGGCCGGATACCCCAGGCCCGTCCTTCCCCTCACGGCGGCGGCCTTGGGCCAGCCGACCGGATGACCGCTCACCCTCGCCAAGACGCCGCTCATTTCTCTTTTCAGCCGATGACCGGAAAGTGGTGGTTGCCGGGCAGAAGATCTCTTACCCTGGAAGTCGAAAAGGGGCACCAGCGGCCCGATGTTTTCGAGGTGGCATCGATGAAACAAAGAGCGTGGCCGGTACTGACGATCTGGGCGGTGCTCCTGGTGGGCTCTGTGCTCACCCTCGGTGTCCTTTTGGTCTTTACCTTCGGAACGGTTTGCTTCGCCGGCCTTTTCATGCTCTGGCTCAGAGGGTGGAAAAAGAACCGCCGCGAGCCCCAGTATCTGATCAATGGAGGCCTGCTGCTGCTGTGCCTACTCTGGTTCGCTGTCAACATCCTGGTGGAGTTTGCAGGAACCGGTGAGGCCCGGGCAGGGCTGTTCGCACTTGCCTTCCTGTTCCCGCCGTTGATCGCACATCTTTACTACCTCGAGGCGGCCGAGTTCACCGGGCCGGCGACGAGATGGAAAGCGGTGATTGCCTTTCTCTACGCGGCCGGAGTGGGCAGTGCACTCTGCGTGGCTCTGCTCCTGTACGGCCTTTTCCCCCTGAGCCTGGACAGGGTCGTGTGGCCGCTCATGCTTCTTCTCGGCGCGCTTGGTGGGGACGGGTTTCTACCGGCTCTCCCGCCAGGTACTCGTCAATTTGGACTCCCTCAAGGAGGTGATTCCGCTCATCGGCGGGCACGGTCAGGTCAAGCTCTCTAATGGAACGATTCTCGACGTCAGCCGACGACGGATGAAGGGGTTAATCGAGAAACTCGAAGAAGAATGAGGCCGTGAGATCGTTTCTCTCGTTGGGGAACCTGGTGAGGAACGAACCTCCCATGGCGGGCACGCCTTGCGCTTTCTCAACCCACTGGGACACCAGATCTCGCTCTCCTGCGCAAGAGCCGCTCAAATTCAGGGGGCATATTTCGTCGATTGAGTGCCCTGAATCTTGACAGCACGTACTTTCAAAGAAGGAGGATCCGACAATGAGAATATTCGTTTCCTATCTCATCAGAGCCGCCGCTGTGGCCCTGGCGGTTGTGTTGTTGTCCCCGCTGCTCAGTCGTCTTGCACCGATAGAGCCGAAGCCGATGATGGATCCGGTGCCCGGACTCTTGGGCAGTTTCATTCTTCCCTTTTTCAGCGCCTTGCTCATGGCCGCCGCCCTCGCCTATCCGGTCAGCCGCTCTCGGCTCTCAGGGCCGGCTCGCCTGGCAGTCGTGTTTCTGGCGGTAGCCGGCTTAAACGTGCTGCTGACCCAGATTGAGGCATTTGTTTTCCTCAGGATGGAGCCACGGGAACTGGTTCTGATCACCGTCAATCTCCTGATTCAAGCCGCATTCCTCTCGCTTCTGGCGATTGTGCTATTCCCATCGAGAGCTGACCAAGCCTCCCCTGACCCGTCTGGAGGCCGGGAGTGGACACCACTGGGCTGGACAGGGCGACTGGCCCTGTGCTCCTTTTTGTACCTGGTTCTCTATCTGACCGCCGGCCTCCTGATCCTGCCTTATGTCAAGGCGTTCTATGACAGCCAGGGCACCCTGAACATCAACCCCGCACTTGTCCTGCCCCTCCAGCTGATCCGCGGCGCGCTCTACGTTGGGGTCGTTCTCCCGCTGCTCCGTTCCATGTCGGTGAGCCGCTGGCAGTCGAGCCTCGCCATCGCCTTTCTGTTCCCCATCGTGCATGCCGTTTCAGGTCTCCTCATGCCCAACCCCTACCTGCCGGCTGAGGTGCGTCACTGGCACATGATCGAGATCGGCTGGTCCAACTTTGTCTATGGCGGGATTGTCGGTTTCGTTTTCTGGAACCCACGAGGCGGCCGGGTGAGTCGGGAGAAGATCGACGCTCCAGCCGTTGCCGTCTAACCCGCATTTTCTCACCAGGGCTTGCAGCGACTTTGGGCGTCGGGACCGGCGTCGGCATCGGTATCGGAATTCGGGATCGGTAATCGACATCATGCGCATTTCTCACTGCCATTGCAATCAACTGCGATAGCGATGGCGAAACCTGCGACTGGAAGGGCTGGGAGGGCTTCCAGCAATACGTACATCTGTCGGTAGTAGCCTACAACCTGCTGGTGCTGGCACGACTGCGGCTGCAGACGTAGAATCAGCTGCGCCGATCGGAAAAAGATGATTTTCGAAAGGGAGTTGCAGGGGAAGTGTCGGCTAGATTTGAGCCGTGCCTTTTGCCCCTCCTGTAATTCCGTCTCCTCGCTCTCTTGCGCCGGGCTTTCCGGTTAAGTTGAGTGTGATAGTACCACGCTCGGCGGTATGAGGTGATGATTTGGTTGCCTTGACCGCCTTTGTGTCGGCCCTCCGGGCCTGTCGGCGAGGGACATCAGGGCCTCCCGGCCCTTACGGACCGGGCTACTCGAATGTCGGCCTTCCGGGCCTTTGGCAAGGTCGGTTACGC
>JBHHYX010000082.1:0-15852 GCA_046757765.1 Acidobacteriota bacterium | reverse complement strand
TGAAACGAAAGTCAAGCCATATTCGACTCCGATCCCAACAGCCGCGCAACCGGTAGCGGGGTTCAAGTCGGTATCAAAAAGAAGGAACGCTTCTTGACCCGACGAAAAAGAGATGAACTCGTAGAGGATATAGAGATTGGTGCCGTCATCGGCCAAACGGAGTCCCACCATATCCGGGTTGGCGTCCCCGGTTGGATCGCTACGCCTGTCCATTGCCTCTGGTTCTGCTTTTCTTTGAAGAAGTTCGCTTTACCGTAAACGCGTTGTTTCCGGGAAAATCCCGCTTTGATGACCGGCCTGCCCCCAATGAGAGGATTCGTCTTCACCGCGTTGATCAACTCCATCATCGAGCGGGGGGCGGTTTCGGGGGGGTGTTTCCCCAGTTCGCACGTCGCCGGCGCCTGGGGGGCCGTCATGGGTCTGAGCACCACCCACCGCCGTGCCGTCCGGGTTTTCGGTTTTCTGGCAACAGGCATGAGTTTCGCCTGTGTCTACACTCGCTACCACCATGCAATCGACGTTCTAGCCGGATTGCTGATTGGTCTTGGGGCCGGCTGGTGGGTGCGGAGAGGGTTCCGCAGGTGCGCTTTCCAGCGCCCCAGCCTTTGAGAAGTCCGCATCGAGAACAGGTTGACAAAGGTCAACTTGTGCGCTTGGCAACGGCGACGCTTGCGCCAGCGGCAGTGGAGCGACCGCCCCGGAATCCCCTCTCGGCTTCACGGCCCATTACCCGGACAGGGTCCTCTCAGCTTCGACGCTCGGCTCCGTGGCACCGGAACCCCGTTCTGGTTTCCGCCCAACCCAGACGTAGACCGGCAGTCCCGACATCAGCAGGAGAAACCCCCATAAACCGTGTCCCGGCCGGTCCCGGAGATGGCGAAAAAAGAGTAGACGAAGGCCAGCCCCGCAATGATGGATGGACCCACGAGTCTTTTTCCTTTCGGACGCTCCGAGTCTCGAAAGCCGATCAAGAGGGCGGAAGCCGCTGAGAACAAGTACGGCAAGAGGCAGGTCAAAGTGGCCAAAGCAGTGCACATCCAGATGCCCGGCGTTCGAGGTGGTTGAGGAGCCTTCATGCTAGCCTTTTTGCCCCAGGAGGATCCAATATTCCAGGTGCCGTCCGGCTTCCGCCGCCACTTTCATCGCCGGCCGGTACCGCAGAATGGCGGGCCAAAGGTGCGGGTGGAGGCACTTGGAGCGCCAGCGTTGCCACCGCATGCGGCCGTCCCTTCCCAGCACGGCATCCCCTTTCGTGGCGGCGAAAGTTGTAATGTCAATCAAGCCGGCGGAAGCCATCATCCGTTTCCAATCCTCGACCGTGTGACCGGTGGCCGGAGCCAGGGGATGGCCAAACGCCTTCACGCAGTGGCCGGTGAGCGTCCGCACCACAGAAAGTGGCGTGCCCTGCTTCCAGAGTCCGTCATTGAGGGCCAGGGTTCCCTTCGGTCTGAGCAACCGAATCCAGGCCGGAAGCCAGAAAGAGAAACTGAGCACTCCGGCCACCGATTCGGCAATGATGATGTCGAAAGTTTCCGGACGGAAAGGGAGGGCACCACCGCCGGCGTCGGCCCGAACCAGGTGGACGCCCGCCTCTCCCCGAATCTTACCGGCCGCCCTTCGCAACATTCTTTGGGAAAGATCGACAGCAAAGACCGCTCCCTTGAAACGGCCCCTGAGTTTGGCCAGAGTGGCACCTGTTCCGCAACCGATTTCCAATACCGTCTCAGCCGGCCTCTTTGCCAACTCTTCGAGCAGCAACTTGGTTGCGTGAGGGCCTCCGGCATGGAGGAATTCCCCGTTCAACTCAGCCTCGAGTTCCAAGTAGTTCTCAGGCTTGAAAAGCATTGCGAGGTCTCAACCGTGAGAGGCGGAGAGCAGGGCCGCCCTCCCCTCTCAACATTCAATCCAGGAGTTTCCCCGTTTTTTCCAGAATCTGCGCCATTATAAGGACTCTGGCGAGGGAGTGTGGAATGCTTCCAGTATCCCCCCATTGCCGCCCCTTCAGGGCTTTTCTGTCTCGAGTAGCTCACCACTCAGGGCGTTGCCCTGGGCTGACCTATGTTGCCCCGTTGGGGCAGGCTGCAAAGGCCGCGATTGTTGTGATGCCACAAGCAAGGGGAGCCAGTCCCCTCCAGGGAAAGCGGGTAGATCTCGCGCAGTCCGAGGGGGGAGCTCGGTCGCGACGCCTTGTGTCGACGCGCATCTCCACCGCTTCGCCTGGGATAGAGCAATGGTCCGGAACCCGCCCCGAAGGGGCAGCGTTATGCCAGCCCAGGGCAACGCCCTGGGTGCCCGGCCAAGGGCGACACAGAAAGCCCTGACGGGGCGACATAAAACCATGACTACCGCTCAGCCCCACACGAATCGCTCATCTATCTGGATTGCGTGCTTCGTGCAGATCCGTCGAAATTCTTCTCGGAAGCTCCATTCTTTCTGGGCCGTTCCACTCATCGGTCAACAGAAGTGTCGTATAATCATCTGTTTAGTTCAGTACCGACCCTGTTTTCGGAGTCACTCCTGATTCAATCCCACAAGTGAACCGGCGAATTCCCGGATCCCGCACCTTGCCGCCACTGCCCCGGCCCCCTCGTGGCTCCTCGTCCCGGCCGCGCGTGACTGCCGCGGCGGAACGAGTATGGCGCAGAGGAGACGTTTTTCCAAGCGACCTCATGAAACAGCCGGGTTCGTGGTCGCCGGACATTTTGTGGTTAAATTGAAACGAAGTGACTGACAGCGATGGTGTGATTTCCAGTCCGGAAGAGCTTATTTACAGGAGTTGCTATGCTCCCGTGAGCATCCAAGAGATGCTGGAAACGGCGGAGGGCCGATCGAGGATCCGTCGCCTGCCCGTTCCGCAGCTCTTTTTTGGACTCGAAGAGCTCGACGACGAGCAGATTGGAGGCCTCGTGCCGCATGTAAGCGAGCAGCAGTGGACAGGGATCCTTGACCTCGACCTCTGGTCACGCGACAACGCCGACGTGGGGCGATTTCTCCATTGGCAACGCCATATCCTGGAGGCGGAGGACGCGGTGGCACGGAAGCTCGTGCGTGCGGGCGGGAGCGAGCTATGGCAGCTCACGTTCAAGAGGCTGCTCCGGGTCTACCCCACTTCGGGAGACGCCTTCCCCGAGAGTGAACCGCAAGGAGGAGAGGAATGCCTGCAGACTCCGGACCAGAACTTCCAGATTGTGCTGCCCCGTGACGCCGATCAGGCAAGGCTACTGCGAGCGATAGTGGAGCGTCTTTACGCTCTCGACCCGGAGTGGACGTCTCTGATGCTGAGCTCCTGCTGCTTCCGGACAGCGATGGAACTGGAGGAAATGGCCTTCCAGGACAGGAAGCGGCACATCGAAGACCTCGGCTTCCAAGACTATTTTGACGCCATGGGCGTCTATACTCCAATTCCCAATGGAGAGGGTCTTCCCGAGAAGAGGGGTGACGCCGTGCCTGAAATGGCGAACCTTCCGGTGCGGATGTCCGAGCCGACTGGAAAGTCACTGTTGCTTCTGGAAGCCCTCGCGGGCCTTGACCGCGCCCAGGAAGTCCAGGCCACCCTGGAGGAGCTCTTTTTCTTATCCAACCGGCTTCTTTCCGCCGACCGAATCTCTCCCTCCCAACCCGAACAGGTCAAGAAAGGCATTCTCAAGGCGGTCACGGGTATTAATTTGGGGATCGATTCGTGGTCCGGAGGGGATCTGGGAAAAGCCATCGATGGATTGCGTCGGCATTACCTCCAGTCATTCTTTCAGGTTGGTCTCGGACGGTTGGTCGACCTCCGGCAAGAGGCGCTCACCATCCTGTCCACTTCTTTTCGGCTCGAACCGGGTTCATTTGAGGAAGAGACCTTGAATGCGCTGACACGCAGGTACCCATTGATGGCCGTCTGGAGCGGGGGGACAATCCGGAGGCGTTTCTTTCAGACGATTAGCGACCTTGACAAGACTCAAAGGTTGCTTAATCGTATCAAGCTCTTCAGCACTCGGCCGTAACGCCCGGTCAGCGCGGCGCTTCCGGCGCCTCGTGAGAACCCCTCATGAGAAATGCGGGCTGGCGGCTGGGGGAAATCAGTGTCGGAAATACCGACCCATCCGAGCTTCCATGCCCGGAACGGGGATTTCCAGAGAGAACCGACAGCTATGAGGCCATTCGTCTTCGCCGTTGCAGGCGGCAGCGGCTCGGGAAAGACAACCATCGTACAGAGGCTTGTGGATCAGTTGGATGGGCGGGACGTCGTGGTGATCCAGCACGATTCCTATTATTGTCCCGACCCGAAACTCTCCTTTCCCGAACGTCAGAAATTGAACTACGATCACCCCGATCTCCTCGAGACTCGACTACTGGTTGAGCACTTGGACCAGTTGAAACAGGGGGCGGCCGTCCAAGTCCCCATCTACGATTTTGTCCACCATGCCAGGCGGCCGCAGTCCCGCCGCGTGGAACCGAAGAAGATCATCATCATTGAAGGCATTCTGGTCCTTGTCGATGCCGCTCTGCGGCAGCGAATGGACCTCTCGGTTTTTGTGGACACCGATGACGACGTTCGTTTCATCCGGCGACTCCAGCGAGATCAGGAGGAGCGGGGACGAACCACTCAGTCGGTTATCCGGCAATACCTTTCCACCGTCAAGCCGATGCACCTTCGGTTTGTCGCTCCCAGTAAGCGCCATGCGGATCTGGTCATTCGAGGGGATGGGCGGACTCAGGCCGGAATTGAAGTCTTATTGGCCCGACTGAAGGCGATTCCATAATCCTGGACGCCGTGTCGGGGAGAGTGAGAGCGTTCAACCCGGCCCGGCTCCTTTTTTCTTATCAGTGGGAAAACGTCGAGTGACTCCACCACAGGCGATTCTGACTACACTTCTGGTTTACCAGATTGCGCTCCTCGTGATCGGCATTTTGGCCCAGCGGAGAACTCATGACGGCCTCGATTTTTTTCTGGGCGGGAGACGCATTGGACCCCTGGTCGCGGCCCTCAGCGCCGCTGCCAGTTCTTCTTCGGCATGGACGCTGCTGGGGGTCAGCGGTGCCGCCTACGCCTGGGGGCTTTCGGCCTTGTGGATCTTTCCCTCCTGTGTGGGCGGATTCCTATTGAACTGGTACGTTCTTGCTCCGGCCTTGAGACAGGTCAGTCACGAGAGAGGCGCTATCACGGTTACAGAGGTGCTGGCCGGACCCCCGGGCCGCCCGCTGCGAGGGGCCATCTCTCTGGCGGCGTCCCTGATCATCCTGGTCTCGCTGGGCGCCTACGTCGCCTCGCAGTTCCAGGGGGCTGGAAAGACCTTCAGCGAGACGTTTGGGCTTTCCCCCACGACCAGCATTCTCATTGGGAGCGGAATCGTCATCCTCTACACCCTTCTGGGTGGGTTTTGGGCCGTTAGTCTCACCGATACACTTCAAGGTCTTGTCATGGTGGCGGCGGCAGTGGTGCTTCCTTCCGCCTCCCTGCTTGCGGTAGGAGGACCTGAAGGATTGATGGTGGGCTTGAGCAGTGTCCAGGTCGAAGGCTTTCTGAGCCTGACCCAAAACCTTCCCGTTGCGGCCGCCGTTGGATTTATTCTCGGCCTCCTCGGCATCGGGATCGGTTATCCGGGCCAGCCGCACGTCGTGAACCGGTTCATGGCGCTCAAGAAGGGAGAGCGGGCGCTTCGGAAAGGTCGGCGGATCGCCATCGTCTGGGCTGTTGTCGTGTACGCTGGAATGCTCCTACTGGGGCTGTGCGGTCGAGTGCTCTATCCTCACCTGGCTGATCGTGAGGTGGTTTTTCTGGTGGCCACCAATCAACTTTTCCCCCCCATTGTGGGCGGTGTCCTGGTGGCTGCCGTCCTTTCCGCCATCATGTCCACGGCCGACAGCCAACTGCTGGTGGCCAGCTCGTCTGTGACTTACGACCTGAACTTGGGGGGCCCTTCCTCCAGGAGCTTGCTCTTCCGCTCCCGTCTGGTCGTGCTGTGCCTGAGTGCCGGAGCAGTCTTGGCCGCTCTTTACGGAACGCGCGAGATTTTTTCCCAGGTGCTCTTCGCCTGGACGGCGATGGGCGCCGCCTTTGGGCCGTTGCTGCTGGTGACGGTCCTGCGGGGACCTGTCTCGCCCCGTTTGACCCTCCTCGCCATGGTGACCGGATTTGTGCTGAGTGTGGCGGCCTATTCTTTTCCCGAAACCCGAGGAGGAGCGCTGGAACGCATCGTGCCGTTTGCGGCAGCGTTGTGTATCACCCAGCTTTCTCGTTTCGATCCTAACCGTCATTGAACCACGAACGTGACTGAGTGGCCATCCGGATTGGCCGGGCGCTGACGCTTCGGTTCAGTTTACCGAGCAAGCGCAACGGTGCGTACCTCGTCCCTGGAATGCATCTGAGAGCAAAATCCTCAGAATTGCGGAGGAAGCAGCTAATCAGGAGCGCCCCTCTTCGGTCATCCCTCGAGCGTCGAGCGCCTTTTCCAGCTCGTCGTCGGGGAGGACGTTCTTCTCAGAAGCCACTTCCCGCACAGTTCGTCCTGTTCGATAAGCTTCTTTGGCGATTTCGGCGGCCCGGTCGTAGCCGATTGCCGGAGCCAGCGAGGTGACCATCGCCAGAGACTTCTCAATCATCTGCTCACAACGTTCCCGGTTGGCCTCAATCCCGTCGACACATTTCTCGGCCAAGACTCGACAGCCGTTGGAGAGCAACTCGATGGACTGGAGGAGATTGTAGGCGATGACGGGCTTCATCACGTTGAGTTCAAAATTGCCCGCCTGTCCTGCCACATTGATGGTCACATCGTTTCCGAGTACCTGGGCCACGATCATGGTGACCGCCTCTGCGATCACCGGATTCACCTTGCCCGGCATGATCGAACTCCCGGGTTGCGTGGGTGGGAGAGAGATCTCTCCGATGCCGCAGCGAGGCCCCGAACCCAGCCACCGAAGATCGTTGGCGATCTTCATCAGGCTGCAGGCCACCGTTTTCATCATCCCGCTTGCTTCCACCGCCGCGTCTCTAGCCGCCAGAGCCTCGAAGCGATTCTCGGCCCTCCGAAAAGAAACACCGGCCCAATTCGAGAGCTTGGAAACGACCCTTTCAGCGAAGAGCGGGGGACAGTTCAGGCCTGTGCCGACCGCCGTCCCTCCGATTGCCAACTCGGCCAGTGAAGATCCGACGGATTCGATCCGCCGCAGCCCATGAGCGATCATTGAGGCGTAGCCCGAGAACTCCTGACCGAGACGGACCGGAACCGCGTCCTGGAGGTGGGTGCGGCCAATCTTGACGACGTCATCAAACTCTTCGGCTTTTCGGGCCAGGGATTGTCGTAGTTGGCCCAGCGCGGGGATCAGTTTCTTCTGGATTTCCTCAGAAGCGGAGACGTGGATCGCCGTCGGAATCACATCATTGCTCGACTGGCCGAGATTGACATGGTCATTGGGGTGGATCGTCTTGCTGCCAACGCTGCCTCCGCGAATTTCGATGGCGCGGTTGGCGATGACTTCGTTGGTGTTCATGTTGGTCGACGTTCCGGAACCGGTCTGAAAAATGTCGACCACGAACTGATCGTCCAGCCGACCCTCAATGACTTCGTTGGCCGCCTGGCAGATGGCTTGTGCGATCGCCTCTTCCAAAAGCCCGAGCTGAAAGTTCGTTTCCGCGGCGGCCTTCTTGATCAGTCCCATGGCGCGAATGAACGGCCGTGGAAAACGCAAGGGGCTGATCGGGAAGTTCAGCACCGCCCGCTGTGTCTGCGCGCCGTAGTAGCTGTCGGCGGGCACCCGCATTTCCCCCATAGAGTCTCTCTCTGTTCGATGTTCCGACATTACATCACCCCCTCGAGTCCATTCCATCAGCCCCAGGAATCGGAGCACTACAGCCCCGGCCGTATGAGGTTGCTCCCTACCCCCTTGGATGAGTGATGGCAAACCTTGGTTTCGTTAATGACCCATAGCGGCAAGCACTCTTTAGCGCGCTGACCCGCATTTGAATGGCTGAAACCCCTCGCAGGAGCGGGGTCTTCATCGGGGTCGAAATTGGGTTCGCGATCGCAATCGCGAGCGGCGTAGCCCGGGTCTTCATCGGAACGAGGCTGCCCTGACAGCGCTTGCGACGGAGGCCCGCACGGGCGTACTGTACACAGAACGTCAAGCCGGCCGACCGAGCGTGACCCGGTCAGCGTGGATGTATTCGGCTCCGCAGTGGATCGGTTTTGAGAAACGCCGGCGCTAAAGTTCCGTTTCGCAAATAGCGTGGCAATTGCGGAAGGGGCTGACGCGTGGAGGGGTCCGCGCTTCGGCCACAGGGAGTTCTTGATATGGATACCTTGAGCAGGATAAGGGACGCGATTGGGGAGATTTTGTCAGCTTACGGGGGCACGAAGGCGCTGGTCCTGGTTCTCTGGGGGTTGATGAGCTGCTTTCTCGGGTACCGGATTTTCAAGTTTGTGTTAGCGCTCACCGGGTTTCTGATTGGGGGTCTGCTGGGAGCCGGAATCGCTTGGGAGTTGACGGGCGGAGCCACCACCTGGGTTGTTGCGGCGGGGGCTGTCGGCGGCGTGGTGCTCTCTCTTTTGGCTTTTCCCCTCTACTCAGTCGGGTTCTTTTTTTTTGGTGCGCTGGCTGCTCTGTTGCTCGCTTGGGGCGCCTTCCTGGCGACGGGCGCGACACCTCCCCTCTACCTTCCCTGGGTTGCGGCCTTGGTTGGAGGGATTGTTGCCGTATTGGCAAAGAAACTGATGCTGATTCTCTCGACCTCCTTTGCGGGTGCCTGGATGAGCGTGACCGGCGCGGCCCAGTTGCTGGGACTGAACTCCAATGCCCTGGACCTGTCCAAGGGCCTTCGCGACATCCCCGAACCCGGCAGCACCGTCACCGTCCTCTTGCTCTCATGGATCGTTCTGGGATTCATCGGCCTCTTCGTTCAGTACTCGGGCAAGTCCAGGAAAAAGACCGCGGCTTCGTAGACTGGAGGCCAGTCCGAGTGATGGCCTGCGATCGTCAGCATTATTCAGGGCTTCGGGTTCAAGCCGCAAGGCTGACGGAGGGCCTGATGGAGGGCATCGATGGCTAAGTCCGCTCCGTGAACTTTGTGGGGGGGGAGCCCCCCCAGATACTCCAGGATGTCCCGACTCTGGAGATTTCGGCATTGGCTGGCTCTTTTTCCCGCACAGATCAACGTCAGGGCCGCCGCCGCGGCGATGGCCCCGGGACAACCTCGGGTTCTGAAACGGCAGTCGCGGACAATTGCGTCTTCAATCCTCAGATAGAACTGGGTGATGTCGCCGCAAATCGGGTTTTCCGCCCGCGACGAATGGGTGGCGTCAGGCAGCTCTCCCCGATTGGGCAATTCGGATACGAGCTGCCGGACCTCTTCGGAATACAAATCTTCCCTCCGAGAAGAGGAGTCAGCGGTCTCTGATTCCTCATACTGAGAAATGCAGGTTAGCTGCTTACCCGCAATTCTGAGAGTTTGCTCTCACACGCGTTGCATCGGGCGATGTGCGCGCCGCGTTGCCCCTGCCCTGCAAACTGAAGCGAAGCGTCAGCGCCCGGCCCCATCCGGAATGGCCACTCACTGACGAGGGTGTCGTTAAAGGAGTGATCAGCCGGTGGGAGTGTATAGCAAGCAAACCCGGGCAGCTCAACTCCGCTAGGAGTGATATGTTTATAGCTATCACGGGCAATAGAAAAGAAGAAACTCCGTAGGAGTGGTATGGAGCATAGTGTGATGATTGTTGATGATACCACAAGAGCTAACGCCTATCGCAGGCCAGCCCAAATGTCACTCCTACGGAGTTCGAATCCGGTTTTGGCGTTTTGGCTACAAAGATTCCACCCCTAGCGGGGTTGTGGAAGGTGACCGTGCTGCAGGACCTCAAGAGACTTTTGCGACACCCTCTCACGTTCGTGGTTCAGTGATTTGGCGCCAGAATCGCTCAACCTATGAAATCAAGATTTCAAATCTCTTTGGTCAGAGTTTGAGCTGGACCGGCATTCCCCGCTTCGCCTCCAGAATCCGGGCCGCCGGCTTCTGTCGCGCGGCGATTTCGTAGTGGCCGCTGCTTCCCAGCAGCGAAAACAACTCCCCCTCGGCAGCTTCCGCAAAATAGGAGCAGTGCCTGTCGATGGTGCGTCCGTTCAGAAGAAACTCAACTGGAGTGCGTTCCTCGCCCAGGATCCCTCTGATATCCTCGGGAGTGACGCTGGTAATAATGTTTCCGAACTTGTCAATATGCAGTACGATCCCCTGGAGTCGACCATTGGCCAGTTTTTCCAGCGGCGGAAGATTCAAACGGACATAGTCGGTGACAGGGGACCCCAGCCTGGAAACTTCAAGTCCTCTGGCAATTTGAGCGGCTATGGGAGCAAAAATGTCGCGGCCGTGGAAAGTAGGAGCAATCGGCCTCCGGAAATAGTGTTCGGCTTCGACGGCCACCACGTGGATCACTTCCTCGCGCCGGTAGACAAGGGAAAGGACTCCGTTGTCGGGGGCGACGAACCAATGATCCCGCGTGGCCAGGACGATAGCGCGTCTCTTGGAGCCGACACCGGGGTCCACTACCACGAGGTGAACTGTCCGGGGGGGGAAGGTGGAGTAGGCGCACGACAGGGTAAAGGCTGCTTCCAGTAAGTCATGGGAGGCGATATGGTGGGTGAGATCCACAATCTGCGCCCCGGGGCAGATGCTCAGGATGACGCCTTTGACGGCGCCGACGTAGTATTCACGCTCACCAAAATCACTGCTGAAGGTAATGACAGGAGCCCGGGTGCTTCTCATCTCTCCGGCTCAATAATAGAGGAAACCGGCACTGTTTTCAGTGATCCTCCGAGCCCGGCCGCATTTTCTCATGAGCTGTCTACTGCCGCGCCGGGATTAGCCCCGAGCTGACTGAGGTGCCCCTCGGTCGCGACTCCTGGTCTCCGCGCGTCTCTCCATCGCCTCGCTACGATGGAGTGTGAGAAATCCGCGGTAACGCCTTGTCAGCGCCTCGCTACGCCCATGAGAAATTCGGGCTGGTCGAGGAGGCGGGAAGGTGGATCGCGCTGGACGCTTTCCCCCTGGGCGCCTGCCTCCGGCACCTGCTTCGGTTCACGTCCCCTCATCGCAAAGACTCTTCCAGGCGCACCGAGCGATTTGTCTTGGAGTCGCGGTATTTGACGATGACCGGCGCGTAGAGGCTCAACCTCTGGGCTTTTCCAAAGCCGGAGCGCAGAGGGCGAGTCCCGGACACGACCACTGCTCCAGGGGGGATTTCCAGAGGGCGATCTCGATCGGCCCCGTAAACTGTTTCTCGGACCAGGTCGTAGACCGGGGTGGATCGGGTGAGGACCACGCCGGCCCCGATGACCGCTCTCCGCCTCACCACAGTGCCTTCGTAGAGCCCGCAGTTTCCGCCCAGAAGAACCTCATCCTCGACGATCACCGGGGCTGCTCCAACCGGCTCCAGGACACCTCCGATTTGAGCCGCCGCACTGATATGGACGCGCCGCCCCACCTGTGCGCAGGAGCCCACCAAGGCATGAGAGTCGATCATCGTTCCCGTATCGACCCAGGCTCCCACGTTGATGTACATGGGTGGCATGCAGGTCACTCCCGGCGCCACAAACGCCCCCCGCCGGACCGACGAACCTCCCGGCACGAGCCGAACACCGGATTCGAGGCTCAGTGACTTGAGTGGATACGTGTCCTTATCAAAGAATCTGAAATTTTCGTTGACGGATTGATCCGCCAGAGTGCCCATTCGAAAACCCACCAGAATACCCTTTTTCACCCAGGTGTTGGTCTCCCAGACGTTCCCTCTTTTTTCCGCCGCCCGAATCTTTCCCGCGTCCAGGAGGTTTAAGAAATCCTCCAGCGTTTTGCGATCCTCGGGAGAGAAATCCTTCCTCCCGTAGAGCTCCTCGATCCTTTCGATCATGCTTTGAGCAGACCCAGCCTTTCCAGTTCAGCGTCCATCTTTTCCTTTTTTTCAACCGCCATGGGACACAGGGGCAGTCTGTAGACCTCCTCGATCCAACCCATTCGGGAAAGGGCGTACTTGATGGGAATCGGGTTGGAGGCCGCAAAGTTGAGATTCATCAACCGCAGATAACGATAATGGATCTGCCTTGCCTCGGCCACGGTCCCGCGGCGGGCGAGGCGAATCAACCGGGTCATCTCGGCTGGAATCAGATTGGCGGCCACGGAGATGAGGCCATCTCCTCCCAGTGTCGCCACGGCTAGAGCAAGGGCGTCGTCGCCCGAAAAAAGGCGGAATCCGTTCTCCCTACCCGCTAGAATCTCCATGATTTGGTCCAGGTTGCCGCTGGCCTCCTTGACTCCAATGATGGAGGGCAGGTGGGCGAGCCGGAATTCGGTTTGGGGCAGAATATTGGAGCCTGTGCGCCCAGGCACGTTGTAGACGATGACCGGGAGAGCCGTTTCTTGGCTCAGCTTCTGGAAGTGGCGAAAAACTCCCTCCTGGGTGGGCTTGTTGTAGTAGGGGGTCACCGAGAGAAGGGCGTCGGCGCCCTCCTGTTCGGCGATCCGGGCCAGGTGAAGAGCGTGAGCCGTGCTGTTGCTTCCGGCCCCAGCCACAACGGGAATCTCACCGGACACCGTCTCAACACAGGTTCGGATCACACTTCGGTACTCCTCTTCCCCCAGGGTCACGCTTTCACCCGTCGTGCCGCAGGGAACGACAAAATCGATGCCGGCCTCGACCTGGCGGCGAATCAGCTTTGTATAGGCCACCAGGTCCACGCCATGGCGTCTGGTAAAAGGTGTGACGAGGGCGGTGCCGCAGCCTGAGATCTCACTGCTCTTTTTCACGAAAAAGAACCTCCTGTAGATCGTAGAAACCTCTCTTTCCTTGAATCCATTGACAGGCAAAGAGAGCGCCGCGAGCGAATCCGTCGCGGTTCCTCGAGCTGTGCCTCAAGATCAAGGTGTCTTCCGGTGAATCGAACCCCACTTCATGCACTCCCGGGAAGGCGCCGGCCCGCACGCTCGACACCGGAACGGTAGAGGAATAGGACTGCTCCAGGCTTCTCTTGAGGGAAAGGGCGCTTCCCGAAGGAGCATCCTGTTTGTGGGCGTGATGGTATTCGAGAACGTAAGGGCGGTAATCTTGAAACCGGGAAAAGAGTTTTCCGGCCTCTTGGGTCAAGCGAAACAGCAACTGAACCCCTATGCTGAAGTTGGCGGAACAGAGGCAGGCCCCACGCTGTTTTTCCACCTCTTCTCGGAGAGCTGCCGCCTGCTGCTGCCAGCCCGTAACGCCCTCCACGATTGGAAGTCCAGCTTTAACGGCGTTGGAAACGTTGCCCAAGACGGCTGCGGCCGCGGAGAAATCCACCAGAACATCGGTTTCTCCGACCCAACTGCCGGAAAATCCGTCGGCCGGATTGTTCGACCGACGAAGCACGTGAACGATGTCGTGGCCTTCTTGTAGGGCCAGCCGTTCCACCGCCCGCCCCATCTTTCCATAGCCGATCAAACTGATGCGCATTTGAGGTCCCAAGTACGGTATACAATAGCAGAGGTTGGATTGCAGCTGGATCTGTCGGGCCCGGCTCAAGCGATTCTCTACCGTGATCAGCCCCAATCTGCTGCGCCCCCGCGGCTCTTGTCGATCCTCGACAGACCCGGCGGGGATGCCTGTTGTCTCTGCAACTCGTGAGAACAGAACATCTTGGCGTCTCTCATCCGTACGAATCGCTCAACTCGGTTGGGAGCCAACCCGTGCTCGCCAGCCAGGTGATGAGTCGATCCGTCCCAGGCGTGTCGCCAGCTCCGCATTCAGGATCGAGGCCCCGGCCGCTCCGCGGATGGTGTTGTGGCCCAGAACGACGTATTTGATGTGCAAGACGGAACAAGGGCGGACTCGACCCACCAGCGCGCACATCCCATTGTAGTTCCTTCCATCCAATCGGGGCTGCGGCCGATCTTTCCCAGTAAGCACAATGACGGGACGGCGGGGTGCGGAAGGGAGTCGCAGCGCCCGAATTGGACTTTCGAACTCCCGCCAACACCGGGTGGCCTCTTCGGCCGTTGCCGCCTGCCGAAGGCGGACAGAGACACATTCCAGGTGGCCTTCGGTAACGGGAACCCGGTCGGCCTGAGCGCTGATCGTGAAATCGGCGGGCTCAAAGCGCTGATTCTCGACGGTGCCGAGGATTTTCAAGGGCTCTGTCTCGATCTTCTCCTCCTCGCCTGGGATAAATGGAATCACGTTTCCCAGGATATCCAATGAGGCTACCCCTGGGTAGCCGGCCCCGGAGACTGCCTGCAGGGTCACCACCTGCACGCTCTCGAGTCCAAATTGCCGGTAAAGGGGGCCGAGCGACAATGCCAGAATGATGGTCGAGCAGTTGGGATTGGTGACCAGCGCGCCCGACCACGCTCGCCGCCTCTTCTGGAAAGGAAGGATGTCCAGATGCTCGGGGTTCAACTCAGGGATGAGTAGAGGGACGTCCCGGTCCATTCGGTGGTTGCGGGCATTGGAGAAAACAAAGCATCCTTTGGACGCGAACTCCTCTTCCACTTTTCCAGCCACGGCCGAACTCAGAGCGGAGAAGACAATCGGGCAGTCCAGCGGAGGACGGCAGGGCTGGACTACGAGTCCCTTGGCCGCCTCGGGGATCTCTTCCCGCTGGTGCCAGCCCACCACGTCTTCATAGCGTCGCCCTCTAGACCGTTCCGAGGCGGCCAGCCGGCGGACTTCAAACCAGGGGTGGTTTGCCAGCAAGCAGACAAACTTCTGCCCTACGGCGCCCGTGGCGCCCAGAACAGTCACGGGTATCTTTTTCCTGGTCATATCGGCACCCGGCTCGGCTCCCTCCTTGTTTGAACTATGGGCAAAAGACGCCCGGGGTTGACGGGGAGCCCTGGAAAGTTTAGCCTAATTTCCCTCGCGGACTCTAACCCGAATTTCTCACAGGCTCTGAGGAGTCGAAGGCGACGCTTTGCGACGAGGCCCGCGCAGGCGTAGTCTTGTACACTACGGCGAGGAGGCCGACCGAGCGTAATGCAGTCAAAGTGGATGTAGTCGGGGCTCCGCAACAGGCCGTTTGTGAAGAATGCGGGCTCGCACCAAAGTGAAAATCCATGTTCAGTGACAAGGAGGCAGAATGAGGAGCTCTTATCTGTTGGCCGCAGGGCTGTGTCTGGCCGCGATGACGATTCAACCGGCGATTGGCGCCCCACAACCGGGCGAAGGCGATTTGGACGGAGTCTACGAGTTCGTTCGTCTGGACGCTCCGGACGGCCCCAACACCAGCCAGAAGGGGATGATGATCGTCAAAGGGGATTATCTCTGCCATATCCGGGTCCGCAAAGAGCGGGAAAAGCGGGCCCAAGGCGACTCCCAGGAGGAACGGGCGCGCAAGTCAGCGGCTGCTTTGCGGGGGGCCAATGCCAGTTGCGGGCACTTTACCGCCGACGGTAGTCAGGTCAACGCGCGCTGGAAGGTTGCCATCGATCCCAATATCGAAGAGAACACGCCCCAGTACACATTTGTGCTTGAAGGAGACACCCTGAGGGTCTCGCCGGCAACGGCTCCTGAATTCAAATTCGTCTACAAGAAGATCCAATAGCCTCTACCCGTCTGCATTCCTCAGCGGCGGTCTGCGGTGGCAAACCGGTGGACCGCCGGGCCGGTGGGTGGAATGTCCATTTCGGCATCTCGCATGTAGCGAGCGACCTCATGCCGCCGAGAAGAAACCGAGAGACGAGTTTGAGCCCTGACACCCCTCCCTCACGGTCGGGGCTCCGCTGCTTGGTAGTGTACATTTGGTTTGGGATTTGGGGCCTTGGAGCCTGGGGATTTGGACCTCCCAAACGCCAAGCTACTATTTCAAGATTACTTAATCTAAGGGCTCGCGCAAGAATAACTTCACATTTTGGCATCT
>JBHHYX010000081.1:0-15948 GCA_046757765.1 Acidobacteriota bacterium | reverse complement strand
GGCCATTAGGAGGACTCTGGCAGGCTTCCGCTAGCCCCCTATGCCGCCCTTTCAGGGCTTCTTTGTCTGGGTCGGCTCACTACTACCCAGGGCGTTGCCCTGGGCTGACCTATGTTGCCCGTTGGGGCAGGCGGCAAAGCCGGATTTCTGACACTCAATCATAGGGAGGAACTGGAGATGGCCGTGCAGAAAAGGCGCATCTCGGCGGCTTTACCGGCGATAGAGAGAGGACCGGAACCCCGCCTCGAAGGGGCACGCTTATGCCAGCCCAGGGCAACGCCCTGGGTCTGCGGCCAAATCCAACACACCAAGCCCTGACGGGGCGACATAAGACCTTGGCTGCCGCTTCAGCCCCACCCCGATCTCTCATCCGTCCGGATGACGTGTTTCGTCCAGCGTCAGCGCCCGGCGAAATCCGGATGGCCACTTACTCACGTTCGTGGTTCAGTGACAGCATGCGCTCAAAACAAGGCTTTTTGCAGCTCCTCCAGGGCCCCATGAGTGGAGCTGGAGCGTCTGCGGCCGGAGAGGTTGAGTTCTTTCCGCTCCAATCGACTCAGGATCTGGCGGGCTCGTTGCAGCACCGGGGAGGGAACTCCGGCCAGGCGGGCGACTTCAATTCCATAGCTCCTGGCCGCGACCCCCGGGCGGACGCGATGAAAGAAGATGATCTGACCGTTGGACTCTCGTACCGTCACCCGGCAGTTCTTGACCCCCTCGTAGAGCTTGTCGAGCTTGGTCAACTCCTGGTAATGGGTAGCGAAAAGAGTGCGGGCGCGCCTGGAGGTTTCGGTAAGGAGATACTCAGCCACCGACCAGGCCAGGGAAAGCCCGTCGAACGTGGCCGTGCCCCGGCCCACCTCGTCCAGCAAGATGAAGCTTCTGGGGGTCGCCGTGTTGAGGATGTGCGCCGTTTCGATCATCTCCACCATGAACGTCGAGCGACCCCGTGACAGGTTGTCGCTGGCCCCGACCCGAGTAAAGATCTGGTCGACCAGACCGATGCGGGCCTTCTCGGCCGGCACGAAAGAACCCATCTGGGCGAGAATCACAATCAGCGCATTCTGGCGCAGGTAGGTGGACTTTCCTCCCATATTGGGGCCGGTCAGAATCAGCAGTTGATCGGCGCCAGTGTTGCAGGTGAGGTCGTTGGGGACAAAAGGCTCGCTGCCCTGAAGTTCGAGCACGGGATGGCGGCCGCCCTCGATCACGAGTTCCCGGCTGTGATCCAAACGGGGACGGACATAGTGGTGCTTCTGGGCCGCCTGGGCGAAAGCCAGGAGAACATCCAGTTGACCCAGGGTCCGGGCCGTCCGCTGGATTCTGGCGGCTTCTCCCGCCACCTCGAGGCGCAGCTGCCCGAAAAGCTGCTTTTCCATCTCCACGATTTGCTCTTCCGCCCCGACCACCTTTTCCTCGTACTCTTTGAGTTCCGGCGTCACGAAACGCTCGACGTTGACCAGGGTCTGCTTGCGAAAGTAATCGGGAGGCGCCAGGTGAAGCTGGCTCTTGGTGATTTCGATGAAGTAGCCAAAAACTTTGTTGTAGCGGACGCGAAGTTTTTGGATTCCCGTCCTCTCGCGCTCTTTCGCCTCCAGCTGGGCGATGTACGATTTGCCCGAGGCGGCTATCTCACGCAGCTGATCCAGCTGAGCGTTGTAGCCCGGGCGAATCACCCGGCCCTCGCTCACACTGACGGGAGCCTGCGGGTCGATGCCCGCCTCGAGGCGTTCGGCCACGTCCTCCAGTAGATCGATCTGGGCAGAGAGAAGAGACGACCGATACCCGCGCAACAGGTTCACGAGTTGGGGCAACGCCAACAAAGAGTCCTTCATGGCGATCAAGTCGCGGGGATGGGCCGTTGCCAGGGTGACCCGGCCCAGGAGCCGCTCCAGATCGCAAATCGATTTGAAGAACCTACTCATCCTTCCCATTTTGAGAAGCGACGTCTGCAGCTCTTCCACCGCCTCCAGTCGGGATTCAATCTCATCCAGATCCAGTGAAGGCCGAAGCATCCAGGCGCGAAGCAGCCGCGCCCCCATGCCCGTCCTGGTCAGGTCCATCGCACCGATCAGAGTCCAGCGTCGGTTCCCGTCGCTTCCCCGAACCAGTTCCAGGTTGCGAATGGTGGAGTCATCCAGCTTCAAATAGTGGCCTGGATGAAGATAGCGCAGCCCGGTGATGTGAGACAGGTCGGTCTTCTGAGTCTGTTTGACGTAATAGAGGAGCGCTCCGGCCGCCGAGATGGCCGCTCGCTCCCCATTCAGACCGAAACTCTCCAGGGTGGCGACCTTGAAATGATCCAGCAGCAACCGCAACGAGTAGTCACCGTGAAAGATCCAGTCGGGTTGGGGGCTTTCGACCAGATCAGCTCGACATTCCTTGGGAAGGTGTGAGAGGAGTTTGCTTTGTTCCTCTTCGGGCAGGATGATCTCGCTGGGATGAAAATGCGTCAGTGTCTGCCGGATCTCCTCCCACCCTTGCTGGCTCTCGACCTGGCTGAGCCAGAACTCTCCGGTGGAGAGATCCAGAAAAGAGGAGCCCACCCGGTCCCCGCTGGTCGCCAGACTGGCAATGAAATTGTTCTCCCGCGAGTCGAGCATCCCCTCCTCGATGGTGGTTCCGGGGGTGACGATTCGAGTTACCTCCCTGGCCACGATGCCCTTGGCCTTCCTGGGGTCCTCCACCTGCTCGCAGATGGCCACTTTGTAGCCCTTCTTAACGAGGCGGATCAGATAAGTGTTGACCGAGTGGTGAGGGACGCCACACATCGGAATGGGACGGCCGCTCTTGTCGGTATTGCGAGAGGTCAGCGTGATCTCCAGTTCTCGCGCAGCCTCCACGGCATCCTCGAAAAACATCTCGTAGAAGTCACCCAGGCGGAAAAAGAGCAGCGTGCCGGGGTGCTTGCGCTTGATCTCCAGGTACTGGCGGATCATGGGAGTCTGCGCTTCCATATTGGCGCCTATGTTAGCATCGCACCCTGACGGTCCCCTGGTCGTGATTCGGGACCGCCAAGCGCTGGTGGTCAGATCATTATAGACCTGTTTTGACAACTACTTAATGGTCATCATCTTTAGTATGTTATTAACACCTGAATTGAGCGATTGTCGACGGCGGTAAGCACCAATCTGTTGCGCCCTGCGGGTCTTGTGCGTGCGACCAAGGGCAGTCCGGCCGGCATCGGTATCGCGTTGCCCGCCCTCAGCGTGAGCGCCGCGCTTCTGGCTCTTCCCTGCCATCAGGGGAGGAATCTGGGCTGGTGGAGTTCAGGTGGCCGGACCGGGCTTCAAGCTCGGACCTCCTCTCCGGGCCAGCCGTGGGCGTCATCCCGCCGTGCGGTGGTCGGTCTGAGGCCGAGCCTCAGTAGTCCTGAGTTCGAGGACGCCTCACTGGCTCGAAGGCGCCACATCGGAGAGGAAATACACTCTCCGTTGCTTGTCGCCGTAGAGAACTGCTCAATTAAGGTGTTAGCATCCCAGAGCCGGAAGGTGCGGGGAGCATGTTCATTCTTTCCATCGATACCACCACCGACAGCGGTGGAGTGGCTCTCAGTCTCGACGCCGAGGTATTGGGTTTGATCCTGCTCAAAACGCCCTTGCTCTACTCGGACAACTTGATCCAGATGGTTGATTTTCTGTTGCGGCAGCATCGAATGGAGATGAAAAGTGTGGACTGCCTGGGAGTGGCCACCGGGCCCGGCTCCTTTACGGGCGTGCGGGTGGGGCTGGCCACGGCCAAGGCTTTTGGCCAGGCCCTTGGCATCCCCGCGGTGGGTGTCTCGACCCTGGAAGCGTTGGCCTGGAGGTTCCGGGGATTCCACCCTCGGATTGCCCCCATGATCGACGCCAGACGAGCCCAGATCTATGGTGCGGCCTATGAGACCGGCGGAGAGGGGATCAAGGCATTGACGGCGGAGCGGGCGGCGGCCGCGGCTCAGTGGGCGAAGAGCCTGCCCGGTCAGGATTATCTCTTTGTGGGGACTGGGGCAGGCCTTTATAAGACAGAGGTCCTGGCGGCGGCTCCAGGGTCAAGGGTGCTGAAAACAGACAACCGTCTTCTCGATCAACTGTGTGAGATCGGCTTTTTGCGTTTCTCTTCGGGGCTGGCTCAACCAGTGGATCGGCTGCGGGCGAATTATGTGCGGCCCTCGGATGCAGAACTGAAGAAGGGCTCCATTTCCAACCCTTGGCCCGCCACGGACTGAGGCTACCGGGTGGAGAGTCCAGGCTCCCTGAAACCGGAGGGAGCGATTCTGGAACCTATTGTAAAGTGGCGGGGTTGCGTCGTGTGTCGGTGAGCTGCGGACCGGCTGTACAGGTTGATGGAATGCGTCAAAGACCCTCCATTCTAGTAGCGACGCTTTTTGGAGTCCTCTTCCTGGCCTCGCTGGACAGCCAGGTCTTGCTGCCTCTGCTCCCGCGCCTGGGGGAAGATCTCAACGTTTCCATCGAGACTCTAGGATGGCTTTTCAGCGCCTACGCCCTGGTGGCCGCGCTCTTCAACCTGCTGCTGGGACCGCTGACAGACCGGTTCGGGCGGGTTCCTTTCCTGCGGCTGGGCCTTTTGCTCTTCGCTCTTGTGGCGGGAGGTATCTACCTGAGCCGTGGTTATGTGCAGCTTTTTGCACTGCGCGCGGCAGCCGGACTGGCCGGGGGGCTGCTTTCCACCTGCACGGCCAGTCTGATAGGAGACCTGGTCCCCTACGGGAGGCGGGGCCGGGTCATGGGCATTGTTCTCAGCGCCTACTTCGCGGCTCCGGTGGGAGTCTTGCTCTGTGCCTGGGTCGCGCAGAACTGGGGATGGCGCTTCGTTTTCCTGGGCACGTCATTGCTGGCCATCCTGCTGCTGGTCCGATCGGCGTTTGCTTTCCCCTCGGATGTGGTCGCTGGCCCCAAGAAACCGCTCACTCAGGTCCTTCACGTCTACCCGGAATTCTTCAAGCGGAAGGAGTGCCTGGGAGGGATTGCCACCTCCTTCACTGTCTCGGGTGGCTTTCTGGCTTTTTTGACCTTTCTTTCGGGATATCTCAACGGGGCCTTTGGCCTCACCCCCCTGCAGATTTCTTGGCTGTTCCCCGTTTCCGGAGTGGCGGGGATGGTCGGTGGTCCGCTGTCCGGCTGGCTGAGCGACCGGCTGACGAAAAGAGGTGTTTTCCTGGCCACCAACACGATCTTGATCTTTCCGCTTTTGGCGATCACTCGCCTGCCCTGGGGGTTCCTTCTGGTACTGACCTTTTTTTTAGTGGCCCTGGCTGTGGCGGCCCGCCAGACGGCCCTCCAGACACTTCAGACCCAGTTGGTGCCGCCCCTGGAACGAGGCGCCTACCTGGCACTTCGCAATGGTTTCTCTCAGCTCGGCATTTCGCTTTCCGTCTACATTGCGGGAAATCTTTACTCCAAGCTGGGTTACAGCGCGGTGGCCATATTCTCCGCTCTCCTCACTCTGGCGGGGAGTATCATCTTTTTCGGGTTGATCAAGGAACCGCGGGAACAGGGTGGGGAAGATTGAATGGCCGTCCAAACCAGTCGCCGCCCGGCACGGAGGCGATGGCGTAGGCGGGTCCTGAACGTCAGGAGGGTCGGACAACTGTGGCGATGCCGGCCGGGACTGGGAGGGGTTGCAGAATGAAAAAGACGCTGCTGGTGTTCGGGTTGTGGATGTTGGCGCTGTCGGGCTCGAGGGCGCAAAGGATCGTGGCGCCGGACAAGTTTCTCGGTTCCCGGGTGGGATCGGACGGTACTCTGGAAGATTGGAGCCGGATCGTCGAGTATTTCCAGGGGCTGGCAGAGGCAAGCCCGCGCGTGCTGACAAAGACGCTGGGCCAGACGACGGAAAACAACCCCTTTCTGCTGGTGACTATTTCCGCGCCCGAGAATCTCCAACAGTTGGATAAGTTTCGAAGCATTCAAGAAGAGCTGGCGGATCCTCGCAAGGTAGACGGCTCTCCCGAAACCTTGTTCGAGCAGGGCAAGAGCATTGTTCTCATCACTTGCGGCATTCATTCAACGGAAGTGGCGGCAACCCAGATGTCGATGGAGTTTGCCTGGGATCTGGCAGTTGCCCAGGACCCGGACACTCTGAAGATCCTCAACAGTGTGATCTTCCTGTTTGTCCCCTCACTCAATCCCGACGGCATTTCAGTCGTCAACCAGTGGTACCGCGAGACGCTGGGAACGCCGGCCGAGGGAACTTCTCCGCCGCGGCTCTACCACAAGTACGTGGGACACGACAACAACCGCGACTGGTACATGTTTACCCAGAAGGAGACCCGGCTTGCGGTCGATGAGATTCACAATCGCTGGCATCCGCAAATCGTCTATGACGTCCACCAGATGGGTCGCTCCGGGGCCCGCATGTTCGTCCCCCCTTTCATCGATCCGGTGGATCCCAACGTGGATCCCATTCTTCAGGCCGAGATCGTCGACCTGGGCGGGGCCCTGTTTTCCGCCCTCATCGGGGCGGGGAAGAAGGGCGTGGTCACGAATGCCATTTACGACGCCTACACGCCGGCCCGGGCCTACCAGCATTACCACGGGGGTGTCCGAATCCTTTCCGAGGCGGCCAGCGCCAAGCTGGCCACTCCAATCACGATGGCGCCGTCTGAGCTCAGAGCCGGTAGAAACTACGACCCTCGCACCCCCAGCTGGAACTTCCCTCAACCCTGGGAGGCGGGGAAGTGGACATTGCGTGACATCGTCGACTACGAAAAAATCGCCCTGCGGGCCTGCCTCCTGCATGCGGCTCGAAACCGGAAGGAGTGGCTCAAGAACTTCTACCAGGTGGGCCTCAATGCCCTCAACCGCCCGCGACCTTACGCCTTCGTCCTGCCTCCCGAAGCCGAACAGCCCAACCCCGAAGGCCTCTTCGATCTCCTTGAAGTGGTGGATTTTGGACAGGTTGAAATCAATCGAGCCACGCAGCCTTTTCAAGTCGCCGAGTCGACACTGGTGTCGGCGCCCCTGGGCCGCGGGGGCCGATTAAACTTTCCAACAGGAAGTTATATCGTTTTATTGAGACAACCTTACGGATCATTTGCTAAGACGATGCTCGAGGTTCAACACTACCCCGAGTTGAGGCAGTTTCCGGGCGGGCCGCTGAAGCGCCCCTACGATGTCACCGCTCAAACACTGGGCATCCAGCTGGGGGTGGAAACCTATCAGGTGGACGAACCCTTTCAAGCCGAGCTGACTCGTTTGGATCCACTCTCTGTAGCGTCAGGTGGCGTGAAAGGCAGCGGGCGTTATCTCCTTTTCTCTCATTCCAATAATGCCTTTGCCCGCCTGACCAACCGTCTGCTCAAAGAGCGCTATCGAGTCTACTGGGCGCCCAACGGCTTCCGCTTTAATGGCAAGGGCTATCCTGTCGGAACCCTGCTGGCGCGGGAACGGAGTCCGAAGACGCCGCTGCCCAGCCTGCTGGGAGATCTTCCCATCCAGGTGGAGCGAGTCGAAAAACGGCCCGAGCTGGCATGGCGACGGATCCGCCCGCCCCGCATTGGCCTCTACCAGGGGTTTGTCCCTTCCATGGATGAAGGCTGGACGCGATGGATTCTGGAAGACTACGAGTTTTCCTATACCACGCTGGGGGACTCGGACATTCGAAATAGAAATCTGTCCAAGTTCGACGTCATCGTGTTCCCCGACCAGTCGGCCGAGAGTCTCAAGAATGGCCAGCCGGAGCCTTATCCGGAGCGTTACCGTGGGGGGTTGGGAGAGAAGGGAATCGCCCGTTTGAGGAAATTTGCCCAGTCGGGAAGAACGCTCATTTTTCTGGCCGGCGCCACTCAACTGGCCCTTTCCGAATGGGATTTGGGCGTCACGGACATCACCAGCAAACTGAAAAGTGAGGAGTTCTACGTTCCGGGCTCTCTCCTGCGGGTGAGGGTCCACAACCGTCACCCAATCGGTTTTGGCATGGGAGAGGAGGCGGCGGTGATGTTTGTCCGCAGCCCCGCCTTTGAAGTCTCCAAGGGCCTCTCCATAGTGAACTATGCCGGCCAGGACCTTCTGCTGAGCGGGTGGGTGGACGGGGAGGAACACCTTCAGGGCCGGAGCGGGCTGGTCGAAGTGCCGGTTGGCAAAGGTCGAATCATCCTGATCGGTTTTCGCACCCAGTTCCGGGCCCAGACCCGAGGAACCTACAAGTTTCTCTTCAACAGCTTGTACTACTCTACTTTGCGGTAGGGCTGCCTGGGAGGACCCGCAAGGGCCTTGTCTTCTACCCGGGATGGCGGCCTGTTGCAGGCTTTGAGCCAAGCCGCCTTCTGTTGCCTTGAAAGGCGTGATTGTCCTTGGAGCCTTTCCTACCATCCTGATCCGAGCTGTTTAGCTTTAGCGCGGCCGGCTCTTTTGGATTATTGCGCCCAACAGCGCTCCGCCCACCGCATGCGAGATCAGAATGCCGAGAAAGAAGAGCAGATAGTGCCTGAATGTCCAGAGTGGAACGTCATCTTGAAGTGTGCCGGCCAAGCTGGAAAGAAAACCCCCGATTGCGCCACCAACCCCGAACGCGTTGGCGAGTAACACCCCCTTCCTGGCTCCAAGCCCGGAACAGTAGGAGCCCACCAAGATATTCCACCAGAAACCCATTCCGAGAGGAATACTGACGGGAAAAAGAATGATCAAGAAAGCGAAAAACCGGTTAGGGGGAAAAGGGCAAAAGGTGTCGCCAGCGGCTCGGCAACCAGCGTCCACACCGCCCAGACTGGGAAAACACTGAAGCCGGCGGTAATCGGCAAGAACAGAAATGACAAACCGAAGGCAAAGGCGACCGGGTAGCGGGCGCCGGAAAGAAACGTACTTAAGAAGCCGTCAACGAAAAGCAGCAGACAGTAGATGGCAATCACTGTACCGCATCTGACCGACGGCCCTGTGGTCTTGAGGATCACCCAGACACAACAACAAAGGATTGCACCGACACCGAATCCCAATGCGCCCCGAATCCCACCGAGCCAAATTCGATTCCTCCCTGTGGACATCCCTCCGTGAGAGTGCACGTCCGGTGCCAAGGGAAAGGCCGACAGGAGGGCTGGAAACGGACCATAATGGAGAGTTTTGCTGGCGGTGGCTGGATTGAGAACTTGCGCTCGCCGCGAATTGGAAGTGGCCATTGAGGAGGGCGAAGAGGTGGGCAGCATTGGGTCGGACCAAGGGATCCGGCGGGTTCGCCGGTTCTCTGACGGTACTACGGGGTCGACTTCCCGAGATTCTTATGCGCGACGTATTTGCCGTTCCGCTTTTGCTTACTGCGAGTCCCCGGGATGCCGTGCTCCAGGCCCATCACCCCAGTGTTCAGGATGGGCGGCCTGCCAGGCGGCGCGCAGATTCTCCGGGACACCGTCTTTCGCCAGCAACTGGCCCGGCTCCATAAACTCGTAGAGCTCTCCGAAATGCCGCACCCTCAGGTCATCGACACGCCGGAAGATCTGATTGGGGCGGAGCCTGGCGGGATCGCGAACTCCCATCGCCCCCAGCAACTCGAGGCACCCCCTGATCGTGTTCTGGTGGAACCTGGCCACGCGCTCGGCTTTGCTGGCCACGTGCAGACCATGCACCAGGGCGGGGTTCTGGGTGGTGATCCCGGTCGGGCAGTGATCGGTATTGCAGCGCAGCGCCTGGATGCAGCCCAGGGCGAACATCATGCCGCGCGCCGAGGCGCACAGATCGGCACCCAGCGCGAGGGCCCGTATCATGTGAAAGCCCGTCAGGATCTTGCCACTGGCGATGATCCGGATTCGATCCCTCAGACCGACGCCCCTGAGGGCGCTATGCACGAAGATCCAGGCGTCGCGAGCCGGCATTCCCACAGAGTTTGAAAACTCCAGAGGCGCTGCTCCAGTGCCACCTTCGCCGCCGTCCACGGCGATGAAATCGGGAGTGATGCCGGTTTCTCGCATCGCCTTGCAGATGGCGAAGAAATCCGACCGGCTGCCGATACAAAGTTTGAAGCCGACCGGCTTGCCGCCGGCGAGCTGGCGCAGCCAGGAGATAAACTCGAGCAGGCCGCGGGGCGTCGAGAAAGCGCCGTGACCGGGGGGCGAGTAGACCGTCTTTCCCACGGCAACGCCGCGAATGCGCGCAATCTCCTGGCTCACTTTTACCGCCGGAAGGATCCCGCCGTGGCCCGGCTTGGCTCCCTGCGAGAGCTTCAACTCGATCATCCTCACGCTCTCACGGGCAGCCTGGCGGGCGAACTGATCGGGATCGAACTCGCCGTCGCAGGTACGGCATCCGAAGTACCCCGTGCCGACTTGCCAGATCAGGTCGCCTCCCGGCTGCAGATGGTAACAGGAGATCCCTCCTTCGCCGGTGTTGTGGGCGAAGCCTCCTTTGGCGGCGCCGCGATTCAGCGCCAGCACGGCGTTTTTCGAGAGCGCGCCGAAGCTCATGGCCGACGTGTTCAAAAGGGACGCCGAGTACGGTTGCGTGCAAGCGGGGCCACCCACTCTGACGCGGGAAGCCTCCGCAGGGGGATCTACCGGATGCAGGGAGTGGCTGACCCACTCGTACCCCATTCGATAAACGTCGCGCTGCGTGCCGAAAGGACGTGTCTCGAGGGCCCCCTTGGCACGCTGGTACACGAGACTGCGAAACTCCCGTTCGATGGGGTAAGCATCGACATTGGACTCGATGAAGTACTGCTGCATCTCTGGTCGGACCGCCTCGAACAGATACCGCACATGGCCGATGACGGGGAAGTTCCTCAGGACGGTGTGCTGCGCCTGAAAGGCATCGCGCACTCCCAGAACCACAAGCGGGACGATGAGCACGAACGACCAGAGAATGGGCAGCCAGATCATCGCCAGGAGCGCGACCGTGGTCATGAGAAGGGCCGCCAGGGCAAAAAACCAGCGTCGAATCATGAATCCTAACGATAAACGATGGGAATTTGCTTTTTCAAGCGGAGAACAGCAGGAGCGGCGAGGCTTTTCCGAGGCAAGAATCCAAGCAGACTCTTCGCAACCTTCCCGAACGCAACAGCTTGGATCTTCTCATCCGCAAGAATCGCTCAACTCGGGTATCATATCGTTGGGAAGACCGGGAAGGGCGCTTCGTTGGCCGAACGGCCCCGTTCCCGGGCACATCTTTCCAGCGTTGGCTGGCTCGCCCGCTGTTTCAAGGGGGCGGGAGGAAGGCCTTCCTGGTGGAAAAAAGAAATCCGGAGCCGTGATCCGGTTGCCCTGGCTCCTGCGGGGTGTTTTCGCTCCTGCCTGGAACTGCCTGCCCAATCAACTGATGGACTGAACTTGTGAGGAGTCTTCAATGACGCGTCGAGACTTTGGGAAGGTAGTCGCCACCAGCAGCCTGGTCTCGGCAGCTCTAGTGGTGTTCCTGTTGCGCTGGACGGCACCGCCCATCACGGAAGCCGAGTTCGTGGAGCCCGCCGCCGAAACGTTTGACACGCCGCTCACAGCCGACGAAGCGATCAACATCCAGATCTATGACCGTTTGCGGGAGGGGGTCGTCAACATCACCAGCACCACGATCGAATACACCTTTTTTTTCGAGGCTATTCCCAGTAAGGGCGTGGGGAGCGGGGTCATCATTGATCGAAAAGGGCACATCGTCACCAACAACCATGTGATTGAGAACAGCAAATTGCTGGAGGTGACTCTGGTTGACAAGAGTGTCCACCGGGCCGAGGTGGTCGGACGAGACCCCATCAACGATCTGGCGGTCCTGAAGATCGACTGCCCGAAGGCTGGGTGCACTCCCATCAAGATAGGAACCAGCGCCGAAGTCAAAGTCGGTCAAAAAGTGTTGGCTATCGGCAATCCGTTTGGGCTGGAAGGCACTCTGACCACCGGAATCATTTCTTCCCTGGGCCGGACCCTGAAGACGGACTACGGCTTTGTGGACGATGTGATTCAGACCGATGCCGCCATCAACCCGGGCAACAGTGGAGGCCCCCTCCTCAATACCCGCGGAGAGATCGTCGGAATCAACACGGCCATTTTCTCCCGCTCCGGCGACAGCGCGGGAATCGGGTTCGCAGTGCCCGTGGATACACTTTCCCGCATTCTCCCGGACCTGCTGAAGTACGGAAAGGTGATCCGCCCCTGGGTGGGACTGCGAGGCCGGCCCCTGACCCGCCGTTTGGCCAGAGGCCTGCATGCCGCAGTCGAGGAAGGCTTTCTGGTGGAGGAGGTGGAGAGGGGGAGTTCCGCCGACCGAGCCGGGATCCAGGGCGGCCGGCGGCGGGGTTACTATGGGAACTTCGTTCTCACTATCGGCGGAGACATAATCGTTTCCAGGGGCGGCACGAAAATCCGATCCGGCGACGACATCGTGCGTCTCCTGAAAAGTAAACGGCCGGGAGATCAGGTTGAGGTGGTCTTCTATCGCGGTGAGGAAGAGATCACCCGCACCATGAAACTGGTGGGGCGCAACTCGGACCGCTCCTTCCGCTTCTGAGAGTTCCGTCACATGAAGATCGTCGCTCACGCGCATTTCTCATGAGGGGTTCCAGCCAGCCCGGAAGCACGCTGACAAGGCGTCCCGGCCGACCGACTCGGAGTTGTAGTCGAGGGTAGGTCGAGGAGAGGGTCCCGGTACCGCGACAGCGGGTGAGAAATGCGGGTGAGTTGCTCCTGGAGCTGAGGGGACGTTGGTCCAAGACGAAGTCACACAAGATGCGGTATCCCTTTTCCGCAGGAGAAAATGGGCACTGGCCGGGGTCCTCCTGGTCCTGCCGGGACTGCCTGGCGAGAACCAAACCCTACGCCGCCCCGTTCCGCTGTTCGAGGAGACTGCGGCGGAGGAAAGCGGGGTTGGCTGGGTTCACGACAACGCCATGTCCAAGGCGCATTATTTGCCCGAGACCATGAGCGGTGGGGGCGCCGTGTTGGATTATGATGGCGATGGCTGGATGGATCTCTATCTGGTCAACAGCGGACCCAGCGACTTCTTCACACCTGACCGGCCCCTGCGAAATGCTCTTTACCGCAACAACGGAGACGGCTCCTTCACCGACATGACGTTGGCGGCGGGCGTGAGCGGTGGAACCTTCGGCATGGGTGCCGCCGCCGCGGATTTTGACAACGACGGCTACCCCGACCTCTTGGTGACCTCTTATGGAGAGCTCATCCTCTACCACAACCGCGGCAACGGCACTTTTGAGAATATCACTGCCAGGGCGGGAGTGGGGGTTAAGGGCTGGACCACCAGCGCCGTCTGGTTCGACTATGACAACGACAAGAACCTGGATCTTTTCGTCTGCAGTTTCGTGGAGTTTGGGGTCGACCAGCACATTTCCTGCGGTCTCAACGCCTTGAACAAGGCCTACTACTGCGTGCCTCGAGTGTTCAACCCCACTTCCAGTCTGCTGTTTCGAAACAACGGAAACGGCACTTTCACCGAGGTGGGCCAGGGAACTGCCATCGGCCGTTCCAAGGGAAAGGCACTGGGCGTTGTGGCCGCCGACGTGAACAATGACAGGAGAATCGACCTCTTCGTTGCCAACGATACTGTTCGGGATTTCCTCTTCCTCAACCGCCCTGACAACCGGTGGGAAGAAGTCGGGGTTTTCGCGGGTGTGGCCTTTTCCCTCAACGGGGAGGTCCAATCGGGTATGGGAGTCGATGCCGCTGACTTTGACGACGACGGGTGGCAGGATCTGTTTACCGCCAATATCGACCATCAGTACTATTCCCTTTTCCGAAATGCGAGGGATGAGAGTTTCGAGGACATCGGGGCCGCCCAGGGAATCGCCAAGGCCACCTTTCTTCTCAGTGGCTGGGGTTTGAAATTCTTTGATCCTGACAACGACGGGGATCTGGATTTGTTCCTGGCCAACGGGCACCCCGACGACATGATCGACCAGTACGCACCGGCAGTTTCCTATCGAGAGCCGCTGCTCCTGTTTGAGAATGAAGGGAGCCGGTTGCGAGATGTCAGCAGCTCCTCCGGGCCGGTTTTTTCCAGACACTATTCGGCCCGCGGCGTAGCCCTGGTGGACTATGATAATGATGGACGTGGAGATCTTCTGGTCATCAACAATGGCGGTCCACCTCTTCTCTTGCATAACAAAAGCTCCCCACAAAACCACTGGGTGGGGCTCAGGTTGGAAGGCGTGACCTGCAACCGTGAGGCGATCGGCGCCCGGATCACCTGGTCGGCGGGAGGAGTCCGGCGTTCGAGAACTCTCAACAGTGGCGGCAGCTACCTCACTTCTCACGACCGCCGAATCATCCTGGGTAACGGACCGGCTACCCGCATCGACTGGATTGAGATTCGATGGCCCCGCCCCAGCACCCGGATCGAACGACTCTCGCGGGTCCCGTTGGACCGCTACCTGACAGTCCGAGAAGGGCGGGGAATTGTGGATGGGAGTCCCACCCAGTAACACGGTCTCTCCCCGCCGTAGTCGATGGAGTGCGAGAAATCCGGGTTCGGGCGGCTGAAATGGACTTGCAAAAGCATCACCGAAGCGGTATTGAGTAAGCGTGGCCCGCCCTTTTGACAATCACTGCGCCATCCTTTCAAAGCAAACCTATCCTGTTTATCCGCCTTCTCCGGGTCAGGTGCGGGGGGCACTGATGCCGTCAGGCTTGACGCCACCTCCCACACCCTGGCTCAGATGCTGGAGGAAACGTTGGACTCTCTCTCATGACCACCCCTGAGACCTCGAACCCTTCCTCACGACTGGTATCGCTGGATGCCCTGCGGGGCTTCGACATGTTCTGGATCATTGGAGGCGAAGGCGTCTTTCATGCCCTGGCCAAGTGGAGCGGCTGGTCGTTGGCGCTGTGGGCGTCGCACCAACTGCATCACGTGAAATGGAACGGATTCGTCTTTTATGACATGATCTTCCCGCTCTTCCTCTTCATCGCCGGAGCGGCCATGCCCTTCTCGCTGACTAAACGCCTGGAACGAGGTGAGAATAAACAGAAATTGATGTTTCACGTGGTGCGCCGAGGGTTGGTCCTGGTGCTACTGGGAATCATTTACAACAACGGCCTCTTCCGGGTGGCCCTGGGAGAGATGCGCTACCCCAGCGTGCTGGGACGAATCGGGCTGGCCTACTTGTTGGCCGCTCTGATCGTGTTGAACACCCGCCTGCGCGGGCAGGTTCTCTGGTTCGGGGGGTTGCTGCTCGGCTACTGGGCCGCCATGATGTGGATTCCGGTGCCTGGCTACGGCGCCGGGCAACTGACTCTTGACGGAAGCCTGGTCGCCTACCTGGATCGCCTCTTGGTGCCGGGAAAGCTCTATCTTGGCGTGCACGACCCGGAAGGGCTGCTCTCCACCATCCCCGCCATTTCGACGGCCCTCCTGGGAGCCTTTGCCGGTTACCTGCTGCGCCGGGACTTCCCCGGCGTGACTCGAGGCCGCAAGGCCCTCCTACTGGTCGGGGCCGGCATTGCGTGTTTAGTCCTGGGCCGTCTCTGGGGCCTGACCTTCCCAATCAATAAAAACCTCTGGACCAGTTCCTTCGTCCTTTACGCCGGCGGGTGGAGCCTGCTCCTGCTGGCTCTCTTCTATGCCGTCATCGACGTCTGGGGTAAGAAGCAATGGAGCTTCTTTTTCGTGGTGATCGGCATGAACTCCATCCTCATCTACATGGCCGGCTCACTCATAGACTTCGGATATACAACGGATTTTTTTCTCAAGGGCCTGCTGCAACCCTTGAGCGCAGCTGCTCAGGCCATCTTCTGGTGGATCGGATTCATTCTGGTGGAATGGCTCTTCCTGTACTTCCTGTACCGGAAGAAGTTATTCCTCAGAGTTTGAGACAAGTCAAACGAGCGGGGCTGTCTTGCCGGGGTTTTCCGACCTGGGGCTCGGGCCCCATCCCGTCGGGGTTGATAGGGGATCACGACGACCGCCAAACCCGGGGTTGGTATCAACCCCGGGCTGGAAGACGCAAGCCCTTTGGCTTGTTGGTTTGTTAGTCTTCTCACTCGCTAAACACGTACACGCGCTGGGTCTTCACAGCGAAGCCCGG
>JBHHYX010000080.1:0-16024 GCA_046757765.1 Acidobacteriota bacterium | reverse complement strand
GCATATCCGTCGCCGTAGTAGATTGGGTGTGAGAAATGCGGGCTAAGGGCTCGCGCAAGAACAGCTTCACATTTTGGCATCTCATCTTCACACCAGCTTCGGTCGCTCCTCAATCGCGAAATCCTCCACTAGGCCCGGCTCCGCCTGCCCAATTGTTCGCGGCCAAATCTGGTGCAAATCTGAGCGCCAACTGTGCGAATTTATCCTTGCGCAAACCCTAAGCCGACTTCTCCATGGATCGGCGTCCTCGGAGACAGCTTCTCGTGAAAGCGGCGATCAGCAGCGCAAACGCCCCCAAGGCCAGCAGATCAGCCCCACCCCCGGCCCAGGCGAAGCCGAGACCTTGCGGAGCTTTTCCCTGCCAGAAGGCCACGGCGGCGATGCCCACTCCCAGGAGTCCTTCTCCTCCCACCAGCCCGGAGCCGAGCAGGATGCCTTTCTCTCTCCGAGACTCCTGTTCGGAGAATGAGGCTGCTCGCCGGGTCAGAATAAGCCTCAAGAGGCCTCCCAGGAAAACGGGAAAGGTGGTGGTGACCGGGAGATAGACACCCACGGCGAAGGGAAGGCTGGGGACTCCGACAGCTTCCATGAGGAGGGCGATGAGCACCCCGATTCCAACCAGAGCCCAGGGCAGAGAAGCTTCCAGAACCCCCTCCACCACCAGCTTCATTAAGGTGGCCTGGGGGGCGGGAAGCTCGTCCGTCCCAAAGCCGTAGACCTGGTCGAGGAGGAGCACCGCCAGACAGACAAAAGTTGCGGAGGTCAAGACGCCGATCAGCTCTCCGATCTGCTGTCGTCGAGGGGTTGCACCGAGGATAAAGCCGGTCTTGAGGTCTTGGGAAGTGTCCCCGGCGATGGAAGCCGCGATGGCCACCACGCAGCCGACGCTCACGGCGGCGGCTTTTCCCGCGTTATCGGTCCAGCCGGCCAGCAGGAAGACCGAGGCGGTTCCCAGCAGGGTGGCGATGGTCATCCCACTGGTGGGGTTGGAGGTGACTCCCACCAGACCCACAATCCGGGAGGAGACGGTGACAAAAAAGAAGGCGAAGATCACGATGAGCAACGAGGCGGCCAGGCGCACCGGAAAGCTCTCCAGGGCACCGAAGACCTGGGGAATGGCGGCCATGGTCGCGGCGATCAGGCCGATCCCCCCCAGAACGACCGGCAAAGAGAGGTCTCGAGCTGTTCTGAGGACCGGGGCAGCCGCCGTCGAAAAACGCCTCTGGATTTGGGCGGCGCCCACCCGGAAACTCTCCAGCATGGTGGGAAAGCTCCGGATCAGCGTGATCAGCCCGCCGGCCGCCACCGCCCCAGCCCCAATGTAACGGACATAGCGCGTCCAGATCCGGCTGGCCGACATGTCGGAGATCAGCTGGGTGGCTTCCGGGTAGAGGGGAACCATCCTGCCCTCTCCCCAGATTGCCATCACCGGGATAATGACCAGCCAGGAAAGCAGCCCGCCTCCCACCATGATGGCGCCCACTCGGGGGCCCAGGATGTAGCCCACTCCCAAAAGGGCCGCCGACATCTCGCAGCCAATCTGACCTTTTTTCAAGAATGGAATGGAGAAATGGACCGAATCAGGAAAGATCCTGAGCCCTCCCGCCAGCAGCTTGAACAGCGCGCCTCCAGCCAGACCCTGGAACACTCGCCGGGCTCTCCCCCCTCCCACTTCGCTGGCCACCAGGACTTCAGCGCAGGCGGTCCCCTCCGGATAGGGGAGTTTGCCATGCTCGCGCTCAATCAGGAAAGGGCGCAGGGGAATCATGAAGAGGACGCCAGCGAGGCCACCACACAGGGCCAGCAGCGTCATTTGAAGCAAAGCGGGGTCCAGTCCCCAGAGAAAGAGTGCGGGCAAGGTAAAGATGACTCCACTGGCCAGGGAACTGGAAGCCGAGCCGATGGTCTGCGACAGGTTCGCTTCCAGGATAGTGGAGTGGGAGCCGAAGACCTTCAGGGTGCGGAACACGGCCACGGTCATCACCGCCACCGGAATTGAGGTTGAAATCGTTAATCCGGCTCGCAATCCCAAGTAGGCGTTGGCGGCACCGAAGACGATTCCAAACAAGGCGCCGGCGATAATCGACTTGGGGCTGACTTCAACGGGAGTTTCCGACGCCGGCACATAGGGTTCGTAGTTTTCGCCCTCCGGAATGGGATCGTAGGCCCAACGGCTCAGACTTCCCTTTCGGCCCATGGGCTCCCTCCTCCGACTGGTCCGACTTCCCAGGCGCGGGAAAGTGCGGGCTCCAGGTGTTCGACTTGACCCGCTCCTACTGCGTTGCGCTCCGTGGGGCTCCCCGGCGGACTACTCAGCAGGACTGTGTGGCCCTGGGGTCGGGACGCCCCGTGTCCACCTGCCTCTGCCCGTCCCGATGGCGTATGAGAAATCCGGACTATTGAGTGCTTTCCCGTTGCCGGTGTCGCCCCTGAAGGCGGCGGATGGCCAGGTTGGCGGCGGAAACGACCTCGGCGCTCTTGCTGGCGGTCAACTCCTCCACCACCGGAATAGCGGAGGCGCCCCCCCGCAGGCCAATGACGTCAAGAAGCCGCACCCGAGTGGAATTCTTTTCGCTTCTCAGATAAGGGTAGAGCTTTTCCGTCTCGGCCGGACTGAATTCCAGCAGATACCCATGGCCTTGATCTCCCCCTGCGCTGCGCACCAGTTCCTCCAGGTGTTCCTGCCGGCCGAGCCGATAGAGAGCAAAACTCATGGCCAGCTTGGCGCTGCGGGATTTCTCCCGGACATAGGCCCGAGCCACCTGGTCGAGGACATCCGAGTCGCCCACGCGACCCAGTCCTTCGGCGGCATAGCGGCGGTTGAATTCTCGACCATCGGCCAGCGCATTGAAGAAGAGACTCTTGCTGGCGGGATCCCCGATGTGGGCAAGCGCTTCAAACAGCCTTTTCTGAAGATCGTCGCTGCCGCTGACCGGGATGAGGCCGAACACTTTTCGCCTTTCCTCAATTCCCGCCCCGTAGAGTTCGCTCAGGGTGGGAACGGCTTCCGTTACACGCAGTCGGCCCAGGGTGTAGATGGCCTCATCATGGACCTTCTTGTCCGAATCGCGAGTCAAGGGAAGGACCGCCTTTCCGGCGCCGGGGTCCCCGATCTTGTAGATGGCCCGAATCAACTCCACCTTGACGCCATCCTTCTCTTCCTGGGCCAGACGACTCTGGATGGCGTCCAGGGCCGAATAGGCCCTCAAGATTCCCAGCGCGGTAGCGGCTTGCTTCCGTGTGCGGCTCCTCGGATCTCCCAGTAGTTTCGCCAACGCGTCGACTGCCGTCGGGTCGACCGCAACGTAGGGCTCCACCATCAAAGGGTTGTAGTCGTCGCTGAGGGGATTGACAAAATCCACCACTTTCCTGACCCCCTGGACAAAGCCGCCTTCTTCCACCACGTAAAGAGTGACGATTCCTTCGATCGACTTTTCCTGGATACTCCGGTGGAAATCCTGAGTCAGGCGGATGTAGGCAGGCAAGGCTCGGGGGTCGTTGATGCGGACCAACGCACCGACTGCCTGGCGACGAATCTGATGATCCGGGTCATGGGTCAGCTCGATGAGCGCGGGAACGGCCTTTCTGATTCGATGCTCCCCTAGAATCCGGGCGGCTTCCTTGCGTCGGTCACCGTCAGGATGCTTCAAATCATAGATCAATGCTTCGACACTGACTTGCCGGGTTTTCTGAAATGAAGCCTCTGTCCCCTGAGTGAAAACCAGGACGGTCGCGAAGAGGGTCGCCAGATGGATGTGGCTGCGATCAAGCATGGGCATTCTTCCTCCAATCCAGGCCGTCCTCCCCCGAGGTCGGAGCGAACGGAAGTTGGCAGCGGTTGCCGCCCCCCGGTAATTTTTCTTCAGCTTAGCAGATGTGGCTGACCCCCCAAGCGGCTTCACGGCCCATCAAAGAGCCGGGGAGGGTCTGGCCGGCGCGCCGAGGTAGTCTCTGGTCACCAAATCCCAGTAGTTATAGTAGGGGACGGTCCTGTCCAACTCGAGAAATCTCTGAATCCGCTGGGTCAATGAAGTGGAGAAGTAGTTGGGAACCGCGAAAGGGTGAGTTCGCCACGTTCCAAACCAGTTGTTGAAATAACTGCGGATCAACAAACTGTCTTCGTCAAGGGGCAACTGCCGAACGTTATCAATGAACTTGCGGAACGTGTGGGATCGAAAAAGATAGAACTCCACATTGGACAGATAGAACACGGAGACTTTGAATCCGCGCTTGCGAAGCTCCGCTCCAATACTTCTCAAGGCCTTGTATCCACCGAAGTTACCGACCACTGGGATGATCCGGTTTCCCCTCTGCATCCGCTTCAAAAACTGAAAATCTTCTTCGGAATTCAAGTAGTGTCCCAACTCGCCCTCCAGATCGGTCTCGACCATCAGTTGGGCGTAGCTGGGAAAGAAGGTAAACATGCGCCGACCCGGGATTTCGTAGCGCACATCCAGGCCGTCGATAAAAAAGGCGGAGGCAATCGCGTGCACCTTAACGCGGTCTGTCTCCGTCACCAGGGCCGGGAACCGGCGCCGGAGCGAGTTCCAGAGCTTCTGGAGATGGGCTTCGAAAAATGCCTTGTCGGCGGGAAGGGCCTTGAAGAGGCGCACCAGATCGGCGGCGTTGGCCGAGGCGCTGCGTTTGAAGGTTTTCGGGACAACCCGTCCAAACAGCCCTGACAGGTAGTCCCATCGATCGGCCGACTGCCGAAACAGGGACTTGAAGTAAAGGTGCTGAAGCAGGTTGTCCCTTCGAATGTCGATGATGAAAGCGACGGCCGGCCGGCTCTGGGCGATGTAGGTGAAGTTCTGGTCAGGCCCGACTCCAATGTAGGCCTGGCCCGCAGCGGCCAACTCCTCGATCCGCGGGCTGACGTGCAGGTACGACGTTTCGTTGGAAACCAGGTTGTCGGTGCCGAAAAAGCCGGAAGGTTCGCTCAATTGCAAGGAGACTTGCTGAAACTCCTCGCTCGTGAGGTTGTGAGCGGTGGTGCCGAAACGGGCCAGCTGCTGGATTCCAACGACCAGCAACAGGACGGGCAGGGCCCCAAGAAAGATGTGTCTTCTGATCAAGATCTCAACCTCTGCCCGCGGCTGGCACTCCGACGCCAGTGGAGAGAACGCTGCCGGTAACAGGGCGACAGTCCATCCTCCTCGACTCTACCCTGACTTGCCCGTGAGATGCAACCGAACCCGGTGGCCACCTTTCCGAGGCAGGATCCTCCCCTGGTTCGGCAGCCTTGCATTGTGTCCCTTTCTCCTGACGGGATAGAATGGGCTGGAGGTTCATTTCGGTCGCCGACCCGGACAGCTGGAAAGACCGGGATCAATCGGATTGGCGGTGGCGAAGGCCAAACTGGTGCGATCTGGAAGTCCCGTCTGGCTGTCTTCTCCCAGAAGCGGGAAAACAACGCTTCCTGACCCTTGGCGCCCGCGACGCGGCTCAATCGGGACCGGAAGGAATCAGCGCGGAGCCGGTCGTCTGGCTCGGGTGTTGACAAGGATCGCCACCAGGCGGCCTCGGGGGGCGGGGCGCAGTCCGTGCGCGCCTGACCCCGCCCCTGAATTCTGAGAGCTGCGCCTTTGGGTTGGGGTGAAAAGAAGACGATGACAAAAACAGAGCCAGCCAGTCGGGAAGCCAGTTCTGTGTCCCTCGACACACCTTCTGACCGAGGTGCGGGAAAGCGGATCTACAAAGGGGGCGGGAGCTTTGAGGAGCCCGGAGAAGTCGTTCTGGGGCGCACTCTGCCTTCGTTGATGGATGAGGCCTGCCGGGATTTCCCCAATCCGAAAGCCTTCAACCAATGGAACGGGAAGAGCTGGGATTCTCTATCGATGCATGACTTCCGTTTCCGCTCGGAGGCCCTGGCCCTAGGTCTTCTGGAACTGAAACTCGCCCGCGGCGACCGGGTCTGTCTGTTCATGCGCAGCGACCTCTTCTTCGGCCTGGCCGACATGGGGTGTCTGGTCGGCGGACTGATTGATGTCCCCATCTACTTGAGTCATACTCCCGAAACCATCCGCTACGTCCTGCGCCACGCCGAGGCCAGAGCGCTGATTGTCTCCGACTTGGAATTGCTGGAACAACTGATTCCCGTGCTGGGGGATTTACTTCAACTCAGAAGCATCATCGTGGCGGAGCCTGCGGAGGAGAATGTCACCACCTCTCCCTTTCTGGCTCACAGAGGTATCGATCTGTTGACGATGGAGCAGGTCATCGGCAAGGGAAGGCGTTGCTTGGGAGAGGATCCGGAAGCTGCCGAGCAACTCAAGTCTGAAATCCATCCCCACGATCTGGCCACGATTGTGTATACGTCGGGGACCACGGGGCGACCCAAAGGGGTGATGTTGACTCACGAGAACATCTCTTTCAATGTGCTGGCCTCCTTCACCAGCCTGGAAAACGTCGAGAGAAGAGAGGATGATGCCGCCATTTCGTTCCTGCCGCTCACCCATATCTTCGCCCGAATGATGCACTACGGCTATCTCAATCAGGGCGTGTCGGTTTACTTCAGCACTCCTGAAGACCTGGGCCGCCATCTCAAGATGGTCCGCCCGACCATCTTTGCAACCGTGCCCAGGATGCTGGAAAAGGTCTATGACAGGATTCTCCAGAAGGAGCGTGAGATGGGCGGGGTTCGCCGCCGAATCTTTCGCTGGGCGTTGGCTCTGGCGCGCCGCTATGACCTCGGCGGAGGTCGAAACCCCTCCGGCTTGCAGTGGTCGCTAGCCGACCGGCTGGTTTTTTCAAAGTGGCGCGCGGCTTTGGGAGGGAGGGTTCGATTCATCACCTGTGGGGGCGCCGCTTTGAGGGCAGATGTGGCCAACCTGTTCGCCGCCGCCGGAATCCGTATCCTGCAGGGCTACGGCCTGACTGAGACCAGCCCCGTCATTACGGTCAACCGCCCGAGCCTGAACCGGGCCGGTACCGTCGGGGTCCCTTTGGCGGGGGTGGAAGTGGCGGTCGCCGAGGATGGGGAGATCCTGAGCCGCGGGCCCCACATCATGAAGGGGTACTACCGGAATCCGCAAGCCACTCGAGAAAGTATTGACGCCGAGGGGTGGTTCCACACAGGTGACGTGGGCGCCTTCACAAAAGAAGGCTTCCTGCGAATTACCGACAGGAAGAAAAATCTGTTCAAGCTCTCGACGGGGAAATACGTCATGCCCGAGCCACTGGCCCAGAGGCTTCAGCAGGATCCTCTGGTGGATCAGGCCATCGTGGTGGGTGCGGGCCGCAAGTTTTGTGCCGTCCTCATCTTCCCCGACATGGCAAATCTCGCAGCCAATGCCGCCAGCCATGGCCTGGATCCGAATCTGGCTCCGGCCCAGCTCCTTCAGCATCCCCATTTGGCGGACTACTTCGAGCGTCTCGTGGAGGGCAGCAACCGCGGTTTGCCCCACTGGTCGACCATCAAGCGCTTTGCTCTCATACCCCGCACGCTAAGTGTGGAGAACGGATTTCTCACCCCCACCTTGAAAGTGCGCCGGTCCGAGGTCACGGCAAGGTTTACCCAGGAGATTGAAAGCCTCTACGCCGACGCGCCCAGCAAAGGCTTTCAGGCTCCGGATTGAGCGGAGCTACTGGAGTCCCGGACGGTGGTCGGCTCACAGCCGGGACATCTCCTCTCCCGGTCAGCGCAGTCATAGGAACGGGTTGGGAGTGAGGGTTGCGTTGGCTCTACCTCAAGTTCCCAAAAAGTGAACGTTGCCACCTACCTGAGAACCCGCTCAAGGACACAGTGGACTACACAAGTCAATAGAAAAAGACACTTTAGAGTTCTCTGTTCGGGACTGGTTCAGAGATTGCTGTTGAGTTCCCGAAGCTGGATGTCTCACGAGGGACCGCCAATAAGTGGCCCAATCGCCGCGGCAGTGACGTGTGCAAACGGGTGGAGCCATTAGCGACGGTCTGGGGTGCAACCTCAATCCCACTTGACGCGACCATGAATCTGGACACCACACAGTTGATGCTGGAGATCGAAGAGAGGCTGTCGCGCAACCAGTCCGCCAAACAGGGACTTTTCAAAGAAATTCAACAGTTGGAAGATAGAGAATCTCACCTGCGGCTGAAGCTGAAGATCCTGCAGATGGTGGAAGAGTTTGCGCTGGATCTGCAGAAGTTGCCGGGAAAGCGCCTGCCCCCGGTGCCGCCGGCCCCTGGGCCGCAACCGGAGACCGGGCGCCGGAAGGCTCAGCCGGCTGGAGCCAACACAGGTCTCAGTCACCGGATTGCCTGGCTGGAAAGAAGAAACAGAGTACTCCAGGCCGAGGCCACTCGGGATCCTCTGACGGGCATCGCCAACCGGCGCCGATTGGAGGAGTTTCTGGCCCAGGAATGGCGCCGTGCCGCCCGCCAGAATTCACCTTTGGCGGTGATCATGGTCGATATCGACTTCTTTAAGGCTTTCAATGACACCTACGGCCACCAGGAAGGCGATGCCTGCCTCAAACGCGTGGCCGGGTACATCGCCGAAGAACTCAAACGGCCGGGGGATCTGGTGGGGCGTTATGGCGGAGAGGAGTTCGCGGCGGTTCTAGCTGATACCGACAAGTTCGGGGCCGCCGCGGTGGCCGATAGATTACGCACCGGAGTTGAAAGCATTGAGATTCCTCACGCCGGTTCCTCAATCAGCCAGTTTGTGACGGCGAGTCTGGGGGTGGCTGCCTGCCGGCCCAAGGATGACGGGAAACCGTCGGACCTGGTCAAATCCGCGGATCGGGCTCTTTATCAGGCCAAACGCGAGGGGCGAAATCGTCTCAAAGTGATTTGAGGCGCCGCCGCCCCGATCAGGGAAGCGGTTGCAGTGCCACGTCCAGCGTGGTGCCTCCCGCCAACGAGCTGACGTCCACCGACAGCAGAGCGAAACCCGCGGCGCTGAAGGTCAACGTGTGCGGGCCGAGCTGCAGAAACCAACCGTAGCGGCCGAAGCCGGCCTCGCTGGCGCGGCGTTCCCCCTCCGTGAACAGGACGCGCGAGGAACTGATCTCGGCGGCCACCGGAGCCCCGCTGACTGCATCTGTGACGGTGCCCTGCACGAGAGGTCCGGTTGCGGGTAGGTCGAGCAGGAACATCCAGCCCGGACGCACCCGTTTCAGTTCAGCAAGAGTTTCCTCGAAAGGGGGTTGAAAGGCGGTGCCGATCTCGGTCAGATAGCCCACTGAACTGGCTTGGTTGTAGAACCATTCAAAGCTCTCGCCGCTGCTGCTGGCGAGGCGCCAGTCATAGCCCATGCGGTTGCGATAGAGGTCACGCACCGTGTCGACAAGCGGCCCTTCGGCCAGATCAGCGCAAACGTAGGGCGGCAGAACCTCGCGCCCAGAGCTGTGGAAGCTGTTGTAGATGATCGGACGCAGCCGGGTGCCCAGGGCAACCATCGTCTCGACCTCAGGTTCGGAGAGAGGGGCCGGTCCCCGATAGGTGTCGCTGCCAGGATCGCCGCTGCTGCTGCCGCAGGCACCCCACAAAAAGGGGTAATTGCGGTTGAGGTCGACTCCAAAAGTGCCGTCCTGGTTGTCGCGCCGGTTCTTGCGCCAGAATTGGTCAGTCGACCAGACGTATTCCAGGCCATCCGGATTGACCACCGGGACCACCCATATTTCATAGCTGTCGACCCAGGATCTGACCTGTGGAAGCTGGTCATAGAAACGGGTCAGAAAGCGCACGATGTCCAGTCCCACCTCAATCGTGTTCAGCTCGCGCGCGTGGTGGAGGGTGTCGAACAGGATCGCCAACTCATCCTCGTCTCGGGTCACGTTGTCGGAGATCTTCATGGCAAAGAGATGGCGGCCTTCCCAGGTGGGAGGAAGCCCCAGAGCTCTCGTAAGGTCGACTTTGTGGGCGATGGAGGGGTGTTGTGCTTCGATCCCGTCCATAATCCTCAAGACTTCGCTGTAGGTCTTGTAGCGTTGGTCAGCCGCATCGACGCCGCTTCCTCGGGTCGCTTGCCGGACCTCCCGGAAGGGACGGCTGGGCTCCACCAGAGTGAGGTCGCCAAACGAAACCAGAGACCGAAGCCCGTCTCTCTCCACAACGACCTCGATGTAGCCTTGGCTCCGATTATGACCGGCCACGTCCCAGCCGGATGCTTCCAACTGGCGCAGAGCCGCATCGAATTCAAGCGGCTGAATTCTGGCCAGAAATCGTGCCGGGGCCGCCAGCACCGGAGCGGTGGCTACCAGCAGGGCGAGCAGAGTCGAAATGCCCCGTTTGTGATGCCTCGCTTGCATGCCAAAAGCCTCCTTGCTTGTCTGCCGCCCTCTCTTCAAGGACTCGCGCGGGAATAACTCCATCCTGAGTTGAGCGATTCTGGCGCCCCCGACAATCGCTCAATTCAGGTTCATATTCTGGCATCTCATCTCCACACCATCTTCGGCCGCTCCTCAATCGCGAGATCCTCAACCCAGGTCCGGCTACGCCCGCGGTCTCGCTCCATCGTTCGCGGCCAAATCTGGTGCAAATCTGAGCGCCAACTGTGCGGATTTATTCTTGCCCAAACCCTGAGCATGTTGATCCAACGCCGCCCGTGAGTCAAGGCGCGCAGCGGAGTTCAGGCAGAGTCTTGCCTGTAGTATCGTCAACGCCACCAGGCTTGTGGGATTCCCTCGTCCTACGCTAAACACGTACGGCCTTGTGCCGGTGGTTCTCGGGTGTGACAACTTGGACCAGGTCACTGTTCAATGCGCCCAAAGGCTTTCACTGAGGAGGATCGAGTCGAGGGTTCAGCTCTCGAGCCTGCTTGAAGGCGGCTTGCGCTGCCTCCGTGTCCCCTTTTCTGGAAAGGGCGATGCCCAGCTGGTAGTGGGCCGGGGCGTATTGAGGCGCCAGGTCAATGGCTTTTCTGAATTGTTGGATCGCCTGATCCAGTTCTCCCTTTCCAAGCTGTTTGATTCCAACGCTGGTGGCAAAGGTGGCGGACTGCAGATTGGCTTTCAACTGATCCAGCCGTCGCGCTTCCTCCAGCTCCTTGAGGGCCTGCTCCGTCTCACCCTTCCTGCGCAAAGCCATCCCGAGAGATCGGTGGGCCTCGACAAAATCCTGTCTGATGGCCAGGGTGGCACGAAACTCGCTGATCGCTTCGTCCAGTTGACCCGACTGCTTGAGAGCGGTTCCCAGCAGGTAGTGAGCTTCAGCGTAATCCGGTTGCACTCCCGAGGCCACCCGAAGTTTGCGTATGGCGTTCTCCAGATCTCCCCTTTGCCAGTAGATCACTCCCAGAGTGTAGTAGGCCTCAGCCATGGTGGGTCTGAGGTTGGTAGCCTGGTTGAGGGCGCTGATCGCCCCTTCGAAGTCGTCCTGCTGTTTCAGGGCCAGGGCCAGATTATAGTAGGCTTCCGCGTAGCCCGGATCGAGTCGAATGGCTTGGCGAAAGGATGCCGCGGCCCCCACCAGGTCGGCCTTCTGCAAAAGGGCCAGTCCCAGATTATGGTGGGCGATGGCGTTGGCGGACTGGGCGCCGATGACCGTTTGAAGCTGGCGAACGGCCTCTTCGCCCCTTCCCAGTTGAATCAGAGCCAAACCCAAGTTGTTTCTGGCTTCCAGGAACTGTGGCCTGATTTTGAGGGCGGCCCGGAAGGAGGAGACGGCCTCCTCGATCCTCCCTTCCTGTTGTTGCAGGAGTCCCAATTCATGAAGAAAGATTTCGGAATGGGGATCAAGTGTGACGGCCGTTTCCAATTCCGGGATGGCCTCCGTTGAACGGCCAAGCTGCTTCAGGGTCTCAGCCAGGTAATAGTGAACTTGAGCCGATTCGGGCAGCTGCCGGGCGGCCTCGCCGAGAGCCGACAGCGCTCCCTCAGGATCCTTACCCAGCCAGCGTGCTACTCCCAGGTGGTAGTAGGCGCTGCCATAGTCGGGCCTGAGTTGGATGGCGCGTTCGAACTGGGCAATGGCGGGGGTGAAGCGCTGCTTCTGAGCCAGTGCAAAACCGAGGTAGTAGTGGGACTCGGCAACCTCGGGACGGATGGCAACGGCCTTCCGAAATGCCTGGATGGCTTCTTCGACTCTGTGCTCCCTTTGCAATGCCAGGCCTAGAAACTGGTGGGCGGGCCAAAGATTGGGCTGGACTCGGATCGCTCGTTGAAATTCCAACCGGGCCCCAGCGGCGTCGCCGGCCGCCAGCAACTGTCGACCCTGATTGAGATGCTCCTCGGCCGCCGGTTGAGAGGCTTGCGGCACGACGCCTGCCAGGCTGACCACTAGCCTGGCGGACAGAATCACCCCGAGTATGGTTCGCGTCCCAGTCACCCTCTGGCAAGTGTACACCATCAACCGCCCGGAGAGGGGGGTCCCCCGGTCACCCTCCAGCCAGAGTCGGCAGGGTGCGAGAAGGGGTGCGTCAACGACTCTGGCCAATCCGGGTCGGGGACAACAAGGCTCCTTCACCGATCGTTTCTATGGAGCAGGGCCCGGGCCCTCTCCAGGTTGTTTCGCGCCTGGCTGTTTTCCGGATCGATGAGCAGGGCCTGTTTGAAATGGGAGGCGGCTTGGGCGAATTGACCCTTTTGGGCCAGCGCAATGCCGAGGTTGTTATGAGTGTCGGCCTGCTCGGGCTTGATCAAGAGGGACTTCTCAAAATGATCCACCGCCTGGTCCAACTTCCCCTCACGGGCAAGAATCCGGGCTAGATTGGCGTGGGCGCTGTAGAGGTCCGGATCGAGTCGCAGCGCCTTCTCATATTGCCTCCTGGCCTGCCCCAGTTGGCCCTGCTGAGCCAGCACGTTGCCCAGATCGTTACGGGTGTCCGCATCTTCGGGGTTGTGCCGGAGCACGCGTCGGAAGTGTCCGGCGGCCTCCCCCAGTTCCCCTTTCTGGGTCAAGGCCTCCCCCAGATGTCTGTGGGCGGCGACATCATCAGGGCGCAACCGCAGGACTTCGAGGAAGTGCGGGACCGCCTCATCCGGTTGGCCCAGATGCAAAAGAGAGTTGCCCAGATTGTAGAGGGCGCTGGCATAGTTGGGCCTCAGCTTCAAGGCATGACGAAATTGGCTGACCGCCTCTCTGAACCGGCCTGTTGCCTGAAAGGCGGCGCCCAGGTTGTTGAGGGTCGCCGCATCATCGGGTCTGATTTTCAACGCCTGATGAAACTGATCGATCGCCTCTTGGATGCGTCCCCTCGCCTGCAGCATCGAACCCAGGTTGGTGTGAGCCACCGGGTCAAAAGGATATTTTTTCAAACGGTGCCGCATCAGGGTCTCCTGAAGCAATCTCAGATCTTGGCGGCGCTGTGGCAGAACCTGGATCCAGAGGTGACTCATCTCATCCGATGATTGATTGCCGGCCACAACACGTCGGGGTGGATGGTTCGGGTTTTGGGCGTTGTCGGAGGAGTTGTCGTAAGTGAAGCGCATCGAGAGTCTGGCCCCCTTGGGAAGGAAGATGGGCCGGCGGTAGCGATAAACGGCCTGCCAGTTGAAATCCCAGTCCCTGATGTAGATCAACCATTTCTTTTCTCCATCGGGAAGAGTTGCCCAGCCCTGAATCTCCTTCCCCAGGTAGTGGGCGTGGGGGTAAATTCCGAGCACTTGTACATCCACCGGTAACTGGTAGGTGTCGGTGGCAGCGAAGGCCTTCTCGCCCGGAGGAATGTCGAGGGCGCCGTCGTCTTCGAGCTGAAGCAGCATCGGGTGTTTGATGGGAGGCTCTTCGGTGAAGTAAAGACCGAGCGTAGGTTGAACGGCCTCGCGCCTTCCCGAGGGCTGCATGTGCATGTTGAGAACAAGATCGGTGTAGGGGTCGACTCGCCAGGCCATGCCTTTTCTGCCTCCGTCCGGGGGAGTCCCGGGTTTCCAGAAAAGAAAGTGGCTCTGGGGCTCAAAACGCTCCGACTCAATTTCGATCTCCATGCCGCCGAAGCCCACTTCGGGATCCTTACTGTCCAACCGCCTCGAGAAACCTGTTCGGTCGATTAAGATGTTGGCGTGGTGGACAAGAGTCTTATTGCCGGGATGAATTTCCAGCGCCCTCACGTAGCGTGTCCCCTGGACTCGAACCGGGAAGACGAAATTCCGAAACACGTCCCTGCCCCGGGCGGGAACGGAGTAGGGGGCGGGCATCTCAACAACCAGGTCGGGCTCTCCAAGCTCCCAGCCTTGAGTGAATTGGGGTGGAAGAGGCAGATCTGAGGGCGAACCTTCAAGGGCGCCTTCCTCCACCCAGCGCTGAATAGTCTGGATCTGATGCCGGCTCAGCCTTCGTTCTCCAACGAACTCCCCGTAGCCCGGCTCGGGAAGCCAAGGCGGCATGTAGCGGCTTTGAGTGACCACCGCGATTTGCCTGGCGCGCTTCTTGACGTCTGAATAGGTGAGCAGATTGAAGGGAGCCGATCCCCCGGGATGATGGCAGATCGCGCAGTTGGTGAAAACAATGGGGGCGATATCCTTGCTGAACGTCACGGGGCGGGGCGAGGGCGAGTCGCTTTTGGGATCCCGGCTGGGCCCGCGACACGCCGCCCAAGTCACCAGGCCCAGAGCAAGGGGCAAAAAAAAGCTGGAAAAACGGAAGAGACAGGCGGTCCGGTTCATCTCAAGTCGGCAATGAAACAACCTACGGCCCGGGTGCGGGAGATCTTCACGGGCCGTCCCCCCATGATGTCTTCCAATGCCAACTCCAGATCTCGCCGCCTAGGTTCGGCCCTGGCCCTGCCGAAATCAACGTAACGGTCGTCGATCCTTCCCCGGTAGACCATTTTTCCTCCCTTGACGAAGACGGCTGCTTCGGGAGTCACTTCGGCCCCGGTCAGATCGGCCAGGCGATGTTCCGGATCGCGCAGAACCCCTGTCCTGTAGCCGTAATCCCGGACGTGTTGCCGAATGACTTTGGTCGGTTCTTCCCGGTCGAGATAGACCAAATAGAAAGCGACTCCATGGGGAGAGAACTTCTCAAAGAGTCGTTCCACTTCGGGTGCGTAGCGGTTTGAGATGGGGCAGTCTGCGCGGGTGAACAGGAAGACGGTGGCCTCGGCGCCGGTCGCCAACTGCAAAGGCCGGACTTCTCGGCCCTTCAAGTCCAGCAGCCTCACCCCAGCCGCCGTTGGCCCCTCTTGGCAAGAGGCCGTGACGGTGGCCAGTCCGAGGGCCAGAAAAAGCAAACAAGAAACGCCCCATCGTTCGGTCTTCACTCCAACTCCTCGGAACAACTTCTCCCTTCAGTCGCCTCACCGGCAGTGCCGAGAGCATGGGCAGAAACGGACTCCACCCGTTGGAAGGGATCCGATCAATTTTTCCGTGCGCCTCCTAATGTAATCCTGATGGCAAATGACTTCAAACGTTGGGAGACTGGCCGGCCTCCGAACTCAACCCACCGGAGCTGCGGGCATGTCCTCCGCCGTAGTAGACTGGGTGTGAGAAATGCGGGATAGGGAACCGAAATCGATGACCTCAAGACGAGGCGGAAGAATGGCCAGCCATGGAACCCTCAGGAGGACATGACGAACCCTCGAATAACCGTATACACTGTGATCGATTCCCCATTGGGGCCTCTGGGTCTCGCCAGAACCGGACTGGGTCTGAGCCGGATCCGTTTCTTGAAAGAGAAGAACCCGCAACCTCCGCCATCCTGGACAAGGGATGACGGAGCCTTTTCCGATGCGACAGTACAGCTTCGAGACTTCTTTTCAGGAAAACTTCGCGCATTCAGCCTCCCGCTGGCGCCCCGTGGCACGGCTTTCCAAATGCGGGTGTGGAACCAACTGAAAGCTATCCCTTACGGCCAAACGATCAGCTACGGACAACTGGCTCAACTGGTGGGCAAACCGAGCGCCTCACGGGCCGTCGGAGCGGCTAACGGGCGCAATCCCCTGCCTATCGTCATTCCCTGCCACCGGGTGATCGGAAGCGACGGCTCGCTCACCGGCTACGGCGGCGGTGTCGAGATCAAGAAGACTCTGCTGGAACTGGAAGTCGGGGTCCTGAACGGGGGCCAGCCAAGACCGTCAGCCCGCATTTCTCACAGGCTTCATTGGTCATAAGGGTTTGCGCAAGAATAACTTCGCAGAGTTGGCGCTCAGATTTGCACCAGATTT
>JBHHYX010000079.1:0-16025 GCA_046757765.1 Acidobacteriota bacterium | reverse complement strand
TCGGGGTTCTGAGGGTCCAATCTTGTCGCCTTTTCCAAATAGGGAAGGGCTTTCTGATGCTTGCGCTGGGTGGCCAGAAGCACTCCCAGATAGAAATTGGCGAAGTACTCGTCGGGCTCACGTTTCAACTCCGTCACGAATTCCTTCATTGCCAGCGGAAAGGCTTGCTTTCCCTTTTGCAGCAAATAGGTCAGTCCGAGGTAATGGTGGACTCGGGGGAAATCGGGTTGCAGCCGAACGGCCTCTTGAAATTCCGCCACCGCTTTTTCCAGGTAAACGGCATAGGAGAGGTCCAGGGAGTCGGCGGTCTGCCGGTAGGCTCTGCCAATGAGAACGTGAAGCTGGGGAGATTCTCCCAGGCGTCCGCTCATGTCCTGAAAAACCCGGGCCGCCTCCTCCACCTTCTTTTGTTTCAAGAAGGCCAGGGCCAGTGTGTACCCCACACTCGTGTTGGCGGGGTTCAGTTGATAGGCATCCCGAAGCTCCTCGGAAGCCTTTGAGAATTCACCCTTCATGAAATAGAGCTTGCCCAGCACATGGCGGGCTTCAGGGTGAAGTGGGTTCAATTCCAGGATCTTGTTGACCCACTTCATCCCCTCATCGTAGTTTCCCCTGTTCAGGGAGAGGACCCCCAGCCCTATGAAAGGGTAGGGTGAGAGGGCAAAGACCTTGGCAGCTTCCCGGTAGGCTTTCTCAGATAGGGAGTATCTCTCCAGCTTCAGATAGATTGCGCCCAGCTGATCCAGGCTGATCCCCGACACTTGGCGGCTATCGCTCTCCGCCTTTTCCAGTTCGCCCGCTGCAAACGCTTTGTGGGAGCTTGCGAACAACTGGGCGATGACCTCTTCGGGTTTCTCCGGCGGATAGAGACTCTGCCCGGAAAGGCTTCCGGACATTGCGCAAAGGAGGCCGCACAGAAGGGGAGGCACCGCGCCTGGGCTTTTCAGGGGTCCTCCTTTTGCTGCACTTGCTTTCGTATTTGAGCCGCCTTGTCCGGTTCGCCACCCAGTTCGTAGGCCCGAGCCAGATTCAGCAGGGCACTGGCATAGCCCGGCTTCAACCGGATCGCCTCCTGTAGATGGGTCAAGGCCCCATGGGCATCCCCACGGTTGAGATAGATCAAACCGATGTTGTTTCGAACCTGGGGGAGTTGGGGGTCCAGCTGCAGGGCCCGCTGGAACTTCTCCAACGCGATTTCTTCCTCTCCCTGCAAGAGATGAGCGACTCCCAGATTGACCCAGCAAGCCACATCGTCGGGATCCTTTCGACTCACCTTTTCAAAAACCCCTGTTGCCTGTTCAAACTTCTTTTCCCGAATATAAACCGTCCCCAGGTTGTTGAGGGCGGCGTCATGGCCGGGGTCCAGTTCCAAGGTCGCCTTGAACTCCCGCTCCGATCGAGCCAGCTCACCGAGGCGAAGCGAGGCTATTCCCAGGTAAAAGTGGCTGCCCGGATCGTCCGGTCTCAATTGGGAGGCCCTCTGCAAGTGGTCCCTCGCCTCTCGGACCCGGTTGAGCTGGAGCAGATTCAAGGCTTGGATCGAATGGGCCATGAAGATGGAGGCATCCTTTCGCAGGACCTGTTCCAGCAGTTGGCTGGACTCTTGGAAGCGTCCTTCGAGGGAGGCTTCCTGCGCCTCCCAGATCCGGTTGAAGAGTTCGATCTTGTCCTTGGGGTCGGGCCTTCCCGAGCGGTCCATTGAATCACTCCTGCGGCCGGCTGCAACGGTCGCGTAGCCGAGTGACCGGAGGCGTTCCACCGTCTCTTGATCCACGGCGCGATGAGCTCCTTCCAAGTCCCGACCCGTGTAGCGTTCAACCAGTGTCTCCTTCTTCTCTTTGAGCTGATGCGCCAGGCTGCTTCGCCGATCGATGAGATTGTTGTGTTCCCGGGAATCGGTTCTCAAATCGTAGAGTTCCGGCCTGGGCGCGTCAATGAACTTCATCCCTCCGGCTCGGTAGGCCTCGAGAGGGCTCCAGCCGTAATTCAGGAGGGGCAGCATCGTCTCGCTGAAGGCGGGTGATTCGGGCACTTCGTCGTGAAGCCAGGCGGTGGCGAGGCCAACCCCCTGAACCGAGGGCGGTGGGCGCACTGCAAGAATCTGAAGGATGGTGGGCATGACATCGATCAGCCGTACTTGCCGATCGATTCTTTGCCCCTTTTTCTTGAAGAAGGGCGGCTTCAGGATGAGAGGGACCCTCAGGGTCGAATCGTAGAGAAACATGCCATGAGTCGACTCCCCGTGGTCGCCCAAACCTTCTCCGTGGTCGGAAGTGAGCACAATCAGAGAACTGTCATAGAGCCGATTTTGGCGCAGGAAGCGGAAGAAGTCTCCGATTTGACGGTCGACGTAAGCGATTTCACCGTCATAGTCGCTCCTCGTCGAGCTCCTGAAAGCCTCGGGTGGGTGGTAGGGGGCGTGGGGGTCGTAGAGGTGGATCCAGCAAAAAAAGGGCCCGGCCAGCCCTTGGGCAATCCACTCTTGGGCCCGCCGTAACACTTCCTCCGCCCTTCGTTCGGATATCTCCAGATTTACCGCCGACAGTGTGTCGGAGTCGAAATGGTCGAAGTATTCCTGGAAACCTTGATTCAATCCAAAGCGAGAATCGAGGACGAAGGCTCCGATGAAAGCGCCCGTTCGAAACCCACTTGACTGAAGAACTTCGGCCAGTGTCAGCTGGTCGTTGGGAAGAGTGAAGCCGGAGTTGTCTCGGACGCCGTGAAAGAGCGGATAAGTACCCGTCAAGAGTGAAGCATGGGCGGGGAGGGTGAGGGGAACGGGAGTGATGGCCTGCTCGAAGAGGATGCCGTCCTCAGCCAACTGGTCCAGATGGGGAGTGGACAGCGAGTAGCCGTAGCTGGAAAGATGATCCGCCCGCAGCGTGTCGATGGAAATCAGGATGACATCCGAGCTGGTGGGCGGGGGGGGGTGGACCGAACCCGTGGAGTCCTCTCCGCAGCCGGAAGCGACGCACCCCAGCCCCAGGTAAAGAAAGAAGACGAGGTCAACCTGGCGCTTCATGCTGGTATTTTAGCGCAACCCAAAGCGACTCACCGGCCCTTTGGCTGATCGTTGCTTTACAGTGCGATATGTTGGCAAATGCGCAACTTGACTCAGGTTTAAAGATTACCGTCACCCCACTAGTAGGCGGCCCTACTGTTTCGTGATGGAGAGTGGTGGGGTTCACCGTGGACGTGCTACCTGTACGAGGACGTGTACGACTCCCATCCGAACATGGCCTCATCCGAGTCCGCGGTAGAGGGGGGGAACGCGACGCTTAAGCTGGAGAGTGGCAACAGCTTTGAAACCCATGGAAGAAGGGAGCATTGAGCCGGCTCAGCTTGGGTTCTTCGGCTGACTCGGGCTCCCTCTTTTCAGCCCATCGCGGGGAGGCGACTCCCCGCTCACCAAATGATCTTCAACCCGAACTGGATTTCGCGCGGGTCCCGAACCGTTGTCACCTTGCCGAAGTTGGTATTGGTCTGCTCGTAGTTGGTCAACTTCCCGGCATCGTCAATCTCGATTCCCGTGAGCGAGAAGTTGGTGTCGACGAACTGGAACTGGGTGTGGTTGAAAGCATTGAAGAATTCGGCTCTAAACTGCAAGGTGGCATTCTCGGGAGTAAACCAGGGAATACCGCGGAAATTCTTCATCACTGAAATATCGAAGTTGACCAGGCCGGGGCCACGGATCTGCCCGCGGGCCGAGCGGCCGAGGCGCCCCACCTCGGAAGGTGGAGCGAAGGCATCCGGATTGAACCATTGCTGTGCCGTCCCGGCCCCCTTGGTGCTGGAAAGGATCTGGTCGGGTCGATTGGATTGGGTACCGATAAAGTTACTGCAGCAGGAAACCGTCTCCGGCCGCCCGCTGTTGGCGGTGAAAATCACCGCCGTCTCCCAGTTGCCCAGTAAACCACGGGCCAGGGCGCTGCTGCCCTCCAACGTCGGTGTCTTATAGATGACATTGGTTGTGAAGATCTGGGGCCGGTCGAAGTCAGGCCTCCCTTTGTCGTACTCGACGTTGGTGGGGTCCGATATGGTATTGCCGCCGACATGGCCCAGGCCACCGGCGGTAGACAGCAGTTTGCTGACGGTGTAGGAGACCTGATAAGAGAGGCGGTTGGAGAAGCGCTTGACCAGATAGAGCTGGAAAGAGTGGTACCAGGAATCCGCGCTCCGGCTGTAGATCAGCGGATTGCTGCTGGCGCCCACCAACGAGAAGAAGGGCCGAAGCGGATCGCCGTCGGTATTGGGATTCAGTTCCAGTTTCCCGAACTCGGTCCGCAGGGAAGGCGGCACCTGGTTGATGAAGAACTGGGTGGGAATGTGATGTCCCCGGTTGGCCACATAAGCCAGCTCAATTTTAGTATCCTTCCACAGCTCACGTTCGACTGTCAGATTCCACTGATAGCTCCCCGGAGTGTTGGCTTTGATGGACTTGCCCCTCTGAGCCACACCTTCGCCGCCACTGAAGTCCGAGTCGGTGGGGAGAGAGTCGAGGGGACGGCCATTGCCGAAATTGATGGTGGTCCTGAAGGGAGGATTGATGATCATCAACAGGACGTCGCTGATGGCCTCGCGGTTGAAAAAGACGCCGGCTCCTCCGCGGATGGCCCACTTTCCGGCTCCAGTTGGATCCCAGGCAAATCCGAAGCGAGGCGCAAAGTCGGCGTAGTGGTTCCTGACCAGAGAGCGGTTATCGACATCGATGCCCCGCAGATTGCCGGGAAAGATCAGGCCATTCGTTGAAGTCGCGCCCTCCGTAGGATCAAAGAGTTGGGGAATGAAATTGGCGATCTCGTTGTCGCCCTGCCAGGGGTTGGGTAAGAAGGACCAGCGAACGCCGTAGTTGAGGGTGAGGCCGGAAGTGGCTCTCCAGGTATCGTTGAAATAAATCTCGTAGTCTCTCCACCGGACCTTGGAACGCGGATTGCTGTTAGTCTCGGTTCCACCTCCCCAATAGGTGCCTTTGAGCAGCAGGTCGGCCAGGCCGTTTCCGGTCACCACGCCTCCGTTGCCGAGTGCGTTGGGTGGTCCCCAGCCCCCACCCACTCCGGCTCCCCCGGGCACCGCCGTGGGACCCCAGAAAAAGGGCGCAAAGGCAGACGAGTTGTTGTCGATGTCTTCGTCCTTGCGATTGTTGCTGATGAGAAAACCCATCTTGAGGGAGTGATCTCCCTTGACCAGCGAAAAATCGTCTTTCCAGACAAACAGATCCTGCTCGTTTTGCCAGGGGGCCTGGTTCCACAGGTCGTTGCCCAGGGGATCGCCCCAGAATCCGACATGGCCGTGGCCCTCGGGCCCGGGAAAGACTTCAGGAATGGCGGAATTGATGGCGCTGACGATATCGTCGCCCGTCCCTCGGGCGATCTTGATTTCATTGCCCGACCAGGAAAAACCGAACTGATTGATGGCGCTGGGTCCAAAGGTTGTGGTCCACTGAGTGCTCAGACTGTGGCCGGGCTGATCCCAGGCGGAATCGACGGCGGGGAAAGGGTCGTCGCCCCAGAGACCGGCCTCAATGAAACTGGGAGAAGCATTGGTCCAGCTGTCGCGAGTCAGTCGGCCCATCACCGAGTGCTTGTCGCTGATGACATAATCGACACGAACCTGCTCCTGGCGAGTATCGATGGGACTGCTGGGGGCGGCGATCCAGTTGAAGCCTTGAAAAGTCGAATCGCCGGGAGAAATCGTCGGCGTGGGGTAAAGCCGCATCATGGCCTGGCCCGCAGGGCTCAAGCGGTCGGCTGGAATGGTGTTGTTGGGGAAAGGACTTCCGGTCAAGGGATCAATGGGATCATCGAAGCGGGAATTGGGGCCGCTGAAATCTCCTTTTCGTTCGGCCAGGGTGGGGACGAGATTCTGCCGAGGGATGCCCCGCCGCTCGCGGCGCCACTCCTGAGACCAGAAGAAGAAGACCTTGTCCTTGACGACGGGCCCCCCAACGGTGTAGCCAAAGTTGTTGAAAACGAGGGGCTGTTTCTCCTGGCCGGCGCTATTGAGAAAGAAGTTGGTGGCGTTGAGGACGTCTCCCCGATAAAACTCGTAGACCGTCCCATGAAACTGATTGGTGCCGCTCTTGGTGACCACATTGATCTGGGCGCCCGAAGAGGCCGCCGCGTCGGCACCGTACATGTTTCTCGAGATCTTGAACTCGCCAATCGAGTCCACCGAGGGGTAGGTCAGGATGGTGCGGCCCGAGCCGATGTCGACGTTGTTGGTTCCGTCCACCAGCCACATGTTGGCGTTGGAGGCGCTGCCGCTGAAGGAGATGTCCACACCCGCGAAAAGGCCGGTCAACTGGGTCTTGGCGCCCTGGGCCACCGCCGCTCCGGGCACCAGCAGGCTGAGCTGAACGAAGCTGCGGCCATTGAGAGGCAGTTCGGTCGCCTGTTCTCCGGAGATCAGATTGCTGACTTCACCGCTTCGCAGTTCCACCTGGGCGGCCGAGACTCCCTCCACCGTGATTTCCTCGCTGACCTGCCCGACTTCGAGCGTGATATTGATGACCCGGTTGGATCGAATGTCGACCTTGTTGTCCCGGGCCGCCGCCGTCTTGAAACCCGGCATGCTCACCGTTACCGTATAGACGCCAACCGGGACGTTGGGCGCTGTGTAGAACCCGGAGTCATCCGTGATCACGGTTCGGGTTTCATTCGTGTTCTGATTAATGATCTGGACTTCCGCCCCCGGAATCACCCCTCCCGAGGCATCAGTCACCGTTCCACCAATCGAGCCCGCCACCTGAGCCTGACTGTAAAGAGAACCGGTCAGTACGAAGCTCAAAAGAACAAACAATGTGAGGAAACGCCAAATGGACTTCACAACTCCCCCTTTCACCCCGGTCCCGGGGTCGTCCGAAATGACGACTCGGGACACCTTCCCCCAGAGGATACAAACACTTGTGCGAAATTAAACCGCAGTAGGCAAGTGTTGTAAATTGGACTTTGGTCGTATGCACTGAAAACCTCCATCCGCTCGAGTCTGGCCTTGCTCCAGCAGGCTGCGTGACTTCTGACCGACCTTCCGGGCCCTCGGAGTGGCCCGCCCCTCGAGGTCGGCCGGCCCCGCCCAACCCGGACTGGAAAACGTGTTGAAAACACAGTACATTAACCTGGGTTTCTCACACCTGAGTTGAGCGATTTTGGCGGATGGGAAGCGCCAAGATGTTTTGTTCCCGCGGGTTGCGGAGACCGCAGGCATACGCGCCGCGGCATGTCGAGGATCGACAAGACCCGCGGGGCGCAACAGATTGGTGCTTACCGCCGTTGACAATCACTCAATTCAGGTCACACTCAATTGTGGCCAGGCGGTGGAGGTGAGCGTGGATAAAGGCGTCGCGACTGAGGGCCCGGCTCTACTGATCGCCGCTTGCCGAAGTCAAGGAATCGCTCAGTCCAGCTGAGGCCGTCCTGGAGAGGCTGCTGTGAAATGGTGAGAAGATCGAAAGAGATCTGGGTGAGTCTGATCTGGGTTTTCATTTCTTCGATCCTCTTGGCCGAGCCGTCTCCAGATTATCGGGTGCTGCTGGTCACGATGCCGCATGCGCCCCCCCTGGATCATCGGCCGTCAGAAGTAGAAATCGCCCGCTTCGTATCCCGCTGGCGCGAGTCTCTTTCCTCCGCCACGCAACAAGATCTGAGGAAAGATCCGGCTCTCGCCCGGCAGTTGCTGGGGGAGAAGGAGATCTTCACCGAAGCTCTCCAATTCCAACTACGCAGCAAGATCGCCGTCCAGCTCAGATTCGTTGATTGGACCGATGCCTTCCGTTACTTTTCCGATTACGTTTCCGATCCCCATAATCCGCCCCTGGTGGCCCAGCTGGGGGATACGTGGGCCGCCTATTTCGCTTCCCTTGGTGTCCTCGATTATCAACAACGCTACACCTGCGGGGTCCGAGTGCTCTGGTACTGGAAAGACCTTGTTGATGCAGGGGAGATTGTCGACGGAGACGGATTTGTGGCTGTTTGCCGCAAGCTTCACACCGCACCCCGGCCGGAATTGAGGGCACCCTTCGCCATTGACACCGGCCCCGGTTGGGACCTGCTTCATAACCTGGCGATCTGGCTCTACAACGCTGGACTGCCCTCGCTCGTCTCGACCCAAAAGAAGTTTGGCCTCATCCCCTGGGAGGAGGCTGTCTTTGCCAGCCCTGAGGGCGAAAGGGTGGGACGGTTTCTCATCCACCTGGCCGAACGCGGATATGTTGCTTTGCCCGACGAGGCTGGCTCCGATCTGGCCGAGGATTTTCTGGCTCGGAAATACGCCATGGCGATCCTGGGTACGTGGGTGGCCAGGCGCGCCGAGACCAGGCTGGGTCCCGATTGGAGTTCGAGGATCGGGATAACCTTGCCGCCGCGCATCGGGGCCAGAGTGGCTACGACGATGAAAGGGGGATCCGTTCTGGTGGTCCTTGACCCCAGCCGGGGCGGGGATTCGGCGGGAGTCGCTCGAGGGCGCCTGCTGGTTGACTTTCTGGTCTCGGCTGAAAGCCAGCGCCGAAATTCCAAGGCTCTGGGAGACCTTCCGGCCAACCCCACGGTTCTCGCCGAAACGCCCTTTTTCACCCCTTTCCTGCGAGCACTCGAAGGGGGGACGGCCTACCCCGAGATCCCCCAGTGGGCCCCGGTTGTTGAAAACCTGATGACTCGCGATAACCTGTACGCCTTTTGGAAGCGTCTGGCCGCCCTGGCCAATACCCGATCGTCCCCTTCGAAAGCCGAGCAACTGGCTCGCGAGAAACTCATTCTTGCTGCCCTCAATTCAGCCGAGTCGGACATCAACAGGGAGCTGTCGCCTGGAAAGCTCTCCCTCCTCCGACCCTGGATTGTGGGCTTGTTGGCTCTCCTGTTTCCCATCAGCTGCGCGGCCGCCTGGCGCCGGCATGTCGAGCGCGATCGAACACGGCAAAGACTTCGGGCCTCCGAAGAGCGTTACCGGGATCTCTACGACAATGCGCCGGACATGTTCTGCTCCGTCGATGCGGCCAACGGCAAGATTATCGAGTGCAATCGCATGCTGGCGGAGAAGACGGGGTTCGCGAAGGAGGAAATCATTGGGCGCCACATTCTCGAGGTGTACTACCCCGATTGCCGGGAGGAGGTCAGGAAGGCCGTTCTTGCGCTGCGGGAAACGGGCGAGGCCCGTGACGTTGAACTTCAATTGAGGCGCAAGAATGGAGGCCAGGTGGAGGTGAGTGTAAATGTCTCTTCGGATCTGGACCAGGAGGGCAGGATTAAGCGCATCAGATCGGTGTGGAGAGATATCACCGAGCGCAAGCGGGTGGAAAAGGAGTCTCTCCAACTGCGGCAGGAACTGGCCCATGTGGCACGGGTCGCCATGATGGGGGAGCTGGCGGCTTCGCTGGCCCACGAGCTCAACCAGCCGCTCACGGCCATTGTGAGCAACGCCCAAGTCGGCGTTCGAATGCTCTCCGCCGGAGGACGCGTGGACTTGGATGAGGTGCGCGAGATGCTGTCTGACATCATCTGGGACGGAAAGCGCGGAGGTGAGGTGATCGAGCGGATGCGGACCCTGTTGAAAAAGGGAAAGATCGAGCGAACCCCGGTTGAAATCAACCGGGTGATTCAAGAAGTCCTCGCTCTTCTTCGGGGCCAGGAAGTGATGGCGAACACCCGAATCCGGCTCCATCTGGCCACTGGGCTCCCGGCCGTTCTGAGTGACCGAATTCAGCTTCAACAGGTGGTCCTGAATCTGATCCTGAACGGCGTCGAGGCCATGGAGTCGTCGGAAATTAGAGAACTGGCCGTTACCACCTCGCTCCACCAAGCCGACACCATCGAAGTTGCCGTGCGGGATTCTGGGGCCGGTCTGGAGGCCACCGACCCGGCTCACATCTTCGATGCCTTTTTTACCACCAAGGCGGGGGGATTGGGGATGGGGCTCTCCGTCAGCAGAACCATTATCGAGGCCCATGGGGGCCGGTTGTGGGCTTCTCCCAATTCCTCCGGTGGGGGATGTACCTTCCATTTCACTTTGCCGGTTCTGGCCCCCAATGAAGCCTCCGGTCCCGCCAGCACGAATTGAGGTTGAGCTGATGGCAGCTGGCAGCAACGGAGGGAAAAGACTTCATGGAAGGCTGAAAACTGAACCGAGGCGTCAGCGCCCGGCCCAATCCGGATGGCCACTCACTCACGTTCGTGGTTCAGTGACTTGGCGGCAGAATACGCTCAGATTGGCACCGGATTTGGCCGCCAACGATTGAGCAAAAGCGCTGGCGTAGCCGGGCCTACGTCGAGGATTTCGCGATTGACCAGCGGCCGAAGATGGTGTGAAGATGAGATGCCAAAATGTGAAGTTATTCTCGCGCGGGCCTTAGACTGACTATGAGACTTCTCCTGTTTCAACAAGTAGCGTTCGGACTCGGTTGCGGTGCGGCTCTGTTTTTGCCTCCCAGTCGGGAGGTCTTTGCCAACTCGGATGTCCGCTTCGTGGACATCACCCGTCCAAGTGGCATTCACTTTGTCCACGGTTCCGCCCCCGAGAAGAAATACATTGTCGAGTCCATGAGCGGTGGGGTCATTCTCTTTGACTACGACAACGACGGTTGGCTGGATCTCTATTTTGTGAACTCCTTGACGGTGGACACAGCCCGGAAACCCCGCAGCGCCCAAAGTCAGCTCTATCGGAATCATCACGACGGGACTTTCCGCGACGTGAGCGAGGAGAGTGGCGCCGGATACCCGGGTTGGGGGATGGGAGGCTGCTCGGGCGATTTCGATGGGGACGGTTGGTTGGATCTGTACGTGACGGCTCTCGGTTCCAACCGGCTTTATCGAAACAACGGAAATGGGACTTTCGCCGAAATGGCGGCGAAAGTCGGAGTCGACGATGAGCGCTGGTCTGCCGGTTGCGCTTTCGGTGACTATGACCGTGACGGGGATCTGGACCTGTTCGTTTCCAACTACGTGGACTTCAAGATGGAGGACCTTCCGGAGTTCGGCAAGGGCAGCTTCTGCCAGTATCGCGGAGTTCCCGTCCAATGTGGACCCCGGGGGCTCCCCGGGGCCGGGGACGCCTTATTCGAGAATGACGGTAAGGGCCACTTCTCCGATGTCTCACAGCGCGCCGGGGTCAGCGACCCGGAGGGGTATTACGGCTTGGGAGTGGTCTGGTTCGATCTGGACGAGGACGGCTTCCCCGATCTCTTTGTGGCCAACGATTCACGACCTAATTTTCTCTACCACAACAAGGGCAACGGGACCTTTGAGGAGATCGGTTTTCTGAGCGGCGTCGCCGTCGGCGAGGATGGGAGTGAGCAGGGCTCTATGGGGGTGGCGGTGGGAGACTACGACCGGGACGGAGACCTCGATCTCTTCATCAGCAACTTTTCAGACGAATACAATACCCTCTACAGGCATGATCAGGCGCTTGTCTTCACCGACATCTCCTTCTCCAGCCGAACCGCCGAAGTCAGCTTCCCTTATGTCGGGTGGGGAACAGCGTGGTTTGACTACGACAATGATGGCTGGCTCGACCTGCTGGTCGTCAACGGGCACGTTTACCCTCAAGTCGACCAGGCCAATATCGGCATCCGCTACGCCCAGAGAAAACTTCTTTATCATAACAATCGGGACGGCACCTTTGAAGAGGTTGCCGGCATTGGCGGCGCCCCCTTTCTGGCACGAACGGCCAGCCGCGGTGCCGCTTTCGGCGATCTCGATAATGATGGCGATGTGGATGTGGTGGTCAATGATCTGGATGGAGCGCCCATGCTGCTGAGAAATGACGGGGGAAATCGCTCCAGCTGGCTTCGGGTCAAACTCGTGGGTGGAGCCAAGAATGCCTTCGCCCTGGGCGCCCGGGTGAAGGTCGTCAGCGGCAGCCTGGTGCAGAAGTCGGAAGTCCATTCCGGCAGCAGCTACATCTCGCAGAGCGATCTGAGACTCCATTTCGGTTTGGGGGCGCGAAAAATGGTTGACCTGGTTGAGGTGGTGTGGCCGGATGGCACCCGGACTGAGCTCAAGAAGATCCCGGTCAACCAGGAGATTACCGTCAAAGCCCAACCGTGAGGGGAGGAGATGGGACGCAACTGGGCCGAGACCCCGGCCCGCCACTTTCATCCAAACGGTGATGTCGGGTGGGTTAGGCCGCGTTTCTCACAGGGTTTTACTGGTCATGAGGAGTCCGGGGCCCCTCCCTGACCGAGGCCGGTGCTTCTGTCCCGGCGAGTACTTCGAGCCGGCCGGCCGAGCCTGGCGCACTCAGGGTGGATGCATTCGGCACCGCAACAGATCGTGTGTCAGAAAGAGGGTTGCAGCCATTCGGCCGCTCTCCCCGTCCTGAGAGGAGCAAGGGGGCATGAATCTTCGACTTTTGTCCAGTCTCGCGGCGGTTTTTTTTGCCGCCATCAGTCTCACACTGGCCCAGGCCCAGAGCCAGAACCGCACCGCCTTCGGGCGGGTCAAGTGAGAGCTCTCGGGTCGAATCACCCTCGGTGAGGGGAAGCTCTCGGAGACGGACATTTCGGTTCTGCTGATCAACCACGGCCGGCGTGTCGCCAGCCTGAAGCCTTCCAGCAGCGGTGAGTTCGAAATCCATGACCTGGTGGAAGGCGACTACGAGTTGGTGGTGGAGGCAGAAGGGTATCAAACCCACCGGGAGAACCTCAGTTTCTCTTTTCCGGATCGCACCAAGGTCCACCTCAACATTTATCTTCGAGAAGCTTCACCGCGGGATGAAGAGGGAGTGTCCCCGCAGGCTTTGAAGTGGTATGACCAGGGCGTGAAGGCGGCCGCCAAGGGCAAGTCCAAGAAGGCCATCCAGCTGTACCGGAAGGCCGTGGATCGGGAACCCGAGTTCTTGCCGGGCCTTCACAATCTGGGAGCTGAGTACGTCAAGATCGGGGACTTTCGGAAGTCCGTCGAAGTGCTGGAAAAGGCGGTCCGATTGAAGACGTCCAACGGCGGGACCTATCACGTTTTGGGGCTGGCCTACTATCACCTGAAGGAATGGAGTCAAGCAGCCCGGGATTTTCAAATCGCGATTGAAAAGCAGGACGCCCAAACATCGGGCGCCTCTCATTTCTATCTGGGCCATGCGCTGCTGCAACTGAAGCAGCCGCGCGAGGCTGCGGAGCACCTCTTGAGGTCTCTTCAGATAGAGGAAAAGAGCTTTTCCCGGGCCCACTTGTCCCTGGCCTTCATCTACCTGGACTATTCCAACCAGCCGCAAAAAGCGCTGGGCCACCTGGAAGCCTTTTTGAAGCTCAACCCGAAAGACGAAAGGGCACCTCGAATCCGCCAGAAGATAGAGCAGTTGAAGGCCCGGAGTGGACCCCGATAAAGCGGGGCGGACCGACACGGACCCCAACGGACGGACAGACACGGACCCGGACGGACTAACACTCAGGAGAACCCAACAGCCGTCCGTGACAGTCGGTGAAGGTTGGTGTTCGTCCGTGTCTTCTTCGGCCTTCGTAGCCAACGCGGCGCTCTCTCTTCTGAAATCTGTGTTGTTATCTTCTCGACCCCAGATTACCGCCTCTGGTTGTAGTTGAGCAACATCGGATTGTAAAATCCCTTAAGGCTTTGGCAGAAAGTATCGGGTGCGCAGCCAGCGCCGTGAACCGCGAATTCGAGCTCATGAAGAAGCTCCGCACCGCCTGGTCCCCTGGCGTTGTGACCGGCCAGCTCGATGACCAGTCCCAGGCCGACGAGCTGGAGCCGCTGGACGAGGAGGAGACGCCTTCCAGGACCGAGGGGGACGGGGCCCTCGGATTCGAGGAGGTCAAAGCGTGAGTGAAGAAACCCTGATCCCCAGGCACGGCGGTTACCGTAATCTGAAGAGTTTCCAGATCGCCCGCTTGGTCTATGATGTCACGGCGCGCTTTTGTGACCTCTATATTGAGCGGCGCAGCCGCACCCGTGACCAGATGGTCCAGGCGGCGCGGTCGGGCGTGCAGAATATCGCTGAAGGGAGCCAGGCTTCCGGAACCTCCAAGAAGACCGAGTTGAAACTGACCAACGTAGCACGCGCCTCGCTGGAGGAGTTGCGGTTGGATTACGAGGATTTTTTGCGGCAGCGTTCGCTGCCGGAGTGGCCGCCGGATCACCCGGCGCTGTGCAGATTCAAGGCGCGCCGTTGCGCTTCCCTGGAAGATGTAAGAGCCTGGGTGGCCGAAGAACGTGAAGCGGGGCGGACAGACACGGACTCGAACGGACGGACACCCAGGAAAACCCAGCAACCGTCCGTGACCGCCGGTGAAGGTTCGTGTTCGTCCGTGTCTTCTTCGACCTTCGTGGCCAATGCGGCTCTCTCTCTTCTGAATCTGTGCTGCTATCTTCTCGACCGCCAGATCTCCGCCCAGGCGGCGGCTTTTGAGGGGGAGGGCGGCTTCAGCGAACGCCTCTACCGCGTCCGGACCCGGAGAAGAAGGAGACCGTGAAGTCTCCACGGACCGACACGGACTGGCACGGACGGACACTCTGGGAGAACCCACCAGCCGTCCGTGATGGTCGGTGAAGGTCACTGTTCGTCCGTGTTCAGTGTTCGTCCGTGTCGTCCTCGACCCGCCTGGTGCGGCGCTTTCTCTTCAGGTTTGAGTTTGACCGGCTACTGAGAGCAGACGCTTCCCCTCACCACGGTCTCCTTCAAGCGGAGGACCCCACAGGCACCTAACCGAGAATAATCGGTCTCGGGAAGGGGAAAAAATAGCGAAATCGCCTTGACAGTGGACTTTGAGCATGATGTAGTCTTGTATCACTTTTGCGGTGTGCCGCGGACTTTGGCGGGGTTCCGGGCGTGGATGGCAAGATTTCAACCAAGTCAATCATTGTGGCTGCGAGGCACCAGGTGTCGTGTGAACTGGAGGGAGAGTCGGCCATTTTGAACTTGAAGTCTGGCATCTACTATGGCCTGAAATCGCTGGGGACTCACATCTGGAGCCTGATTCAAGAGCCACGAAGCGTGAGTGAGGTCCGGGATGCCATCCTGAAGGAATATCAGGTTGGACGGGAGCGCTGTGAAAGCGATCTGCTGGCGGTAGTTGAGCAACTGGCGGCCCAGGGGCTGATAGAGGTCACGAATGAAAGGCCTGGCTAGATTCCTGAGTCTTGCGCCGCTGGAGCGGCGTTTTCTCCTCAAGACCGCGCTGCTGCTGGGAGCGGCCGAAGTGAGTCTGCATGTGTTTTCTCTGGAGCGGGTGAGGCACCTGCTGGCAACGCTCTCGCGAGTGCTTACAGGCCGGTGCTCGGCGCCACCTTCCGCAGGCCAGATCGTGAGGGCGGCCCGGGTGGCGGGACGGCATCTTCCCTGGGTCGGAAGCTGCCTGACGCAAGCTCTGGTGGTGCAGGCCCTTTTTCATCGTTGGGGCTATCCGGCGCACCTGCGGATTGGCATCGCCCGAGGCGAGCAGGGCCAGTTCCAGGCTCATGCCTGGCTGCAGGATCACTCGGGCGTCGTGATCGGTGGTCGCGAACTGGGGCGTTATGCTTACACGCCACTCCCCCCTCTGGAAGGAGAACAACCATAGCCGGCACGGCGGTGTTCTGCCAGCCGGAGGCCCCCCTCGCTCACTTTTTGCCATCATTTATTTCAGGTTGGAAACGCGAGAGAACTCTTGTCGCTCATTCTTGATACACACCGCGAGTTTCTGAGTGATCGGCCTCGTGTGTCCGCGCTTCGAAAAGCGATCGCCGAGATTGTCAAGCCAGGTGACTGCGTCCTGGACCTGGGTTCGGGAACGGGAATCCTGGGCCTGCTGGCGTGCCGGGCCGGGGCCGGCCGAGTCTAGTCCATTGACCAAGGATCGATCATCGGGCTGGCTCGCCAGATTTGCCGCGCCAACGGATTCCAGGATCGGATGGTCTTTATCAGAGGGCTGTCGACCCGTTTGGACCTCCCTGAGAAAGTGGACGTCATTGTGTCCGACCAGATCGGCCGCTTCGGTTTTGAGGCCGGATTGTTGGGGTACTACCAGGATGCCGGCCAGCGCTTCTTGAAACCGGGCGGCACCATGATCCCGTCTCGGGTTGGGCTGAATGTCGCGCCGGTGGAATGTCCAG
>JBHHYX010000078.1:0-16102 GCA_046757765.1 Acidobacteriota bacterium | reverse complement strand
ACGGCATTGGCCGGGCCTTGGGCAAGGTTGCCGCCCATCTGCGCTAGCCTGGATTATCCGAGGAGGCAGCGAGCGACTTCAAAGCCCGGAGTCATGCTAAGATATTATGTCACCCGAACATCGCGGAAAGCCTGCGTCCCCGGAAAAGAAAGGAGAATGGCCTGGAGCGTCGCCACGCCGGCACTCTACAGCGGAGTCGACTCCGGCAGCGAACGGAGGCCTGGAATCGGAATTGACAAAGGATTTTTTTCCTCTGCCTGACACGGGGCTCCCTGCTCTGGAGGACTTGCTCAACGGTCACCTTTGGGCCCGATGGGCCGAGAGGGGCAAGGTTTTTCCTCTCACTGACCTTCGACACTCCGTGCGCTACGTCCGACTGAAGCCGGGCGTGTCATGCCGGCTCACTGTCTTCGGAGAAGGAACGGCGGGCCCTGACGATCCGCCTCCGGGGTTCCTTCTCAAGCTCTTTCCCGACCCGGAGCACGCCCGCGGGGCCTTTCGAAAGCAACAGACTCGCGTTCATCTGATCGGGAAAGCCGGCTACGAACCGTTCCTTTCCCTCGATCCGCCCGTCCTTGCCCTTCCGTTTCCGAATGATCCCGAAATCCCGGTGCTGCGGAGCGTCTACGAGCCGGCGCGCTTTCGACGCACCTTGATGGCCTCTCTGAGTCACTTTCCAGAACAAGATTGGCGCATCAAAAAGGGCAACATTGGGAGTGATCTCATCGCCTATAAGCCGGGCCGCCGCGCCGTCTATCGGCTGCGAATACATCTCCGCCACCGCAGGCAAGCCGAAAAAGCCGCGGTCCAAATTCACGCCAAGTTGTCCAATGAAGCCACTATCGCGAAAAGCAGGGCCAGACTGCGAGCGGTGTACGAGTCGATTCCAGATGACGCCGACTGGCGCACGCCGCAACCTTTGGGCATCGTGGAGTCAGGACGTTTCTTTGCATGCGAGTGGCTGGAGGGTACTTCCCTGGAACGGTATGCAATCGAGCCCCGCTCGGACGCGCCCGAAGTGTTTCGTCAAGTGGGACGTTGCCTGGCCCAGTTGCACTCCCTCAATTTGAAACTCGAAGCGCGGTCGGCGGAAGGCGAGGCGGAGCAGGTCCGCTCTCTCAGTGTGGACCTGGCCGGCCTGCTGCCCTCCTCGAAGAGCACGATTCTGCAAATCGGGGAGAAGCTCGCGGCGGCTCTCTCCCGCCTGGGCCAGCTCTCCTTGACTCTCATTCACGGCGACTTCCATTTGGGTCAGATTCTGATGGTGGACGGGACACCTTGCTTCGTCGACTTCGATCGGGCGGGCAAGGGTCCCGCCGTCCTCGATGTCGGTTCCTTGCACGCCCACCTTCTTGAACTCAACGCTCCCAGCGAACTCTCCGCCGCCTTTGACGCCGGCTACGCCTCCGTTTCGGGACCTTTGCCCGGAGATCAAGTTCGTCTTGGAACTGCCATCACGGTGTTCCGGCGCGCCGTGATTCCGTTTCGAAGCCTGGACCCGAAGTGGCCCGACGAAACTCTAGGCAGGATCCGGATGGTGGAAAACCTGCTGAGCGCTCCTGAAGATCATCTTGTTCGGAGGTCGCGCCGCAGTCGACCGGAGGGCCCCTTGGGATAGAACCAATGATCCGAGCAGCAGAGGTGGTCAGGACCAGGGTTTCGTCTGTGGGCGGCGTATGGGACTTCTCCACCCGCCAACCCTTGAACTGTTCCCCTTACACTGAGCAAGGAGCCCGGATTTGGCCCCAGCTTTCGTCATGAAGAGCATTGCCCTCGTGCATGCGAAAGACGTCAGGGGCCCTCCGGCAGGGATGGACCTCATCCGCTGGACCCAAATCGCCCGCAGTTTCCGGTCCCTCGGATTCGACGTTCACCTCGTGACGGACCAGCCCGGCGGCGTAGTCGTGCGGAGCCAACCCGCCAGTCGCTCGCGGTCATCCGATGCCGAAAGAGACAACGTCATCCCCCCGGATTCCTGTAGGACCAACTCCGGACCTGAGGAGATCCTAACACAGGAGGAGCATACCAACCTCCCGTCCTCGACAAAGGTGGGGCGGACGCTGGGTCTTATCCCCCACAATGGGCCAAATCCCCCCTTCACAATGGCTCGTGAAGAGGAGGCGGAATGAACTTCAGAGAACTGACCTCCCTGCTGATGCAATCGCTTGATGGGTCGTTTGACCTGGCGTGGCAGGAGATTGGGAACAGAAATTGCTGATCTACACAAGAGCGAGGGGTCAAGAGCCGACGGCTTGACGAGGCGGGCTCGGGTCGCCTGACGGCCCGCCAATCGTAAGGAAGGGGTCTGTTGACTTCGGTTGGAGGATCTTGAACGGAGTTGTGAAAGGAGTCGGTCACACCGCGGCATAAAGAAGGCCGTCTGGATGGTGCCGGGAGGGGAAGCCAGGGTGGGGACGAAAGGCGGGTTCTTCTTTTCACTGTACTTACTTGCTCAGCCGGCGGCGGTGACGGTGGGGGCGGCTGCGACGACGGCCCAACTCCATCCCGGCGAAACCTCGAAAGCCGCATCAGACAAGACCGGTCGGGAAGAAACGAAACCCCGCCCGACCTTCGCTCGAAGTGGCGCCGTGACAGGAATTTCAAAACCTGTCTCCGGGCAGCGGCCGTCATCGTTGGTTCGACTTCCCACCTACCAGAATGTGCGTTTTGAGGAGGACTGGTCGGTTCTGAGCGCTTCTCGCCAAAGAGAGGGGTGGCAGGCTCTCAAGTACCTTCCCCTCAGCCCCGGTGGCAACGTTTACATGAGTGTGGGCGGTCAGGTGCGTTTTCGGACCGAATTCTGGAACGACTTTGGATTCGGCGGCTCTGGCCAACGGGACGACACATTCGGGCTCTTCCGGCTGCGATTGCACGGCGACTTCTTTTTCGGTCCCCATCTGCGCCTCTTCGTGGAGGGGAAGAGCGCTTTGGCCGATGGAAGGGAGCTTCCCGGCGGGAATCGCACCCTCGACACTGATTCTGTGGCCTTTCAGAATGTCTTCTTCGATGTGAGAGTACCCTTGGAGGGGAAGGGGTCACTCACCTTCCGAGTCGGACGGCAGGAACTTGAGTTTGGAAAACAGCGTCTTGTCAGCCCGCTCGACTGGAGCAATACTCGCCCCCGGACCTTTGACGGCTTTTCAGGCATTTTCAAGAAGGGTTCCTGGCGGGTCGACGGTTTTTGGACGCGCCACGCCAAGGTCAGAAAATTCGACTTCAACCCTCACGACACGGGGACAGATTTCTTTGGCATTCAGGCGGCAGGAAGACTGGCCTCCTGGACCACGGAGTTTTACTGGTTTGGACTCGATCGCGAGAGGGCCTCCTACGGCGGTCTGATGGCCCCGGAAACTCGACAGACCCTGGGCACTCACTTAGCGGGCAAGCTGCCCGCGGGCTGGGACCTCGACTTTGAAGGCGCCTACCAGTTCGGCAACCATGGGCAGCGGGACATCGATGCCTTCATGGTGGCCACCCAAATCGGCTACCGCTTCCCCTCCCTGCGAACCGCTCCGCGGGTCTACGCCGGCTTCGATTATGCCAGTGGAGATGACGACCCCGGCAACGGCGAGATCCACACCTTCAACCAACTCTTTCCACTGGGCCATGCCTACTTCGGGTTTATCGACATGGTGGGCCGCCAGAATATCGTCAGCTTCACCCAGGGAGTCAGCCTCAAGGTTCTGCCCAAGTCCAGCCTGAAGGCAGATCATCACTTTTTTTGGCGGGCAAATAAGAATGACGCCCTTTATAATGCGGGAGGAGGCATCGTCAGAAGCGGGGGGGCCGGCCTCTCCAGAGAGGTCGGCTCAGAGTTGGATCTTACTTTCAGCCACAAGCTCAACGCTCACCTTGTCACCACCTTTGGATACAGTCACTTGTTCCCGGGCGGTTTCATCAAAGAATCGGGGCCCAGCCGGGGTATCGATTTCGGCTATATTGCAGTTCAATATACTTTCTAGTGCCGCCTGGCCCGAGAAGAAGTTCACAGGCCGACCCTATAGGCGGTAATGGCAACCAAGTGCCCTCAACAAGGAGCGAAGCGATCCATGACAAAACAGGCGAACCGGGTTGCTTTCAAGGGCAAATGGGAGGCTCCAAGCTGGTTGAAGGACCCGGACGCGTTATCTCGACGCTCCTTTCTGGAGCGCTCCGCCCTGGTCTTCAGCGGGGTCGCGTTGGCAGGGTTGTTACCCGGCTGCAATTCGGCTTCGGAGCGGGACCTGGCCACCGACGGGTCGCTGGAGTGGCATAAGGGCGTGTGCCGTTTTTGCGGAACGGGGTGTGGCGTTCTGGTGGGCACGCGTCACGATAAGGTGGTGGCGCTGCAAGGCGACCCGAAAAATTCCGTCAACCGGGGTTTGCTCTGCGTCAAGGGCTATTACTCCCCCGAGATCCTTTACGGAAAGGATCGACTTCTTTACCCCCAGATACGAAAGAATGGACGGCTCCAGAGCGCCAGCTGGGAAGAGGCCCTGGAACTCATCGCCCAGCGCTGGCAGGAATTGTTGCGCAGCCACGGCCCCGACGCCATCTCTTTTTACGGCAGTGGCCAGTGGACCATCCCGGAAGGCTACGCGGCACTGAAATTCATGAAGGGCGGCATCGGGTCCAATCAACTCGAGGCTAATGCCCGTCTGTGCATGGCCAGCGCGGTGACCGGGTTCATGACGACCTTCGGATCGGACGAACCGGCGGGTTGCTACGATGATATCGACGAGGCCACAGTCTTTGTGCTGTGGGGCTCCAACATGGCCGAGATGCACCCCGTCCTCTACTCTCGAATCAGCGACCGGAAGGCGCGCCAGAAATGGGTGAAACTGGTCGACTTGAGCGTTCGCAGGACCCGCAGCACCGAGCACGCCGACCTTTTCCTCCAGTTCAAGCCCAACAGCGATCTGGCGCTGGCCAACGCGGTGGCCCACTGCCTGGTGCGCGATGGGAAGATCGACCGGGATTTCCTGGCTCGCCATGTCGTCCTCAAGAAAGGCAGGACGCAGATCGGATACGGGCTGGAGGACGGGTTTCGGTTCAAAGACGAGCCGCAACCGATCAGCTTTGACGAATATCGACGATTTCTCAATGATTATTCTCCCCAGCGCGTCAGTCGAATCTCAGGCGTAGCGGCCGAAAAGATTGAGCAACTGGCCGCCCTCTACGGGGACCCCGACACCCGTGTCATGTCCTTCTGGACCATGGGCGTGAACCAGCACACGCGGGGGACGTGGATGAACAATCTCATCTACAATCTGCATTTCCTGACCGGAAAATTCTGCAAACCCGGGAGCACGGCGCTCTCCCTGACCGGTCAGCCCAGCGCCTGCGGCACCGTGCGAGAAGTGGGGACGGTCGCCAACCGGTTGCCGGCCGACAGGGTGGTCACCAATCCCGAAGACGTCAAACTGGCCTCCAAAATCTGGAACGTTCCGGTCGAGAAGATCAACACCCGCCCCGGCTGGGACGCGGTGGAAATGTTCCGCGCCCTGGATCGAGGCGAGATCAAGACCATGTGGATCCAGGTCACCAACCCCATGCAGAGCCTGCCGAAGGTCTCGCGCTACCGGGAAGCCTGCCTGCGCCCCGACAACTTTATCGTAGTGAGCGACGTCTACCCGACGGCCACTACGGAGGTGGCCGACGTCGTGCTCCCCAGCGCCATGTGGGTGGAAAAGGAGGGCATTTACGGAAACACCGAGCGTCGAACCCAATACTGGCCCCGGATGGTGAGCCCTCCCGGTCAAGCCCGGTCCGATGTCTGGCAGATTGTGGAAGTGGCGCGCCGGATGGGGATGGGCCCCCTCTTCGACTTCTCCCAGGTCCAGGAGGGGAAATGGACTCTTGAGCGAGCCTTGTACGAGGAATACCGGCGCTTCACGTTGGGAACCGGGAAGGACGTGGCGGAGTTTGACCAGCTGGTCCGGGCCCGAGGAGTCCGATGGCCGGTCGTCAACGGTCGCGAGACGGCTCGCCGCTATCTGGAAGGAGAAGACCCCTACGTTCCCAAGGGCGCGGGCGTCAAGTTTTACAAGAACAAGAAGGAGAAGGGGCGTGCGGTCCTGTGGGCGCGACCCTACGAAGAACCCCCCGAAAGCCCGGACCAGGAGTACCCTTTTTGGCTCTGTACGGGGCGTGTGCTCGAACACTGGCACACCGGATCGATGACCCGAAGGGTGCCGGAACTGTACCGGGCGGTGCCTCGAGCTTTCGTCGAGATCCATCCGGAAGATGCCAAACGGATCGGTGTCAGCGATGGAGACGCCGTTCGGCTCAGCAGCCGGCGGGGGGAGTGCGTCCTGCCGGCCAGCATCGATGGGCGCAGCATACCCCAGCGGGGGCTGGTTTTCGTTCCATTTTTCGATGAGAGCCAGCTGATCAATTTACTCACTCTGGATGCTTACTGCCCGATCTCGAAGGAGCCGGATTACAAGAAATGTGCCGTCAAGATCGAACAAGCTTGACTCCCATTTCTCGCCCCCAATCGACTGCCGGGCCCTCGGTCGTGGCGCCTTGTATCCACGGCCATCTCCGGTCCCTCGCTACGACCGGGTGTGAGAGAGAGGAATGCGGGCCAGGGGGGGCGACTCCGAACTATCCGAGCTTGGACCCGTCCAAAGCAATCTCCTCTATCGGAGTCATGGGATGGCTGCTGATCTTGGCAGTGAGCTCTTGTGCTCCCGGCGATTTCCGCCTGGAAGTGGAACGAGGCCGCGCCGAACTTCGGCAGCAACACCGGGCCTATGACGGCGCCCCGCCGGTGATTCCCCACCCGGTGGCCGCCTTGGGAAGAGAGAACTGTCTGGACTGTCATCGCCAGGGTCTGGATCTGGAGGAGGAGGGACTGGCCCCCTCGACGCCTCACCCTGAATTGACCAACTGCCGGCAATGTCATCTGGAACAGCAATCTCAGTTGAGCGTGCCTGTCCCCAACTCATTTCAGGGAAATCGGCATCCTGCGGCCGGCCCCCGCCCTTACCAGGGCGCGCCTCCCACCCTTCCCCACCCGCTGGAGATGCGTTCCAACTGTCTCGGTTGCCACGGAAAGCTGGGGGGGTCTCCGATCCGCACGCCTCACCCGGATCGGACCAACTGCCGCCAATGCCACATCCTGCAAGAACCCGTCCGGCCCCGGCTGGAAAATGAATGGAGAAAACGCCTTGAGAGGAACTGAAACAGGCCCCCAGTCCCGACCGGACCGGCGCTCGGCTCTGATCCAGCTGGTGATGTGGGGCGGACTCCTGGCCAGCTATGGCACCGCCCTCTTTTTTGCCTTGCGTTACGTTTATCCTGAGAGGGGATTCCGGCGAGTGCGCCGTTTTTTTCTCGCGCCCATCTCCGACCTCCCCCCCGGAAAGAGCCAGACCTACTCACTTCCGGACGGCAGTCAGGCTCTGGTCACCAACACCGGGGCCGAGCTCGTTGCCCTCTCCAACGTCTGTCCCCATCTCGGCTGCAAGGTGCACTGGGACGGCCCCAAGAACCGCTTCTATTGCCCTTGCCACGGCGGAGTCTTCGACAGCAGCGGCATCGCCAGAGAGGGACCGCCTGCCGATGAGGGGAAGAACCTGACGACCTACACCATCCAACGGGTGGGTCGCAATCTGTTTTTGCAGGTGGAGGAGATTGTGCACTCATGAGCTTACCCGGCACCACAACGGGCCCCGCTGTACCCGAAAGCAGCTGGAAAGAGTGGCTGCAAAAGCGAATACCCATTGATGTCGACACGCTTCGTCACTTCTCCAGCGAACCCGTTCCCCATCACTTGAGGAGCTGGTGGTGGTGCCTGGGGGGCACGGCCGCCTTCCTCTTCCTGGTACAAGTGGCTACTGGAATTCTCCTCACGCTCAACTACGTTCCAGACCCCGCCCAAGCCTATGAGAGCGTCTCGCGCATTACGGACACGGTTCCCTTTGGTTGGTATATCCGTGGCATTCACAAGTGGTCCAGTAACCTGATGATGGTGGCGGTGATCCTCCACATGATGCGGGTCTTTTTCACCGGCGCTTACCGGCGACCGCGGGAACTCAACTGGATGGTGGGGGTGGGGATCCTGGGAGTGACCCTCTTCTTCGGGTTCACCGGCTATTCTCTGGTTTACGAACAACTCAGCTATTGGGGGGCCACGGTGGCCGGCAACCTGACCAACTCGGTTCCACTGATCGGTGAACAACTGGCCAGGATGTTGCGGGGAGGGGAAAGCATCGGCGCCAAGACGCTGACTCGTTTCTTCATTCTCCATATCGGCATCCTTCCCACCGTCATGGCCTTGCTGCTGTTTGCCCACATCACCCTGATTCGTCTCCACGGGGTCACCGAATATCAGTTCAAGAATGAAGGAAACGACGGTGAGAAAGAGCCTGGCACCTTTCCTTTCTACCCAGACCACTTTCTTACCGAATTAATCCTGGCTGTGGGCCTGACTACGGTGCTGACCTGCCTGGCACTCATTTTTCCGGCCGGACTGGGGGAGAAGGCCAACCCCTTGCAGACTCCGGCCCACATTAAGCCCGAATGGTATTTCTACTGGACGTTCCGCTGGTTGAAGCTGACGGGCCTCCAGCTTGCCGTGATGACTCTGGGCCTGGCGGGCCTGACCGCCCTCTTCTGGCCTTTCATCGACGCCAGGATCCGCCGCACGCGTCCGGAGAGTGAGTTCAGCGTCTGGGTTGGAGTGGCCGCCGTTCTCGGCTTGATCGTTCTGACCCTGTGGGAGGCGCTGGCCTCCCATTGACGGGCCCCAACCTGGCTTGGCCAAGGAGCTGTAAAGATGAGTCTGGACATGAAACGCGTCATCGTTGCCGCACTGAGTCTTCTGTTGCTGGCCGCACTGGTTGTTGTCGCCTGGGTCGAAGGAGGCAAACAGCGACTCGCACCCAAACCTCAGCCCGTAGCCACGGGCGACAGCGAAAAGTGCGTCTCCTGCCACAACCAGAAAACACCCGTCATCACGGCTCAATGGGCCGACAGCCAACACGCCGAGCTGGGAGTGGGATGCTATGAGTGTCACCGGGCGGAGAAAGAAGAGCCCGATGCTTTCCTGCACGAAGGCAAGCTCATTGCCACCATCGTCACCCCCAAGGACTGCGCCCAGTGTCACGAACCCATCGTTCAGGAATTTCAGGTCAGCCACCATTCCAAGGCGGCTCAGTTCGTGGGTTCGCTGGACAACGTGCTGGGTGAAATGGCCGAGGGTCCCCTGGCCGCCGCCAACGGTTGCTGGCAATGTCACGGCTCAACCGTCCGCTTTCTCCTCGCCGACGACGGCCAGCCACAGCGGGACAAGAACGGGAAGCCGCTGATTGACCCTCTCACCTGGCCCAATACCGGAATTGGGCGCGTCAACCTGGACGGATCGCAAGGATCCTGTGGCGCCTGCCATTCCCGCCACGTTTTCTCCAGGGCGATGGCGCGCCAACCGGAGGTTTGTGGGAAGTGCCATATGGGCCCCGACCATCCCCAGATTGAAATCTACGAAGAAAGCAAACACGGAATCGCCTATCGAACCCGCATCGCCGACATGAACCTGGAGAGCAAGGAGTGGGTGCTGGGGAGAGACTACACGGTGGCGCCCACATGCGCCAGCTGTCATATGAGCGCGACTCCCAACCAGCCGGTGACCCACGACGTCGGCGCGCGCATCTCCTGGACGCTGCGCCCGGTCGTCTCCAGGAAGCTCGAGAATTGGGAAGAACGTCGCCAGGCCATGAAGGATACCTGTTTTCAATGTCACGGCCCCGACTTCGTGGAGTCCTTCTATGTCCAGTTCGATAAGACTGTGGAAATGTACAACACCAAGTTCGGGCAGCCGGCACAGGACATCATGAATGCCCTGCGAAAGACCGGGAGAATCACGCCGGATCCTTTTGACGATGAGATTGAATGGACGTTCTACCACCTGTGGCACCACGAGGGCCGTCGGGCGCGCATGGGAGTTTCGATGCAGGGACCGGATTACACCCAATGGCACGGTTTTTTCGAGGTGGCCAAACGCTTCTATTTTGAGCTCATTCCCCAGGCGCGCCAACTGGCCCGTGGCACTTCGACCGGCCGTCTCATCGATCGCATCCTGGCCCGTCCCGAACACCGCTGGCGAGGAGGACTGTCTGCCCAGGAGCGCCGCGAAATCGACCAGTTTTACCAGAAGCGTTACGGACAGTCACACTAGCCCAGGGTGAAGCGTCAGTGCCACCCTGGGTCCGGGATGGGGAGAAATGGGAACACCATTTCGCCCCATGCAGCCGGGCAAAAAGTGCGGCGCATCCAACGCCTAACCCCAGCCAGAAATATTTGAGATTTTGATCCTCCAGCTTGAGCGATTCTGCCGTCAAGTCACTGAACCACGAACGTCAGTGAGTGGCCATCCGGATTGGGCCGGGCGCTGACGCTTCGGTTCAGTTGACACGGCATGGGCAAGGGCGCTCACACCGTCACTGCAAGAATCGCTCAGATCTCGAGTTTACCTTTGTAGAACAGGTTCTTGACCTTTTTCCGCATATAGATCTTGGGGATGTCAGGCAGATAGAGCTCGAAGGTGACCTCCTTATCCTCTTTCGAGACCACTGGCTCTCCCTCCACCTGGCGGGGAAAGATGAACTTGGCTCCGGTGCCGTCGGGCGAGGGTGGAAAGTAGGCTTTCAACTGGACTCTTTCCAGCCGGTCGCTGATGAGATAGGCTTTCTGCTGCAGCAACTTGGCGGTAGCCGTCCGCAGGGTCCGATCGATCTGCATCCCCAACTGGCGGTCGTTACTGGAAAACTCCACCGCGATAATGATCTGATTGCTGACATCCAGTCGCAAGGGGGCCGAGAACCTCCGGTCCAGGGCCTGCTTCTCTTGCTCTCCCAGTTCATCGTACCGGTTCATGAGCTGCATCATCCGGACATACGCCTCACGCACCGGGAGAGCGCTGAAAAAGCGGATCGTGGTGGTATCGTAGATCTCTCTCTCGCCGGTGACACCCCGAGTGTTTCGCCCCCCATACTGGCGCGTAGATGTAATCTGACCGGCCCAGGGAGAATCGTTCAGGATCTTGAGGACCTCCTTCCGCTTCCACTCAGTGTAGGGCTTCTCCCAGAACTTCTTGGCCAGAATCAGGCCGGTGGCAACAACAAGCAGACACGCGGCCGCCGGGAACGCTCGCTTTGCTCTTTCCATGAGTCCGAATTTACAGGATCTGAAGCCTTTGTGCATTCCTTTTTCCAGGCTGCGGTTGACTGTTTGGGGAAGCCCTTTTCAAGTGGCCCTCTCAGCGAACATTTGAGACGGCCCAATCGTAGGAAAGGCGAGAGCAAGAACTCTCTATTCAGGCGAAAAGATTTGTTGAATAACTGGCTCCATGGAGGAGTATTGATACACGAGCCCGACCTTTTCAAGGTCGAGCGATGCTTGCGGATGGCAACTGCTGGCCGGCGTCTCTTATGAGGGTTGCAGGGAGGCAGTGGAGAGGCGCCTGGATTCAAGGCGTCGCTGCCCGAGGGCTCCGCAGTCGTACTGGACAGTCCCTCGAGGGGCCGGAAGGAGCGGAACGCAGTAGACGCGGCACATCAGCGGCCGTAGTAGATTGAGTGCGGGCAAGAATGGGCTCAGCGGGGAGGTCGCGACAAATGCAGTTTCATTTCGACAAGGCGCTTGAAATTCTGGCTAAAACCTACCTTTTCGTGCTCCTCAGATTAGCCGTCTACACGATTGCGCTGGCCATCACGATTCTCTGGTTTGGAGGTCTCTTCCTCCTTTTTCAAAACTGGCCTTTTCCCGGCCCTCCCTGGTTGGCCTGGGTTGTGGGCGGGATCCTGTACGGATCGGGAGCCAGGCTGGTCCGTCAATACGTCCTTTACCTCGTCAAATCGGCACACGTGAGCGTGATCACGCAGCTGGCCGTCGGCGGCGACCTTCCCCCCGGAGCCAACCAGCTCTCTTACGGCAAGGACGTCGTCGTCAAACGCTTTCTACAGGTTTCCCTCCTGTTCGGCGTGGATCGGCTCGTCAACATGGTGTTGAAGGCCTTCAACCGTTCGGTCTTCAAACTGATCGGGTTCATTCCGGGCATCGGGATACTCCGCGGTTTCGCTCGCCGCGTCCTGGATTACAGCGCCGGTTACGTGGATGAGGCGATTCTCAGCTATTCCCTGCTCCACCCTGAAGCCAGCGCCTGGCAGTCCGCCCGCGAAGGACTGATCCTCTACGTTCAAAACTGGAAGACGATACTCGGCTCAGGTTTGATCCTGGCCCTGATCAGCTATGCTCTGGTAGCGGTAGTGGCGGCACCGGGAGCACTCCTCTCCTATCTCTTCGCGGGTGCTTTCTTTGAGGCGGGAATTGGCGTTTCGATCGGACTGGGCCTGCTGGTAAAGTTTGCCGTGATGGACCCTTTTGCTCTCACCTCGGTGATCGTCAATTTCCACGCCGTGACCGCAGGCCAGAGGCCCGATTTCGCCTTGGAGAGCAAGCTGGAAAAAGTGTCCAAGAAATATCGGCAGATCAAAGCTCACGCCGGTTCCTGGAGCCCTGGAGGATCCACGCCTCCCCCTCCTCCAGTTTCGCCCGATCAGGGGCCCATCACGATCTAATTAATTCCAACGCGTCGCGGGGCAAACGGAGGAAAAAGGTGGCTCAAGGGCCACTCCGCCCCACCCACCGTGATCACCCGACGGAGGAGCATTCACACGCCGAACGCTTTTCCCGCCAGCGGCGCCGCAGCTGGGCGCGGCTCCTCCGCAAGATCTATGAAGTCGATCCTTTGACTTGCGGCCAATGTGGATCCCGCATGCAAATCATCTCCTGCATCGACCAGCCCCAAGTCATCCGCAAGATCCTCCAGCGTTTGAATCTCTGGGAGCGGCCGCCACGCTCTCCCGCGCCCCGCCTATTTCCTCACAAGCTGAAAGCCTTCCTGGCTACCCTCTCTCCTCGGCAGGCTCATCAGATCCAAGCCTCCTCCGACTCTCTGTTTTGGGACGATGTCCCGGTTTGGAGCGAATGAAGAGCCGCGGCTCTTCATTCGCCATCCAGTACCGGTGCGCCTTCCTTTCACCTTTTCCCCACCGATTCCTCCCCTCCACGCTCTGCCTCTCTCTGCCTCTCTCTGCCTCTCCTGCTGGTATGCAGTCACCCAAAAAACCTGTATTCGCCGACTTTCCCCACCCAGATAGACCAGCCCCAAAAAGCAAACTCCTATCGGTTATCGGTTATCGGTTATCGGTTCGAGGAGGACTTCGAGGCGTGCGTCGCCCAGCTCCAGTGCCCCACGACTCACCGCAAGCGGATCCGAACCACCAACCTCCTCGAGCGGCTCTTCCGCGAGGAGAGGCGCAGAAGCCGAGCTGCAGGAATTGTCTTCGGGGAACGTCCCCTGCTGAAGCTCATGTACTCGGCTCTGATCCGTGCCTCGGACACCTGGAGAGGGATCCAGGTCACCGAGCTCGAGAGAGCTCAACTCCAGCGTCTACGAGAGACCATCCGAGAGCAGCGACGGCGAGGAACTTCACCCGTCGCTCAGGAAGAAAAAGAACCCTCAGCCCCTGTCGACTTTTCCAGCAAGAAACGGACTTGACCGTGCTCGAGCCGGTGGTTGCTCGCTACCGTAACGAGAAGCTTCGACGCTTTTTCCGAGGAGACGCCGCCTTCGCCAACCCAGACATCTACACGTTCCTGGAGCAGGAAAGATACCTCTACGCCATCCGCCTTCCGGCCAATAGGGTGCTGCAGCGCGAGATCGAGCATCTGCTGACTCGCCCCGTGGGCGTTGGCTTCATCGTAACCAACCTGCGCCGCGACGCGGCAGGAGTGGTGAGATTCTACAACGGACGCGGTGTGGCGGAGCAATGGATCAAGGAACGAAAGAACGCGTTGAAATGGACGAAGCTGTCCTGCCACGACTTCGTGGACAACCAGGTCCGTCTCCAGCTGTTCGCGCTGGCGTACAACCTGGGGAACTTCCTCCGCCGTGTCGCTCTACCGCCTGGCGTCAGCCACTGGTCGCTGACGACGCTACGGGACAAGCTCATCAAGATCGGTGCGAAGGTCGTGTCTTCAGCCAGGTACGTCACGTTCCAGATGGCGGAGGTCGCGGTGCCCCAGCGCCTCTTCCGGGCCATCCTCCGCAGAATCTCCCGACTCATGCTGCCTCTGCTGGAGCCGGGATGACGGACCCGCCAGCGAGTACCAAGGAGCGCGCTCAGCGAGCAGACGGACCGGTGCGCTCGGTCCCAGCGAAAGAGCCGTGCAAACCGTCGGACCAGCGGTTTTCCCGCCTCGGGGGGGGAGGGGATGCCTATTCCGACGAATCTGACCGGTCATTCCGATTGATTTCGACCGCTTGTCGGAGCGAAGCGACGCTGGCATTTTTCAGCGGTGGCCGGCGCATATATTGTCACTTGGTTCCGGCGTAAAAGCCAAGCAGGGCCGGCGTTGTTGGATCTCGGTCGGTCAACAAGGGAGAAGGCATTGTTGTTCTTTGGCGGAGGGTTTGTGCTTGCGTCAATCGTTGGATTCGGCCTTATGTTCTTACCTGTAGGACTAATCGTTCTCGTTTCAGGATTGAGGGGGCTGGAGGCCAGGGAAAATGGTTTCTTGCGTTTCTATTGGTTTCTGAAGTGGGAACGTATCGAATCCTACGAATGGGAAGGAGAGAGAGATCATACCCTGACACTTAAGGTCACACGTCGCCTTCCTGGCTGGCGGGCTGTAAGCTGGGGTATTCCTCCCGTCCATAAGGATGCCCTGGATAATCTGCTAGTGGAGCATGTGTCCTTAAGGTGACCGCGGGAGACATCGGCGTTCAGGCCCACTGAGTTGCCCTTGTACTGCAGGAGGGCGATCTCGGATTCCCGGCGCATCTCGTAATTCTCGTTCAAGGCGTTCACTAAACATTCAACCGTTACAGTCCACTAGTGTGTTTCTCCCCCCCCCGCCGGTCTCGGTCGCCTACGCCTCCAGGGCTGCGGCCTCCTCTTCTCGGCCCGCCGCACGGAGGAACGCTGCGTGGTCTCCCTGGAGCTCAGGGTCTGATCTCTCCTCGCCGCGGATGCACTTGACGGCGACCGGGCGCTCGAGCGTCTCGTCGAAACCAGCGTACACTTCCCCCATCCCGCACCCCCCCAGCAAAACTGAGCCGCTTTAGGCGCTCAGCTGCTCAGTCGACGACAGGCCTACTCTTCCGCGATGGCACGATTGCGATCGTTTCGCTGTACTTATTCTTACGCGGTACCTTAGGGGGATCGACGCTGGAGCCTTGCCTCTTTCGCAGATGAACGTGGGAGATCGTCGTCGTGGTAAACGAATCGGAGCTTGGCCAGCTCTTATCGTTGGCCATCTCTCTGTGATCACAAATCCGGTACTTGGAATGGGGTCACGGCGGGATCGGCCTGCGGCCCAAAGTGAAAGACAACCTCGTCGTCCTCAGCGTCTGGTCGGCGCTCAACCTCGATGCGGGAAATGAGGCGGCCGGCCTCCAACTGGCGACGAAACGCCTGCCGATGCTCTCCCCACACGCCGGTGGCGATCTCCTCTCTGATTGCCCCGCCAATTGTTGGTTGCGGGTCTGTAGTTGTCAAACCGGTCCACCACCGGCGCAGGGCCGGTGGGGTAGGGGCTGGGTTGCCTGAGTTGTGGTTGTCAAACCGGGTGGACCACCGGCGCGGGGCCGGTGGGGTGCTGGCCTTCTCGCGGATTTCGGGCTTTGTATGTGACTGCTACTGAATTCGCGCTGACTCAGGCATGCCTCGAGTTGTCAGCCGATTCAGCACCGTACATTTGATAATTGCCTCGATCCGTTGATTGTCGAATCGTCGCGCCGACAGTTTGGACCCGAACATGGTCTTGAACCTCGACACCGCGTTTTCTGCAAGGCTTTGCCGGGTGCAACCGCTTGAGGCGCGCCATTCATAACGACCGAGCTTTCCGATCCGTCGTAAGCTGGCATCGCGCATCGCACGCCAGTCAGGCGGCTCCACACCCTCACTCAACCTCGCATTGCGTCGCGGAGGGATCGTGGCGACAGCCTCCCGGTCGAGTATCGATTGATAACAGGCCCTCGTGTCATAGGCCCCGTCGCCGGAGACCTGACCGATCCTACCCTGAATCTGGGAGAGCAATCTCGGTAACATAC
>JBHHYX010000077.1:0-16128 GCA_046757765.1 Acidobacteriota bacterium | reverse complement strand
TCACAGGCGCCCTGCCGCCACGGATCTTCTCCCGGTACTCGGACTCGACCTCCTCCCATTCTTCGCCCTCGACCCTCCGGTACAGCTCTTCGATTTGCGAAGTCAGCCTTCTGAAGAGCCCGATCGCGTCTATCGTCGGGAGACCCTCCAGAGTCAGCGAGGTGGCTTCCAGGTGAAATCCTGGCTGGGGGAATTCCTTTTGAAACAGATTGATGCCGACACCCACAATGGCCCAGCTGATTCGCTCTTTCAAGCTACTCAACTCCACCAGGATACCGCAGACCTTCCGGTCGCCGATCAAGATGTCGTTCGGTGGCTTCACCGTGAGCGCATTCTCGGTTGTGCCCAAGTCGCGAACCGCCCGGACCACGGCCAGCGCGGCAATCATGTTGAGCCACTCCGACCTGGCGGAAGGCCAGGAGGGGTAAAACAGGTAGGACGCATAGAGGCCCTGACCGGGGGGTGAGTACCAGTGGCGGCCATGGCGCCCCTTCCCCGCCGTCTGCTCTCGCGCCACAACGGCCCGGCACTCTCCCCCGGGGGTAAACGCTTTCAAGTACTCGTTGGTGGAATTGACGACTTCGAGGTAGTCGATCTGCTTGAACATGTCCCATCCATGTTAAGGGGGAACGGGTTTGATCTCAGCCTCACCGCACCCACCGGCCCGCCTCATCGTCTCGCGCGCCCAGCTTATTCGGTCTGCAGCAGCATGCTGATATCCGGGCAGCGGTAGGAGTGGGTCAAAGCACCCAGAGAAATGAAATCCACACCCGATTCGGCGTAGGCAACGACGGTGTCGCGGCTGACTCCCCCGGAAACTTCGAGTGGACAGCGGCCAGCTGTGCGACGAACCGCCACCGCCACCTGGTCGGGCGTCATGTTGTCGAGGAGAACCAAATCGGCTCCGGCTTCAATGGCAATTTCCATCTCCTCCAGGTTCCGCACCTCAACCTCAATCTTGTGAAGGGGGGACACCCGCTTGCGGCAAGACTCGATAGCCACCTCGATGCCTCCGGCCACGGCGATATGGTTTTCCTTGATCAGGACGCCGTCATCGAGCCCCATTCTATGGTTGTGTCCTCCACCTATCCTGACGGCGTACTTTTCGAGACCTCGCCAGAGGGGAGTGGTCTTCCTGGTATCCAGGATCTTGACGTCCGTATGGGAAACCAGCTTGACAAGTTGGCCGGTTTGAGTGGCCACCCCGCACAGGCGTTGCAGCAGGTTCAGGGCAACTCGCTCGCCTCGAAGCAAAACAAAGGCCTCGGCATGCAGGGCGCCTATTACCCCGGGACCCACCGTCGCCCCCTCCGGGAACAACGGCTCCCCGTGGACATCGCCACCCAGAAGTTCAAACACTCGCCTGAAAACGGGCCATCCCGCAAGGACCAGTTCCTGTTTCGCATTCACGACGGCTTGGGCCCGCAGCCGTCGAGGGGGACTCGACTCCAGTGGCCCTGGGAGGATAGAGTTGGTGGTGATGTCCCCCCGCCCGAGGTCTTCACTTAAGGCTTGTCGCAGCAACGGGTCCAGGTTAAGAGAGTCCATCCATTTGAGTCTTCAGCCTGTTCAATCTTTGAACTGCCTCGGCGTGACGGTTCCGGACGCCTTCTACCACCGAAGCGGGCGCCTTGTCGAGAAAGGAAGCGTTCTCCAACTGAGTCTCGAGCTTGCACACCTCTTCCTGAAGCCTGGAGATTTGCCGGCCGAGGCGCTGTCGCTCGGCCTGGAGGTTGACCAGACCGTCCAGAAGAAGCGAGAATTCGGCCAGGGGAGAAGTCCCTCGAAGCTGCAGGCTTTCTTCATTGAGACGGTCCACAAATTCAACCTGGTCGAGCCGCGCGAGGGTCTTCAGATGAGGGAGTTCCGATTCCAGAAACGCTCGGCCCTGCTGGTCGCAGACCAACTGGCAGGAAACTTTCTTGCGTGGCTCAATTTTGTTCTCGGTCCGAGTGGTCCGCAGCGTCGAGATCAGGTCCTGCAGGGACTCCATCTTTTCAATATCAGTTTCGCTGATCCACTCCTGTCTGGGCTCGGGAAAGGTGGCCAGCATCAAGGTGCTGCCCGAATGGGGGATCCGTTGCCACAACTCTTCACTCACAAACGGCACGAAGGGGTGGAGCAGCCGCAGTGACTGGTCGAGAACGTACAAGGCGACGAGACTTGCGCCCTGCCGCCTCTCCGAATCGCCGCCGATGATCTCCGGTTTGATCAACTCAATGTACCAGTCGCAGAAGCGGTGCCAGAAGAAGTGGTACAGTTCGTTGCTGGCTTCGTGGAAGCGAAATCTTTCCAGATCCTGCTCCGTGGTCCGGATGACTTTCTGCAGCCGGCCGAGAATCCAGCGATCTTCCAGCTCCAACTGACGGCGCTCCCACAGCTGCTGGATCTGGGCTTCGGTAACAGGGGGCACCTCCTCCAGGTTGAGCAGGAGAAATCGCCCCGCGTTCCAGATTTTGTTGCAAAAGGCCCGGTAACCCGACATTCGGCTGACGGAAAAAGGAATATCGGTGCCCGGGACCGCCATCGCGCTGAGCGTGAAACGAATGGCGTCCGCTCCATATTCGTCGACAACTGCCACGGGATCGATGACGTTGCCTCGGGACTTGGACATCTTCCGCCCCTTTTCGTCGCGCACCAGTCCATTGATATGCACGGCTCGGAAAGGCACGTCGTCCATGAAGCGCAGTCCCATCATCATCATGCGGGCGACCCAGAAAAAAATGATGTCGAAGCCTGTCACCAGCGTGGAAGTGGGATAGTAAACGCTCAGTTCTGGCGTTGAATCGGGCCAGCCCAGGGTGGAAAAAGGCCACAGAGCTGAACTGAACCAGGTGTCCAGAACATCGGATTCCTGCTCGAGTGAATCGCTCGAGCAGTGGGGACAGGAGGTGGGCGTTTCCCTGCTCACCGTCATTTCTCCACAGTCCCCGCAATACCAGGCCGGGATCCGGTGTCCCCACCACAACTGGCGGCTGACACACCAATCGTGAATATTGCCCATCCACTCGAAAAAGACCTTTTCATAGTTTTCGGGAATGAAGACGGTGCGCTTCTGCTTCACCGCTTCCACTGCCACCTCGGCCAGCGGTTTGACTTTCACGAACCACTGGGTGGAGACAAGGGGCTCGATGATGGTGTCACATCTCTGGCACAATCCCAGGTTAAGCTGGTGGTCTTCGACCTTCCAGAGGAGGCCTTCCGAAGTGAGGTCCGCGAGGACTCGCTCACGGGCCTGGTAGCGGTCCAGCCCCTCGTATTTTCCGGCTTCAGCAGTCATCCTTCCCTCGGGACCAATCACTTTGAAGATAGGGAGCCCGTGTCGCTTTCCCGCCTCGAAGTCATTGGGGTCGTGGCCCGGCGTGACCTTGACCGCCCCCGTTCCAAAGTCTTTCTGCACAAAGGAATCGGCGATCACCGGAATCTCTCGGTTCATCAGCGGTAAGACCACCGTCCGTCCCGGGAGATTCTGGTAACGTTCGTCGGCCGGGTGAACCGCCACGGCCGTGTCGCCCAACATGGTTTCGGGACGGGTCGTGGCCACCACCACAAACCCATCTCCGTCGGCGAGAGGATACTTGAAGTACCATAAGTGGCCAGTGGAAGGCTGGTGTTCCACCTCCAGATCCGAGATCGCCGTCGAGCATCGAGGACACCAGTTCACCAGGTACTCCCCTCGATAGATCAGGCCACTTTCATGAAGTCTCACGAACACTTCCCGCACGGCTCGCGAGAGCCCCTCGTCGAGAGTAAATCGAGTTCGGGACCAGTCACAGGAACAGCCCAGCCTGCGGATCTGGTTGAGGATGTCTTGTTCGGCTTTCTCCTTCCATTCCCACACCAGCTTCTCGAAGTCGCGGCGGCCCAGGTCTTTCCTGTGCAGTTGCTTCTCAGCCAGCTGCCGCTCCACGACATTTTGGGTGGCGATGCCCGCGTGATCCGTTCCGGGCACCCACAACACATTGAATCCCTTCATCCGCTTCCACCGCACCAGGATGTCTTGGAGAGTAACGTTGAGAGCATGACCCATGTGCAATGAACCGGTGACATTGGGGGGAGGGAGAACGATCGAAAAAGGCGCTTTGCCGGAGTCAACGTGAGCTGAAAAGAAACCGTTCTCAAGCCAGAACCGATACCATTTTTCTTCCACTTCCGCAGCTTCGTAGGCCTTGGGGATATCCTTTTTCACCGATCGCTCCTTGGTTCTGTGCGCCTCTTCGCTTTTCGAAGGGTCGAGGGCGGGCAACGCAGTCGGCGTGGATGATTCCGGTTCTGCGGTAGATTGGGCGTGAGAAATCCGGGTTATCGCCCTAAAGAATCGCCCAAGCCAGGATTATATCAGACCTGAATTGAGCGATTGTCGACGGCGGCAGAATCGCTCAACTCGGGTCAGAGCGAGGACGCGGCTCATTGTGAAGGTTTGACGACTTCGCGGTTGATGTCAGCCAGGATTCGACCCAGCTCTCGAGGAAGACGCTCCTGCAGCTTGTCGACGAAGAGCTGGACAGCGTTCTGTCCGATTTTCGGGTCCAAGAACTGACTGCCAGTCCTCTCACTTACCCTCCCGGCTGGCGACCTCGCCGGCCGGCGGGAAGAGGACAACTCCCGTTTGAAGGGCAGCAGCCCGGGCCGGCACTGCTCGGGCTTGAGCCTGAAGAGGATTGCCCCCTCTGCTCGAGCGGGCGGTATCCCGAAGAGTGTATCCGACGGCCCACGGTGTCCGACAGAGTGGTCCTTGTGCTTCTCGTCTGCTAACCGGGCTTGGACGATCGACACCAGAGTCGCGCTGACAAAGGGCTTGCAGAGATGGTGGTGACATCCTGCCTCTTCGGCTCTTTGGTCGTCGAAGGATTGAAAGGCGCCCACCAGCAGGACAACTGGAATGGCAGCGGTTCTGGAGTCGGCCTTCAGCCGATGGCACAACTTGTAGCCATCCATGTCAGGTAGTGAAACGCTGGCCAGCAGGACATCCACCTCATGACGAAGCGAATACTCCAGGGCGTCCGAACCACTGGAAAAGCAACTCACGTCGATCTTCTCCGCGCTCAAGGACGCTTGAATGATCCTCTGCACGGTCTGATTGTCATCAGCGAGAACCAAACGGGGCATGGGAAAGACCTTCCGATTTCTCCTCTCCAAATGACCCACTCCCTTCCCTGAGAAGGTCGGCGCGGGTAAGCAGCTAGTGCCCGCCGTTTCCACCATTCGAACCCTGCTGGGGAACCTGAGTGCCGTTTCTTCGTTGCTCGGCTTCTCGTTTGGCAATCTCGTACGGGTCGGGCGCCCCTGAGAAAACTCTCCACACACTTCGAATTGGATCCAGGATCGAAAAGCTGTCGGTTCGTCTGTTGGACTCGTTTCGGCGGGCAGCCTCCTCGTTGACCGGCGGCACATCCTTTTCGAGTAAGATCAGCTTTTCCTTGGACTTGTCAAAACTGTCACTAAAGGGATATTCAGAAGCCAGGCGAGAGTAATAGACCGAAGCTTCCTCCACACGGCCCAATCGTTCCAGCGATTGACCCAGCCGGTAAAGCGTCTCGTCGAGTTTGCTGTAGTTCTCGTACTTTTCGACGATTTCCTTGTAGCGGCTTTCCGAGGCGAGATAGGAGTGACGATCGAAATAGAAGTTGGCGGTTTTTTCGATTCCGGTTGCCAGATTCTCTTCCACCTCTCTCAGAATCCACTTGGCCGTGGGCGACAATTCACTGTCGGGGTAATCCTTCAGCAGCTTTGACAATTCCACTTCCGCTTTTCGCGCGTAAGTGGGGTCCCGATCCGGTGCTCTCATGAGGCGGACATTGACCGCGGCCACCTTCATTTGAGCATCATCTGCCATCTCGTGAGTGGGATAAAAGATGATGAAGTCTTTGTACTGGGCTTCAGCCTGAAGAAGATTCTCCGTCCCTCCTTCGGCATAGTAGGAATCCGCGATGGAGAGGAAGGAAACGGGAGTGTACTCGCTGTCCGGGTAGGTGTTGATCAAGGTCTGAAAGGCGAGTCTGGCCTTGATGAACTGATTCTTATCCATATACTTCATGCCGTTTTCAAAGAGCGTGACATCGGGAGCCACGGCGCCCTCCTGCAGGCCGGCACTCTTCTGCCCGCAGGAAAGGATCATTGGCGTCATCAACACCAGTAAGCAAAACTTTGGAACTCTCATTTTTCAGTGAACTCCCACCTGATCGGCGATTGCCTGCAGGGTCCGAAACGTTTCCCCGGGGTCTTCGGCAAGGAAAACGGCTGACCCGGCCACCAGCATGTCGACACCAGACCTGACAACCTCTTCTACGTTGTCCGGTCCGATCCCCCCATCTATTTCTATCTTGACGTCCAACCCGCAAGATTGGATCATCGATTTCAATTTTCGCACTTTTTGAATGCTGTTGGAAATGAATTCTTGCCCGCCAAATCCGGGATTTACCGACATCACCAGAACATGATGGCACTTGGGCAGGATTTCCTCCAGCACATGGCAGGGAGTATGCGGGTTCAGGACGACGCCCGGCAGGGCGCCTTGTTGTCGAATTCCGGAAAGGACCGCATCCAGGTGAGTGACGGCCCCATAATGTACGGACAGATAGCGGGCTCCAGCGCCAATGTAGGATCCAAAAGTCGTTTCCGCGTTGGAAATCATCAAGTGCACATCCAGGTTCAAGCGGGTATGCCTTCGAATCGCCTCGATCACCGGAAGGCCAAAGGTCAGATTGGGCACATAATGCCCGTCCATGACGTCCAGGTGAAGAATGCGCGCGCCGGCCTCCTCCATGGCGGAAATGTCTCGCCCCAGATTCGCAAAATCGGCGGCAAGGATCGAGGGTACCACCCAGGGCACTAGCGAGCCACCTCCAGATTGATCGATCCGTTCGCCTCCAGCAGATAACCCGACTGAGGAAACTGTCGAACCACGGTTCCCTTTTTGACATTGCCATAAAATCGGTAGCTGATTCTATCCAGGTCAAGTCCCGCTTTTTCCAGGAAGGGTTGGACCTGGTTGAGGCTCTGACCGGTGAGATCGGGCATAATGTAGCGGTCGCGGCTTCCTCGGCTGATGAGGAGATCGATCTCGGGACTCAGGACATCGCTCGATTCTGGCGGCGGCAACTGTTGGAAGACGCGCCCTTCCTCGATGTCCTCGGAGGCCATTTCGCTGACGTAGCGAATCTCATACCCATATTGAGCCGCCGTCAGTTGCGCCACTCTCAGGGTTGAGCCGATCAGGTTGGGCACAGGGTTGGTTCTCTTACCCAGACTCACCATCACCTGAACGTCGCGTTTGGCCTTGAGACGGCCCCCGGCGACGGGATGTTGGGAAATGATGGCCCCTTCGGGAACGGCCTCATCATATCGTTTCCCCGAAATCTGCAGTTTCAAATCACTCTTGAGGAGGCTCTTCTCCGCCTCAGGCAGAGACAGGCCTATGATGGGAGGGACCTCCACCTCTGTTCTTCTGACGGCAAAACGCATCCCCACTATGCCGCTCAACAAAGCCACCGTGACGAGGATCCCCGCAAGCAGAACGATTTTTCCAGCGTCGACGAATTTCCGCTGGAGTGTCTTCCCAACAAGCTGGTTTCGAGCAGACATGACTCGGTGACCCAAGATGCCCATCCGGCATAGAGCCTTTCGACAGCTGACCCGGCCTGAGCCAGCTGAGAACAGGCCAAAGCCCTGTGCGTTTGGCGCCTCCCAATTAGAAAGTCACTCTAGCACAAGGCGTCTAACAGTGTCTAATTCTGGCGGAAAAGAAAGAATTCCCGCCCTGGGGATGAGAACAGTGATGGCGAGGGTCGGCCGCCAGTTTCGCGTCCTTCCGCCTGTGCAGAAACTCCCGGATCACATCTTCGTTTTCTTCAGGCTCTGTGGAGCAGGTGGAGTAGATCAGTTCCGAGCCGGGCCTCAGGACCGAGAACCCGTTGCTCAGGATCGACAGTTGTCTGCGCTGCATCCGGGCCAGGTCAGCCTCCTCGAAGCGCCACCGAATGTCCGGATTGGAACAGAGGGTTCCCAGCCCACTGCAGGGGACGTCCAGGAGGATGAAGTCGAAGCACGGATCAAAAGGCGCGCCACGGGCGACGTCCGCGAGCAGGAAGATCAACCTCGGAACCCGGCCTCTTTCGGCTCTGCCGCGCATCACCCGCAGTCGTCTCCAACTGGAGTCACAGCAGTAGAGCCGGGCGGCCGGATCGAGTCGGGACGCCATCAGGAAGGACTTCCCTCCGGGGGCAGCGCAAAAGTCGCCGAGGATGCGGCGGTGGGAAAAGTCTACCTGGGAGATGACCTCCTGGCTGCCCAGGTCCATGAAGAAGCACTGTTGGGTCTGGTAGAGCGGATGATGCGCAAATCCGGGAGCCGAAACGACCAGGCTGTTGGGAAGACCCGAAGGAACCGTGTAGGGGATGCCGTCCTGCTCCAGCCGCTGACAAAACTCTCTCAAATTGCTCTTGAAAGGGTTGACCCACAAGGCGGAGGCGGGCGGTTGGTTGTGGCCAGCCATGAGCACTCCAGCCCCCGCCAGGCCATAACGCTTCAGGTATCGCCGCACCAACCATAGCGGGTGGCTGTAACGAATGGCCAGTTCCTCTGCCGTCTGACCCCGGGGAAGCGGAGGCCTGTTTCTCAGAAAGGCCCGCAGCAGCCCATTGACGAATCGGCTGGCGGAGGTCTTGCCGAAGGGGCGACACAGCTCGACCGTTTCGTGCACAGCCACGGGGGCGGGTATTCTCAGGAATTCGAGCTGGTAAAGACCCACTCTCAGGATCCAGACGACGACCGAATCCAGTTTTTGGAAAGCGGTTCGGGAAAGGTGTCGGATGAAGTAATCGAGCCGCTCGCGGTTGCGGAGGATTCCGTAAAACAGCTCGGTCGTCAGGCGCCGGTCGCGTTTCTCCAGGCTGAGGAACTCACCGCTTTGAAACAATTCGTGAGGCGGCCTTGCCTGTTCGCAGACTGCTCGCAGAAACCGTACAGCAAATGCTCTCGAGGCCTCTCTCAAGCAAAAACCTCTCCCCTTTTGAGTCCCACGCCGTTGGCAAAGTCGGAGGCGGATGAGCGCCGGCGGTTGGGCAACTGGAGTTCCAGGATGGCGACGACCGTTCCGTTTCCACAGCCGACGAGAATGGCGTGGGTCTCCCTTGCCAGCACCTGGCCGGGGACGGCTGATTCAATGGGCGTCACGGGGCGCTTTCGGCTCAACCAGATCTTGACGGCTTCTCCCCGGAAGACGGTAAAGGCGCCGGGTCTGGGGTTGAAGGCACGAATGCGGTTGTGGACTGCCGTGGAGGGTTGGCTCCAGTCGATTCTGGCGTCATCCTTCTTGAGTCTGTGGGCGTAGCTCGCCATAAGATCGTTTTGAGGCTGGGGAATCCGTCGACCCGCGGCGTAGCCGGGGAGGGTGTCGATCAGCAGCGCGGCGCCTTTCTCAGCCAGGACCTGCTCCAATTCACCCGCCGTCGTGTTCTCTTCAATAGGGACCTTGAGAGCGGCCAGGATAGCTCCCGTGTCCAGACCGGCATCGATTCTCATGATGGTCACGCCCGTTTCCCTCTCCCCATTCAAGAGAGCGTGAACGACCGGCGCCGCCCCTCTATACTTGGGCAGGAGCGAGGCGTGGACATTCAGGGTTCCCAGTGGAGGATGGTCGAAGAATGAAGCCGGCAATATTTGGCCGTAGGCCGCAACGACCGCCAGGTCGGGAGCCCGCTCCTGCAAGAAATCGATGACTTGGGAACTCTTGCGCAGACGCTCGGGCTGGAGGACGGGAAGGCCGTGTTGCAGGGCCAATCTCTTGACGGGAGGGGTGGTGAGCTTGCGTCCGCGCCCCGCCGGGCGGTCCGGCTGCGTAATCACTCCCACTACTTGCACATCCGGGGCATCCAATAGTGCCTGTAACGTCGGCACGGCGAAGTCCGGAGTGCCCAGAAAAAGCGCCCTCACGTCACCAGTCTCCCGCCCGTCTCAGCTTTCGAATCTTCCGTTTGATAAGGTCCCGCCGCAAGGGAGAGATGCGATCCAGGTAAAGAATCCCTTCCAGGTGATCGATTTCGTGGCACAGCACGCGGGCCAGAAGCTCGGTGGAATCCAACTCCAAGAAATGGCCCTCCAGATCCTGAGCGGTGACGTTGACGCGGTAGGGTCGCTCCACCACAGCTGTAAAGTCGGGGATGCTGAGACAGCCCTCCTCACCCTTTTGCGAGCCCTCTTCCCCCACTATCCGCGGATTGACGAGAATGAGTGGGTCTTCCTCGTTCCGGTGACCGGCGATATCGATTACCGTCATCCTGAGATTGACCCCGACCTGCGGAGCGGCCAGGCCGACGCCCGGCGCCGCGTACATCGTCTCCAACATATCCTCGGCCAGGACTCTCAAGTCAGAATCGAAGTCGGTAACCGGGGCGCTTTTCTTGGCCAACTCCGGTGCACCGTATTTCAGGATCTCTCTGATCATCTCTTTTCGTTGCAGCCCTGGCAAGATTCCACCGCCTCCACGATCCCTGAAAGAGTCGCCCCGGAGCCTTTTCCTGGAGAGGAGATCGGCAGAAGGTGCCTACAGGTCTCGAACCGACTCCAGGTAGGAATCGAGGTTGGTGCGAATCTCTTTGAGTGTATCACCGCCAAATTTTTCCTGCACGGCCTCGGCCAGGACGACAGCGACCATTGCCTCTCCGATGACTCCGGCCGCCGGAACCACACAGGTGTCGGAACGTTCGTACTGGGCCTTGAAGGGTTTTTTCGTTTCAAAATCGACCGACCACAGCGGGCGACGCAAAGTCGGGATCGGTTTGACGACGCCTCGCACGATCAACTCCTGGCCGGTGCTCATACCCCCTTCAATCCCACCGGCACGATTGGTTTTGCGATAGAAGCACCGGCCTTCGTCGTGGTAGAAGATTTCGTCGTGAAACTCGCTGCCATAGGGATCGGACTCCAATCCGGTCCCGATTTCAACGGATTTGACGGCGTTGATCGACATGATGGCCTGGGCCAATCGCCCATCCAGCTTGCGGTCCCAGTGCACATGGCTCCCCAGCCCCGGGGGCAGCCCGGCCACACGAACCTCAAAAGTGCCTCCTATCGTCTCGCCCCTTTCAATGGCCCGGTCGACGGCTGCTTTCATTTCCATGTCCAGCGCCGGGTCGCAGCATCGCATGGCGGAGGATTCGATCTGGGGAAGAGCCTCGATGGAGACCTGACTTTGCTGCTGGGGGGAGAGGCGCACCTCCTTGATGGCAACGATGTGACTGTAAACAGTGACACCGAGTTCCCTCAGCAATAACTTGCAAAAGGCGCCCACCGCCACCCGTGACGTGGTTTCTCGGGCACTGGAGCGTTCCAGCACGTTGCGCATATCCTGGAAGTGGTATTTCAGCGCGCCCACCAGATCGGCGTGTCCGGGGCGAGGTCGAGTAACGCGACGCTGTCCGGCCGCGTCCGGGTTGGCATCAACGGACATGACGTCGGACCAGTTCACCCAATCCCGGTTGTGAACCACGAAGGCAATCGGCGATCCCAGGCTCCGTCCGTGGCGGACACCCCCAAAGATCTCGATCTGATCGCTTTCAATCTTCATGCGGGCGCCGCGCCCGTATCCCCCCATCCGTCTCTTCAGCTCAACGTTAATAAACTGCACGTCCACGGGAACATGGGCTGGAAACCCTTCGATGATCGAAATCAATCCCCTTCCGTGAGATTCCCCTGACGTCAAGAATCGAAGCATCGACTGCCCCTCGCCGCTCCGCAAGCGCCACGAATCGATAGATTGAGGCTTGTATCGGCTGCAATGTTGCCAAACCGCAAATGATTAGTGTAACACTAATAACAGCCCGCACGGATTGAGTACCAAGACTATGCAAGGGAGTGCCACGGACAGACTGGAGCGCAAAGACGTCGTCTTGAGAGTTGTTCTGGAAGTGCAGGAATTCAGCCTCCTCTGCTGCCAGGCCATCGCCAACCTTTTTCGCCAGCCCCGGTACTTGCAAGACACCTTCACTCAGATGGACATCATCGGAACGGGGTCGTTGTTCATCATCATCCTGACAGGCTTTTTCACCGGAGGTGTCCTGGCTCTCCAGACCGCCAGTTCCTTGAAATCGTTTGGTGCCGTCAATCTGACGGGGCAGCTGGTCGCCCTCTCTTTGATCAAGGAGTTGGGTCCGGTGCTGACGGCTTTGATGGTCGCCGGTCGTGTCGGATCGGGTATTGCTTCCCAGCTGGGGTCGATGCTGGTGACCGAGCAAATCGATGCCATGCGAGCCCTGGGAACAGACCCGATCAAGAAACTGGTCACCCCTCGAATGGTGGCCTGCACCACTATGGTTCCACTCCTGACGGTGCTGGCCGATTTCTTCGGTCTGATCGGAGGCTGGATCGTCTCCTTTTACACTCTACACCTGAACACTCCCCTCTTTTGGAGTACCGCGCTTCGTTCTCTCGACTACAACCATGCCCTGGAGGGGCTGGTCAAGCCTATTGTCTTTGGGTTTATCGTCGGAATGGTGGGGTGCTACTTTGGGTTGCGGACCAGAGGTGGAACCCAGGGAGTTGGCCAAAACACCACTCGAGCCGTTGTCACCGCCTCCATTCTGGTGATCGTGGCGGACTTCTTCATCAGCAAGATCATCCTGGAACTACGATATTGAACACGATTTCTTTCCAACACGTTAGCAAGTCTTACAACGGACGTCCTGTCCTGAAGGATTTCAGCATGGAAGTTCGGGAGGCCGAGACCAAAGTCGTCCTTGGAGGCGGCGGTTCGGGAAAGTCGACCCTTTTGAAGCTGGTGCTGGGGCTCATCAAGCCCGACTCTGGGAAAGTGCTGGTGGAAGGGAAAGACATCACCGGGATGGGCGAGGAGGAACTCATGCCCATTCGAAAGCGCATTGGCATGGTCTTCCAGGAGGGAGCCCTTTTTGACTCCCTCACGGTGGGAGAGAACGTCGCCTATCGAATGCTCGAGGATGGAAATCAGACCCAGTCTCAAATCGACGATGTGGTCCGCCGCTTGCTCGGTTTCGTGGGACTCGAGGGGGCCGTCAACAAGTTGCCTTCCGAGTTGTCGGGAGGAATGCGCAGAAGGGTGGCGATTGCCCGCGCTCTGGTCGGAAATCCCCGTATCATGCTCTACGATGAACCCACAGCTGGATTGGACCCGATCACCGGACGCACGATCTGCGAATTGGTCATTGAATTGCGTGATCTGGAAGGAGTTTCCTCCATCTTTGTGACGCACGACTTAAAGTCCGCGATGACGCTGGCCGCCGAGTGGGCGGTGGTTGGGGAAGACAAGGAAGTGATCTTTGTCTCCGAAGGCAATGATTTTTGCCTCATCAATACGAGCTTCGTGATGCTCAAACAAGGACAGGTCCTTTTCGAAGGTAATCACCGGGAAATGCTGGATTGCCGGGATCCCTACCTGCGGGAATTCCTGACATGAGGGGTCCTCAGCCCCCAGCAAGAGGAGAGCCATGGCAGAAAAAAAAACGGGTGACGCTTTCAGAAATGAAAGTCGGGATCTTCGTGATTGTGGCGTCGGTCATTCTGGCCGTAGCGATCTTCAGGATTGGATCCCAAGTGGGATTGTTCGAAGACACGTTCACCGCAAAGACTTACTTAAACAATGTTTCGGGACTGAAGCCGGGAGACATCATTCTTTTGGGCGGCGTTGAAGTGGGCAACGTCACCCGGGTGCTGTTGCCCACTCAGCACCTTCTCAAACGTGAAGAAATGCCACCCACTCAAGAGAACCAGCGGACGATGGACTTGCTCGAAAGGCTCACGCTTCAAGAGACTACCCTGCAGCAGAGGCTTTCCGCCACTCGCGACCAGTTGCAGCAGGCTCACGCCCACTATGATGAAACGCTCGCCCAGTACGGAGCCAACACTCAAGAGGCCGCCCGGGCGCGCCAACAGATGGAGACGCTGCAGGGCATGATCGAAGACCAGGTGGCCAGACTCGATGATGTTCACGGTAAGATTGAAGAGGCCCGCGGCAACCTTCAGAACATCGTCGTCTATCTTCAGGTCAAGTCTGATTACCGAGACTGGATCAGAGAAGACAGCAACATCTCACTCGGCTCGGTGGGTCTGCTGGGCGACAAGTACATTGAGATTTCTTTGGGTCGAAGTTCCCGACCCGCCCAGGTCCGAACCGAAAAGGTTTCTACCTGGCTGGGAGATGAAACCCAGGAAGTCGTTCTCATCACAGGCAGAAGGCAGGCGGGTTTCCAGGAGTTGATCACCGGGGCCAATGACATCCTGACCAACTTCAAGACCCTGTCGGGCAAGTTGGAGGGGATGATTGGAGGCTTCGCCGAGAGCGAAGGTACGGTGGGTAAGTTTTTCAACGACCCCTCTTTCTTCAACAACTTGAATGATACCGCGCTCAGTGCCCGGGCCGCAGCCGACAAGGCGGGTCAACTCATGACCGATGTCTCGACGGGTGGGGGAACCCTCTCCCGACTCATCCAGGATCGCGAACTCTATGATCGGCTCAATGATTCCGTCAAGAGTTTCCAGCGGGTGGCGGCCGAAATCAACGAAGGGCGCGGCACCCTTGGCAAGATCGTCAATGATCCTTCCCTCTACGAAAATGCCGATGACGTCGTGGCCAACCTTCGTGGCATCACCCAGCGTATGGAGTCAGGGGAGGGGACCTTGGGCAAGCTGTCGAAGGATGAACAACTGTATGATGATATCCGGGGGACACTGAACCAGTTGACCGGCTTCGTTCAGGATGTGGAGGCCGGGAAGGGAACGCTCGGCAGGCTTGCAAAAGATGAGCAACTCTACGAGAATCTCAATCTGGTTTCTTCGGAAGTGGTCAAGCTCCTTTACGACTTCCGCCAGAACCCAAAAAAGTTCCTGACCATCAAGTTTGAACTTTTTTGACCTGAGTTGAGCGATTCTGGCGGATGAGAAGCGCCAAGATGTTGTGTTCCAGCGGGTTGCGGAGACCGCAGGCATACCCGCCGCGGTATGTCGAGGACCGACAAGACCCGCGGGGCGCAACAGATTGGTGCTTGCCGCCGTCGACAATCGCTCCATTCAGGTTGGACTCGGATTTCTCAAGAATGGGTCACCACGTGGGTCTGATTCCGCTCGGAATGAGACCGACCGGGTGAGGAGTTGGCGGGGAGAGGTGATGCCTCACTTTCTCAAGGTGGCAAGAGATGATATCTGACAGGATTGGACAAGGGGCGCAGGTCATTCTGGGATGGATCGTGAGAACCCTGACCGTTTTGCGGATCCGTCCAAACCATTTGACCTTCTCCGGCTTTGTGGGCAGCATTCTGACGGCCCTGGCTTTTTCTCAGGGCAAGTTTCGCGTGGCGGGAGTGATCCTGATCATCGCCGGACTCTTCGACATGGTCGACGGGATGGTCGCTCGTAGTGCCAAGGCCGAGACCCCCTTTGGCGCATTCTTTGACTCGGTCATGGATCGCTATTCCGATCTGATCATGTATCTCGGTCTGATGATCTACTATGGGAGTCTGGGGCGGATTAATTATGTGGTGCTGGTGGGCGTTGTGATGATGGGTTCCGTCATGACCAGCTATGCGCGGGCGCGGGCGGAAAGTCTCATTCCGAGTTGCAAGGTCGGTTTTCTGGAACGTCCGGAGCGGATCGTACTACTCATCATTGGGTCTTTCTATTTTATGGATCCGGTGCTGTGGGTGATCGCCGTGCTTTCCAACTGGACGGTTGTCCACAGGATTCTCTATACACGTTCCCAGATGCGCTCCGCCAAAAGGTCGAAATTCAAAGTGCCGGCCGAGGGGGAGAGTGTGGCTCCCATCACAAGCGGTCGATGAGGCCGGCGCTAGCTGCTAGTTCTCGTCCGGAAACTCTTAACGAGTTGTGAAAGAATGGCTTAGCTTTTGGGATGGGAACTAGAAATCTCAAGGCCCCAAGCCTCAAATCTCAAACAAATCCCAAGTATCCAAGCTCCAAACCTCAAACAACTCTTCCATTTGAGATTTCGTACTTGCAATCGTACTTTGGGAATTCGAGTTCCCATTCCAATCTCGTAACATGCTTTAGTTAAACTACTTACGACTCCCGGGATGGGAATTATCTAAGCTAACCCGGATTATGCACCAGGTTTCGTCGCGAGGCGTCGGAAGCGCCGCGCTG